>CAZYOC010000178.1:0-9515 GCA_964648415.1 uncultured bacterium | reverse complement strand
TCGAATGCGTCACCTGGATCGCATGCTGGATTCCTGCTTTCGCAGGAATGACACTCGTTGGCCAGGCAATAAAGAGTCCTGCTTGTGTGGGCCTGTCTCCCCCAACGCACGTCTGGATTCCTGCTTTCGCAGGAATGACATCACCAGGGCGTTGTCAAACCGGACTTGTGAGAACAACCGTAAATGCGAGAACAAACAGGATTGATCGCAAGTCCGGCAACAACACAGAGGCCGGGCGAGAGCATACTGAGGAATCGTTTTCACTCCGTTTCCAACCCTTTCATGGATTTAATAAACTTCATAAATAATATTAATATATTATAATCTGCTGTATTTTATGCCTGTAGCATGGCTATTCTCGAAACTGGCGATACACCCCTTCCTCGAAACGAGTCTCGTTATCGCTACACAAAAGCAATAAACTTCTCGCGAGCTTGCAGCATTTCAACACACGATTGCCTATATTCCGCCGAGCACCATTCCATCCGAGAAAACCCGAGGAGAACCCGTAGATGAGTCCCAGAGGCGGCAAGCGTCGTGGTCCGAAAAAGCGCAAGCTCCGGATCCCGAAAGCGAAGTACATTTTCATTACCGGCGGTGTAGTTTCCTCCCTTGGCAAGGGCATTATGGCGTCCTCGCTGGCGTTGATGCTGAAAAGCCGGGGCTATCGTGTCACCACCCTGAAGTCGGACCCCTACCTGAACGTCGACCCCGGCACCATGAACCCGTTTCAGCACGGCGAAGTGTACGTGACCGACGACGGCGCGGAGACCGACCTGGACCTGGGCCACTACGAGCGCTTTACCGGCATCTCCATGAACCGGCTGAACAACGTCACCTCCGGGCAGATCTACGAAGCTGTGATCCGCAAAGAGCGCGACGGGGAGTATCTGGGCGGTACGGTGCAGGTGATCCCGCATGTCACCGACGAGATCATCATTAACATTGCTGCGCTGGCCAAGCAGACCCCCAAGCCGGAAATCGTGATTGTGGAAGTGGGCGGCACGGTGGGTGACTACGAGAGCCTGCCATTTTTTGAAGCCTTCCGTCAGTTCAAGCAGAAGGTGCGCCAGCGCGATGTGTTGTTCATTCACCTGACCCTGCTGCCGTACGTGGCGGCGGCGGGCGAACTGAAGACCAAACCCACTCAGCACAGTGTCAACAAGCTGCGTGAGATTGGCTTGCAGCCGGACATCATCGGTCTGCGCACGCAGCATCCTGTGTCGGACGAGATCCGGCAGAAGATCGCCCTGTTCTGCAGTGTGGACCCGAAGGACGTGATCGCGGTCGAGGACGCCACGTCGATTTACGAGGTGCCGTTGAGGCTGGAGGAAGAGGGTCTGGCGCGGGCGGCCATGAGCAAACTGGGCCTGAAGGCGCGCAAACCGGACATGAAAGACTGGCGTGTGCTGGTGGACCGCATCAAGAACCCCAGCAAGACCGTGAAGGTGGCGCTCTGCGGGAAGTATGTCGAGTTGCAGGATGCGTACAAGTCCATCACGGAAGCGTTTATTCACGCCGGCGCGAAATGCGACGCCAAGGTGGAAGTGAAGCGCATCGAGGCCGAACAGGTGGAGAAATTCGGCCCGGAGGAGGTGTTCAGGGACGTGCACGGCATCCTCGTGCCGGGCGGCTTCGGCACACGCGGCACCGAGGGCAAGATCCTCGCGGCCCGGTACGCGCGTGAAAACAACGTCCCCTATTTCGGCATCTGCCTGGGGATGCAGATCGCGGTGATCGAGTTCGCGCGCAATGTGGCGAAATTGAAGAACGCCAACAGCAGCGAATTCCGGCGGACACGCCACCCGGTGATCGACCTGATGCCTGGCCAGCGCCGGTTGCGGCAGAAGGGCGGCACCATGCGACTGGGAGCGTGGGCCTGTCACCTGAAACGAGGCACCAAGGCGTTTGAAGCCTACGGCCAGGAACTCATTCACGAGCGCCACCGCCACCGCTACGAGTTCAACAACAAGTACGAAGAAGCACTGAGCGAAGAGGGGATGATCTTCTCCGGCGTCAACCCCGACGAGGGCCTGGTGGAGATGATCGAGCTGAAGGATCACCCCTGGTTCATCGCCTGCCAGTTCCACCCGGAGCTGAAGAGCCGTCTGACCGACGTGCATCCGCTCTTTTTCCGGTTCATCGAAGCATCGCTGAAGCATCAGGACGGCGCAGGCGCAGCGATTCCGCCCCCGCCCGAGCCGGAACCTGAACCGAACAACGAACCGGAAGCGCCGGAAGGAGAAGCGTAAAGACGTGCGCGAACTCAAGCTGAAGAAAAATGAGGACAAGCGGGTCCGAAAAGGACACCTCTGGGTCTTCGCCAACCAGGTAGCGGACAACCTGACCGATTTCGAGCCGGGCGAGGATGTGTCGGTGCGCGCCGCTGACGGCGGGCCGTTGGGATCGGGCACAGTCAATCCGCACTCCCTGATCGCCGTACGTCTCCATGACCGCAACATCAAGCAGCCGTTGGACGCCGAGTTCCTCGCCCGCCGGATCAAGACCGCCTGGGCAAGGCGCATCCGCTGGGGCTATGACGACGTCTGCCGGGTGGTGCATGGCGAGGCGGACGGCCTCTCCGGGCTGGTGGTGGATCGTATGGGGCCGGAGATCCTGTCGGTGCAGTTCGGCGGTGCGGGGATAGACCGGCGGCGTGAGGACATCCTCACCATCCTGCGTGAACTGTTCGAGCCCAAGACCGTAATCCTGGCCAACGATACCCCGGCGCGGGAACGGGAAAAGCTGCCGGTGGGCCGCGAAATCCTCGGCGAGGGCGAAGGCGAGGTGCGCTGGTACGAGCTGGATGAGCTGGCCTGGCCGGTGGATCTGGACCCCGAGGCCGGGCAGAAAACCGGCGCGTACCTGGACCAGGTTCCGTCGCGGCGCACCACGGCGATCCTGGCCGAGGATCTGCGGGTGCTGGACGCGTTCAGCTACACCGGCGGCTTCGGCATGCTGGCGGCGGCGATGGGAGCGCGGGACGTGACCCTGGCGGACCGGAGCGCACGAGCGCTGGATATCGCAAAGCAGGCGTTTGAAGTGAACGAGTTGCCGGAACCGACCCTGTTCAAGGTGGATCTCCTCAAGAAAAGCGTTTCAGCGGATGATCTGGGCGGGAAATTCGACCTGGTCATCAGCGACCCGCCACCGCTTGTCCAAAGCCGAGCAAAGAAAAAGGAAGGCTTTAACAAAACGGTGCAGGTGTATGCCGACGCCCTCGACTGGGTGAAGCCGGAAGGCCTTTGTACCTTGTTTTCCTGCAGCCATCTGGCGACCTTGGAGGATGTGCAGGAGTTGACACGCCGCGCGGGACGCAAAGCGCGGAAGAAACTGACCCAGTTGCAGACGCTGCAAGCAGGCCCGGACCATCCCATCGCGATGGCCCACCCGGAGACGGCGTACCTGCACGGGGTTCTGGTGGAAGTGGGGTAAACCATGGAAGCAAACGCAGCTTTTTCATCATATGGCGATATTATCCGCATCCTGGACATGGTGTTCCAGGGACGTCACGGGTGCACGGCCAGCGAACGGGAAGTGGGCGCGACGTTTACAGTCAGCGTGGAGCTGTTTCTCGACGTCAGCAAAGCGGCGGAGAATGACACGCTCGACAAGACGGTGGATGTGGCGGCCGCGCATGACGTGGTCAAGGAAATCGTCACCGGCGAAACGTTGAACCTGGTGGAAACCCTGGCGGAACGCATCGCCGCGGACCTGTTGAAAGCCTTCGACATCAACGCCGTCCGGGTGAGGATGCACAAGGACCGCTCGCCCATGCCGGGACCAACCCGAGGCTACGAAATTGAACTCTTCCGCACGGCCTGACCCCACACAGGTCTTTCTGTCCTTTGGCGGCAACCAGGGAGATGTGCTGGACGCGTTTTCACAAGCGTTGCACGAGCTCCGGACCCACCCGAACGTCCGCCTGGGACGCACCAGCCGCCTCTACCTGACCGAGCCCTGGGGCGACAAAGACCAGTCCCATTTCTACAACCAGGTGGTGGAGCTGCTGTGGAGCGGCGGGTTCAAGGAACTGACCCGGCTGCTGGAGCAGATCGAAGAAAACCAGGGCCGTGACCGCAACGAGGACCGTCCCTGGGGGCCGCGTACGCTGGACATCGACATTCTGCTCTACGGGCAGGAATTGATCAACCGTGACGAGTATATCGTCCCTCACAAACACCTCGCCGAACGTCGCTTCGCCTTGGCGCCGCTGGCCGAGCTGGAACCGTCACTGGTTCCCCCGGGCTGGACCCGCACCGTTCGGGAAGCGCTTGAGGTTTGTGAAGACCAGGGAGCCGTCAAACCTCTGGCGTGAGCTAGAAGCCCGGCCCGAAACCCACTTTTTGCGAAATACCGACCAAATCCCGGTTCTCATACAACGAACGCTCCAGCGCCATCACGCTGTTTATGAAACACTTCCGCTGAGCACGATCCGGCAATGAGAACCGACGACTCCTGCAAAAACGTCCGAATTACACTTTCCGGCCAGGCTTGTAGTGGAGTATTGCAGCAGCTCTGAGTTTTCGGGCTCTCCCGGCATTTGACAGGCGAGTTACTCTGAGCCACACTCCCTTATGGTTTCTAATTGGGAGGAAGCTCATGAGGCCGAAGAAGAAGGTTGTTCTTTCTGCGGAACAACGTGCACAGCTCCAGCGTTTGCTTTCAGCAGGAAAACACTCATCTCGTGTACATACGCGTGCACGGATTCTGCTTTTAGCTGACCAAGGTGAAGGCGGACCCGCCAAGCAGGATGATGCGATCAACGATGTGCTTGGGTCAGCCGTTTCGACGATTGCCCGTGTTCGATCCCGCTTTGTTGCAGAAGGCTTGGACGGGGCGTTGTATGATCGGAAGAGTCCGCAGATTCGCCGTCGCGCACTAGACGGCGCACAAGAGGCCCAACTGGTCACGCTTGCGTGCAGCAAGCCGCCGGAAGGGCATGATCGGTGGTCCATGGTGCTGCTTGCGGATAGACTGGTCCAACTGGACGTGGTGGACGCGATTGATCCAAGCACCGTCTGGCGCACGCTAAAAAAAACGAAACGAAGCCATGGTTAGTGGAACAGTGGTGCATTCCTCCCAAGGCGAATGCCTCGTTCGTCGCCGCCATGGAAGATGTGCTGGATGTCTATCAGCGTCCGTTTGATCCGGACTATCCGGTCATTTGTCTCGATGAGAAGCCTGTTCAGCTTCTTTCGAACGTTCGGGATCCGCTTCCTGTACGGCCCGGTCGTACGGCAAAACAGGATTCGGAATACGCCCGGGGCGGCACCGCGAGTCTTTTCGTGATGGTTGAGCCGTTGGGCAACTGGCGTCGCGTTTCTGCACGTACGCAACGCACACGCGAAGACTGGGCGGATGAGGTTCAACGCTTGGTGGACGAGGATTATCCGGATGCGAAAAAGATCGTTCTTGTGATGGATAATCTGAACACACACACGACAGCGTCTCTGTATAAACGATTTCCGCCAGCAGAAGCCAGACGATTAGCCAGAAAACTGGAAATCCACTACACGCCGAAACACGGCAGTTGGTTGAATATGGCAGAGTGCGAGATCAGTGTCATGGCACGTCAGGCATTAGGTGAACGCATGGGATCGCTGGAGCAGTTTCAAAGAGCAACCAAGCAGTGGGCAGATGAACGTAATGAGAAAAACGTCGGTATCGACTGGAGATTCACGGTCGGCGACGCACGGATCAAGTTACGTAAGCTTTACCCATCATACCTGGTGCAATAGTCCACTAGAAGCCCGGCCGGAAAGTGTGATTCGGACGTTTTTGCAGGAGTCGTCGGTTCTCATTGCCGGATCGAGCTCAGCGGAAGTGCATCATAAACAGCGTGATAGCGCTGGAGCGTTTGTTGTATGAGAACCGGATTTTGGTCAGCGTTTCGCAAAAAGTGGCTTTCCGGCCGGGCTTCTAGAAGTCTGGCCGGAAAGTGTAATTCGGACGTTTTTGCAGGAGTCGTCGGTTCTCATTGCCGGATCGAGCTCAGCGGAAGTGTTTCATAAACAGCGTGATGGCGCTCGAGCGTTCGTTGTATGAGAACCGGAATTTGGCCGGCATTTCGCGAAAAGTGGGTTTCCGGCCGGGCTTCTAGCATATCGGGCCATGCGACCACTACTGCTGCCGAGCAAGTCGGGAGATTCGCGGAGTTCCCGACATGCTCTGAACCAGCGAGTAGAGACCCCTACTGATCATACATTGTCGAGTGCAGATCAGACCGAACCTGCACAACCAGCATATCGGGCCATGCGACCAAAGCGTTAGTGGCCGCGATTCACGACCACCACCCAATAGAAAACATCACCCCAAAACCATCCTACCACTTGTTCCCACACCGGATTAAGCGTACTTTGCCTGAACATCCTGCGGAGAGGGACGATGAAATTTACGCTTTGGCTGCTGATTGCGTTCGTTCTGCTGGTGCTAAGCGTTCAAACCGCAGCATTCGCGGAACCGCCCGCCGCACCCGACCCGCTCATCCTCGAACGCTCGTACTCCGGCCCCGACGGCACGCTGGAGATTGGCGGCTATACCATCGGAGTGGAGTTCCACCGCAGCCGTCCTGTGCCCTCCCGCATCTCGTTTTTCGAGCCCGTCGCCAACAGCATGGATGTTTCGCAGGATTACTGGACTCGCGACACTTCTCGCGTCTTCTTTTTCACCCTGCACGACTCAATGGGCGGCCCGGCGCTGGATACGCTGGGCAGCAGGCCTTTTGAGTATACCTGGGACCCCACAAACGTTCGCTTCCGGGGAACTTTAAATGGGTTTAGTGCAACCGTTGAGTACGCCGGCGAGCAGGGCTTCGCTAGCACAACAGCCCTGGATGCTTCGATTACGCTGATTAATACGACGTTGACCACATTCGACGGCTACCTCACCTTGCACTTGAACACAGCACTTCGCACCTGCCACACATACACATGGCGCTATCCGACAGAAGTGCAGGATGGGTGGCCCTTGGGTTGGCCCAATCCAGACGTCCTTGAGCTGAACTATCCCTTTGAGGACACCGATTCTGCTCGTGTTTTGCTGATGGTAGAAAAATTCAGGACAATGCCCAACGGGAGACCTTTCCCTCCTGTTGGGGTTCCTGGAGATATACCCGACAAGCAAGCTACCACGTGGACTGTTGTCGCTGATCAAGAAACCGGCACAGAGAAGTTCCCACCCAACGCAGTTGTCCAGGGGTGGCTTCCGGTTCACATGGAATCCGACGATACGCTTATCCTGGATTACCTGCTCTGGTCGGAACGTATGATCCCCGAAGGACACAAGGAACCGCACACTGAGCAAAAGTTCAACAGCAAGGAATCAAGATACTCGCCCAAGTTTAAAAATATCGTCGGATTAGCCAGTGAATTCATACGAAGAAACGCAGCAGCTCCCCCGCTTGCAAACCGCTGGCTGCTTCCAGATTCGTATTCCTTGCGCCTGATGAACGTGGACGATTCCTGGTTGAGAACTAATATGGCCTGGGCAAAGAAGGTTTACTACGCCAATACCCACTCCTTCGAGAACACCCAGATCAATATGCCTTGCCCGGCCCAGTACAACTTCTTCTTCACCCATGATGTGCTGGTCAATGACCTTGGACGAGTTTACTCCTACCTGGAATTTGTCAAACACGACCTCAATTTCATCGGCGAACGCTCTGAGCCGGAGACGAATCGCCTTGTTCACGCACGCTACTTCAAGAACGGCGAGTATGTTTCCGAATACTGCGGCGCGGATAGTTGGAACCACCTCTGGTTCATCCTCCTGACCGCAAAATACCTGCGGCACTCCGGCGACGAGGAGTTGGTCCGTCAGCTTATGCCAATCGTGGATGCGAGTGTCCAGGCGGTGTTGAGTCAGCGCGGCGCGGACGGCCTCATGCACGGCAGCCGGCCCGACTGGTGGGACATCGGCAACGTGCCCGGACCCAAGACCTACCTGACCGTTCTGACCTGCCGTGCGCTACGGGATTATGCCGCAACCCAACTCCGGCTTGGTGTCGAAAACAAGCAGACCGGAGAGTTGCTGACCATCGCCGATGAGCTGCAAGCCAGCCTGCTGAAGTTGTGGGATGAGGAGGCCGGCTACCTGCTGAACATCAACGAGGGCGAGTGGGACCGGCACTATTTCTCCGGGTCACTCACCGCAGTCTGGTTCGACCTGCTGGACTCCAGATATGCGTCGAAACTCCTCACCACTGCCGAACACGAGCTGCTGGACACCAACCTCGGCATCCGTAACGCCATGCCGCCCGATTTTATGGGCTTGGAAGAACGTTACCGATTCCAGAAAGGCGAGGTGGGTGCGGCCTACAAGTACTTCAACGGCGGTGTGTGGCCGCAGGGAACCGCCTGGTACATCCTCGCGCTGATCCATCAGGTACGGCTGGACGAGGCGCACCGGGCGCTACGTGACTATCTGACCGTGGACGGCGTCGCGGCCAGTCCCGGCGGGCAGCCTTCGTTTTACGAGTACCGGTTCGCCGACCCCAATTCGCCCGATTATGGCAGAGTGGATAAACCCACCTTCCTCTGGATGGGCGGCTGGTTCGAGCACTGCCTGTACGAGCTGATGGGAGTACGGGAATCTGCATGGAATATCCGGCTTGTGCCAGAACATCCGGCTGCTCTGGGTGATTCTATCGCCTTCCCGCTGACGGTTGCTGGTAAGCGGGCGATGGTGTCGATTCGGGGTGCAGGCGATGCGTTTGCACAGATCAGGTTGGACGGCGAACCCTCCTACTCAGCGGTGCTGTTTGATGGTGCGGCGACGATTCACGCCGCGCGAGGAACTCCCGAAACGCCGTATGTGACGGATGTCGAGGGGCTGATCTACGGCGTGGATTACGATGAGGCGGCGAGTTTGTTGGCTGTGTCGTGCGAAGGTGTGCGTGGGCATGATGTCGTGGTTGAGTTGGTGTCACCGGATCGGGTCAGGAGGGCGGTCTGCGCCGAACAGTATCTGCTCTTCTCCACCCGGCAGACCGAAAGCGGCTGGTGGCGATCCACGGTAACAATCCCGGCCGGCGACGAGACAACTCTGCTGCGGGTCCAATTCTGAAAATGCTTTTCACGCAAAGGCGCAAAGGCTCAAAGGGAATCGTGGAACACGTGAGAAACGTGGAAAACGAGACAGACGGTCGCAGAATGCGAGAGGAATCTCATTCCAGCGAAGGCTGGAACCGGAACGAAGTGAAGCTTGCGGTGTCCTGTAGTTTAGGACAGCCGTGAATCCAGTCATGTTTATATACAACAATAGGTTAACTATGAAAATCAAACGCTGAACCCAACTCTGACGGTGATTTGCTAACCCGGATATTTCACGAGTATTCATGCTTCGTTAACATAACCCTTGATATAGAATCGGTTTAAACGGTTTTCGGGATTGAATCACTTGACGACAGTTTGTTGTTGTTTTATACAACCCGCTGCCGGGGTTGAAGGATCTGGTAAACCTGTCTCCCAGGGTGCGCGCCAAACGGACGGCGCGTACCTTGGGCTATGGCAGAG
>CAZYOC010000177.1:0-9676 GCA_964648415.1 uncultured bacterium | reverse complement strand
GCCCGTGCTACGCTGGGATTGCCACATCAGGCCTGGGAGTTGGCAGCAGAGGGGGAAACGATGACAGAAGCGAAAACTGTACGCCTGGAGGTCCGGCTGCCGGAACGTATGATGGAGGAGATCAAGAGGATCGCGCCTCCCGACGGGGCGGGTCGACCCAACGTCAGTCAGTTGGTCCGCAACGCGTTGCAGGCGGAACTGCAGAAGCACGCGGCCAAGGGGATGGTCCAGTGGGCCAAACGCAGCCAGGATGTCATGCGAGGGGTGGAAGATGACTGGAGCGCAGGGAGTTCACGAGGAGTCTCTGCGGGTTGAGAATCTCCGCCGCGGAGACATCTGGTTTGTCAAGATGGGCCGTATGGACGGCAGCGGGCTGCGGAAGATCATGCCTTGCGTGGTCATCCAGATCGACGAGATGAACACCTCCGGCGCGATGGAGACCGCTGTAATCGCGCCGCTCACCAACAATGTCCCGGCTGAGGACGAAACCACCCCGTACGATGTGATCATCGAGCCGCAGGACACGGGCCTGCCCAAACGGGTGGCGGTGGTCTGGACTCAGATCCGTGCGCTCTCGCCGGACCTGATGATGAAGCGCACCGGCCGCATCAACGGGGAATCCATGAAAAAGATCGCGGACAACATCGCCATGCTGGTCGGGAAGCTGCCGGAGCGTTTCGATTGAGCCTTCCCGGCGCGATGCTCGCGGTAACCGTCGCCGGAGGTCCCCGTGCCGTGAGGACGGCTCCGCCTGATCGCCGTCCCGGCGAGGTGCTGATCAAAGTACGCCGGGTCGGCATCTGCGGCACTGACTTCAAGCTGTTTGACGGCTACACCGACTTTCAGGGCGTGATCGGGCATGAGTTTGTGGGGACGGTGATCGAGGCCGATGACCCTGACCTTATCGGCCGTCGTGTCACCTCTTCTATCAATCTCCCGCCTCTCGACGCCGACCCCACTTTTGACTGGACCACGGTGAAGCATCATCCCCGCCGCACCGCGCCGGGCATCCGCCATCGGGACGGGGTGATGGCCGAATACGCTTCGCTGCCGCCGCAGGTGCTGGTTCCTCTTCCAGACGAGGTCAGCGACACCGCCGCCGCCATGGCGGAGCCCCTCGCCGCCGCGTTGCAGACGCTCGAGGCGTTACCGGACAAGCTGAACCCGGTGCTTGTGGTGGGTGACGGCCGTGTGGGGCAATTGGTGGTGCGGGTGTTACGCGCCGCCGGGCGTGAGGTCCACCTGCTGGGCAAGCACGCCGGAAAGAAGGAGCTGGCCGTGAAAGCGGGCGCGTACCTGGCGGACAAGCAGCGGATCGGGCCGGAGACACGCTACGCGGCGGTGATCGAAGCGACCGGTTCAGCGGAAGGCGTACGGGACGCCCTCGCCGCCACCGCTCCCGAGGGTACGCTCGTCCTCAATACCACGTTGCCCGAGCCGGTGGGGCTGGATCTGTCACGAATCGTGGTCGATGAGATCACGCTGGTGGGGTCGCGGTGCGGGGATATCGCCCGTGCGGTGGCGCTGCTTGCCGAACACGCGGTGGAGGTCGAGGACCTGGTGACCGCCACGTATCCCCTGGCGCAGGCCGAGCAGGCGTTCGAGCACGCCCGGCGGAAGGATGCGCTGAAGATTCAGCTTACTGTATAGAACCTGCTATTTCCGATACCGTCTCGATCTTTTCCTGCGGCGTTGCCACCACTTTTTACGGGCCAGGTGCAGCCGTTCGGCGAACGTGGTCGCCACCGGCACCGCCCAGGTGAGGGACAGGCCGACCAGCGTACCGGCCAAAGTGGCGCCGGCGGTGGATTCTTTCTTCAGCAACGGCCGCGCGGCGAAACCCGCACTGAACAGGATGGTGGTGCCCAGTAGACCGCGAGCGAGACGGCGTCGCTTGCTGGCCGGCTGGTCCAGATTGAGACGGAACTCGCCGGACGCGTCCGCGCCCACCGCCATCCCGCCCGCCAGGCCCAACGGGAACGCCGCCAACGGCGTCCCGGTCAACAGACCCACAATCCAGCAGGTGTAAAATACGACGAAGCTGCGGGAGCCGCGTGGACGGTGTGCCCACCAGTACCGGAATTCCGGCTCGACCACCGCCACTCCGGCTGCGGCGCCGGCGCCCAGCAACGCGCCCGCCAGCACATCACGAGGATAATGAACACCGAGCTGCCAGCGTGACCACGGCACCGCCACGGCAAACCCGATCCCCAGGTAGCGCACCCATTGCCGTTTCGCAAGGAGAGCCAGGTAGACGCCGAGCGCGACCGCGTTTTGAGCGTGGCCGCTGGGAAACGTGAAATCGCCCGGCGCGACAAACGCCAGCCGGTGCATCCCCTCGCGCGGGGGACGGGTAAACTTGAAGCGAGCCTTGACAAACTGGTTGATCATCGTGCTGGGGATGATCACTCCGGCCAGCGATAACGCGTAATCCCGGTGGTAGGAGCTGAACACACCGCCCAGCAGCGCGAAGTACATGATCTCGCTGCCGAGCGCGGCGAGGCCCAGGCTGGCGCCGTCGAGGATGGGATTGCGGCGCCGGCTTCGCTCCAGAATCGACTGAGGGTCCGCCAGCCAGGGTATCAGGTCGGTCCCCTCATGGCGGCCCAGCCCCAACGGATCCTCGTCCCATTCCAAGGTCTCGGCTCGATCCGATATGTGCAGCATCGGCAGATGCATGGCATGCCCGCGTCAGGTGGTTGTTGCTGTTTGTGACTGTCGAGACGCTGTTCGATCATCATCTCGGTGGTTGAGACTGTCGCAGAATCAACAAAGATGTCATTCCTGCGTAACAGACTGTATCAAAATGTCCAATGGATCTCATTCCCGCGAAGGCGGGAACCGAAGCGTAGTGTAGCTTGCGGTGTCCCGCAGTTTGGGGCAGCCGTGAATCCAGACATGTCTATGTACTACAACATGTTAGCTATGAAAACATTATATTGGACACTACTTCAGTTTTAGGCTGCTAACTTATTATATTGTTGCACCTTGCCTGGATTCCAGCCTTCGCTGGAATGAGAGTGGGTTCTATTATGCGACAGTCTGGAAGGCGGGAACCGAAGCGTAGCGTAGCTTGCGGTGTCCCGCAGTTTGGGACAGCCGTGAATCCAGACATGTCTATGTACTACAACATCTTAACTATGAAAACATCCTATTGGACACTACTTCAGTTTTAGGTTGCTAACTTATTATATTGTTGCACCTTGCCTGGATTCCAGCCTTCGCTGGAATGAGAGTGGGTTCTATTATGCGACAGTCTGGAAGGCTGAAACCGGAACGAAGTGTAGCTTGCGGTGTCCTGTAGTTCAGGACAGCCGTGAATCCAGACATGTCTATGTACTACAACATGTTAACTATGAAAACATCCTATTGGACACTACTTCAGTTTTAGGCTGCTAACTTATTATATTGTTGCACCTTGCCTGGATTCCCGCCTTCGCGGGAATGAGAGCGGTTGTTATTGTCATACAATCTATTCCACCGGGATGAGAGCGGTTGTTATTGTCATACAGCCTGTTCCACCGGGATGAGAGCGGTTGTTATTTTCATACAGCCTGTTCCACCGGGATGAGAGTGGTTCTTATTGTTATACAGTCTATTCCACCGGGATGAGAGGGTTCTTATTGTCATACAGCCTGTTCCACCGGGATGAGAGCGACCGCTTTTCACCGCTCGCCCCGTTTGTTCGATTACTATCTCAGTATACACGCGGAGCCGGGCGCGGTCAACTCAGTGGTCGGCTTAAAACCGCTCTCCGACCAACGCATCGAGGCTGAAGCCCCCCGGAGAAACTGCCGATAAGAGAGGTGTAGATCTCTGTCGACGAGCAACGGACTCGGGATTCATGCGCCCCATCAGCAGTTTCAACATGTTGAATGTCATCGGCGGAGCCTCGCCTGCGGGGCTTTCGCTGAGCGCCAACGCCCACAAGCGTTCGCTCCAGGTTCACGTGGACGCGAAGCGCTATTACGGCGGCGAACAGGAAGACTCCGGCGCGCCCGACCTGGCCTCCATCTCCGACAAGGCGAAGCAGATGGCCGACGAGGCCGAGCGTGCCGGATTGCCCTCCGATGAGCTCGAGGAAGTCGCTCGCGTCGCGGAGAAGATCGCCAACGATCCCGCCACCAGGCAGGCCAAGGAAGACCTCGCCACCATCCGCGTCGGCGAACAGGTCTCGCAGAACCTCCAGACCAACGCCGAGCAGGAACGCATTCGCGACCTCGAGGAGCGGGACAAGCAGGTACGTCAACGAGAAGAGGCGCATGTTCGCGCGGCGGGACTCCTGGCGCAAGGCGGCCCGAAATACCGCTACGAGATCGGACCCGACGGCAAACGCTACGCTGTCGAGGGCCACACCGAAATCAAGGTGAAAGAGGGACGTACGCCGGAAGAGCGACTGAAGAACGCCCGCCAGGCCGAACGCGCCGCGCAGGAGGGCGGTGCGAGCACGCCACAATCGGCGCGTGTCCTCGCGGAAGCACGCCAGGAAGCGGATAAGGCGAAACAGGAAATCGAGGAAGAAAACGCGAAAACGCAGGGACGGGAAGAAGAGGCCGGGTCGCCGCGGGATCGCCTTTCACAGAAGGTCGCCGACACCTACCGTGAGCAGGAAGAAGAACCCCTCGCCTACCGGACCCGGAAGCTGGATTAAACGGGCGCCATCACCACACTCTGAGCACACTTTTAATGCAGGTGGGTCACGGACGTCAGGTTCGGATACAGCTTGTGCATGCATTCCGGACAGAGCCCGTGCGACAGGCGAATCAAGGGATCGGCGTACGGATCAAACCCGGGTTTGATCCAGGATTCCTGTACCCGCGGGTCCATGCCGGACAGCCGGATGCGGTTGCATTGCGAGCAGATCGGCACCAGGCGGACCTCCAGGGTGGCCTGCATGGGTGGCTGCATGGCCGATGCGGCGCTGTGGGACGGCTTCGTATGGCGGCGTTGCGTTTTCACTGCGACTCCTGCACTCAACACGGGTTCAAGCGGTCTTACTGAACGATGTCGGCCTTGTGCTGACCTTAAAATGACCGCTGGTTTCACTTGACCGGGCGCACGGCTTGGTCTGACGTGTCCCGAACAGATCCTCCAGCATTCTCCCGGCGATCCGATCCAGCACCGCCGGGTCCTCGAGCAAGGCCTGCATTTCGGCTGTCAAACGTCCCTGTTTCGTCATCACACTCATCAATCCTTCCTCCGTTATGTCACTCACAACGGGACTGGACGAAACCGGGTCTGGATGGCTATAGGGCAACCCATATGCCCAAACCCAACTTGCGAAGAATCAAGAGGGTAACGTCACGTGTTCCAGATGATGCCGGTCAGGGATGACCGGGGGTTGGCAAAGATTGCCTCGTAAAGGGGAAATCCGATCGCGGGCTTGGTCCAGCCGGACAGAAACTGCTATATTCTCGCTGCATAAACGCCCTCGTAGCTCACCCGGATAGAGCGTCGGATTCCTAATCCGAAGGTAGCAGGTTCGAGTCCTGCCGGGGGTACTAAAAACAGGGATTGAGGCACAGGCTCAATCCCTGTTCTCGTAATGTAGTCAGGGAACCAGTATCGACAATCGAGTAGAGGATCGCCGTGAGGCCTCACCCACCCCCTCTCGCACCACCGGGCATACCTGCTCGGTACCAGGGCGGTTTCCGTTGACGGTGAACGACTCATACCGTTCGGACAGGGAAATGAGCTGCTGATCCTTATTAGCGATACACCATGCCTGGCGCAGCACAAATAATACCCCGCCCGGGAGCGGGGTATTCATATCTCGCGAACCAGGAAGTCTTACTTCACCAGGTGCATCCGGGTCATGCTCCGGCTGCCGTCGGGAAGTTCGGAGCGCAGCAGGTAGACGCCCGTTGCGTGGCCGGCCAGGTTGAACTGGGTGGTGTGGACGCCGGCGCCGTTCATGGCGTGGGTCTGCAACGCCACCTGGCGGCCCATGATGTCGAACACGGTCAGCTTGACCATACCGGGCCGGTCGACCTGGAAGCGTACGGTCGTCGCGGGGTTGAACGGGTTCGGGTACACCGCCTGCACTGCGCAGGTGGACGGCAGCAGCTCGGTTTCACCGTTGACCGGCAGATACCCTTCCACGACATCCGACTCGTTCCAGTCCGATTCGCCGGCATTGTTCTCGGCGCGAACCCGGAACTGGTATTGCCCATTGTCCGTGATCAGCAGCGTGTAGGTTTCTGTGTTGGCCGGCAGCTCGCTGTCGAGCGGCATCCAGTCGGTCCAGCCGTCCCCCACGTCCTGCTTGATTTCCAGATTGTAACGATCTTCGTTGTCAGCGTTGTCGGTCCAGGCGAGTTCCAGGGTATCCGGTGCGGCGGTCGCGGCCAGGTCGACCGGTGCGGCCGGCGGCAATGTCAGAAACGCACTGTCCGATTCCAGCCTTCCAGACTGTCGCAGAATCAAACCCACTCTCATTCCCGCGAAGGCTGGAATCCAGGCAAGGTGCAAGAAAATATAATGTTAGCAATTCAGCATCAAAGTTGTGTTCAACGTTTGGTTTTCATGGTTAACATGTTGTAATATGTAGACATGACTGGATTCCCGCCTCCGCGGGAATGAGATTCCTCTCGCATTCTGCGACAGTCTGGGAAGCAGGAATCCAGAATTGAGGAACAGGTAAAGACGCGCATTGTCCGGTTCTATTGCTGCTTCACACCAAGGAAACGAAACTGACGTCTCCTGGAGTCCCGAATAATTATGAAATTCCTCACCACTCAGCTTGCGAGGCAAGCCATTTTTATTTCTATACTTACCATCAGAAGCTCGCTGGGGTTCCCGTGGCTTGGTTTGAACGACCATTCAGGAAGGAGCCAAGGCGGCGGCCGGAATCTTCAAAAAGGTCCGGCGAGGTATTGTGTCCATTACAGGAGGGTAGTATCATGAAACACAAAACGGTTGCGATGCTGGTTGTGCTGGGAGTGATTCTGATGTCAGGCATCGGGATCGCCCAATGGACCTGGACGGAAGTCTGGCATGCCAACGGAACAAGGACAAATGGGATTACATCCCATGGAAATGCCAATGACCAGTCGTTTTCGTATATAGCGACGACAGAACCTAATATTCAAGAGGTGGAAATTATTATCTGGGGTAACGAAGGCCCAGTTCACTATCACTATGTTGAACGTCCCAATACAAGCCAAGTATACTTGAGATGGGAAACTCAAGCAGGTGACCGCTATGAGCATGCTACGGAAATGAACGTTTCCGGTGGCGAATATGGTGATGTATCCAAATACGTGACAACGCACTTGGAATATCCCTATGATTGATGGAATTGTGAGGCAGATGAAAGTTATGAGGTTTCATCTGCCTCACAACCTAACCTTTTGTGTCAGGAGATAAAGATGAAATATGCAGGAATCATAATGTGTCTTTTTGTGATTCATGTAATTGCAATTGCAGAAATTCATTATGTGCCAGATAATTACAATTCAATACAAGGAGCTGTTGATGTATTGTCTTCTGGAGATACAATATTAGTATCAGATGGCGAATATATAGAAAACATTACAGCCTACAATGGTGTTACATTTTCGCTTGCAAGCGAATTCCTACTAGATGGCGATTCAAGTCATATTAGCAATACGATCATCCGATCATTGGATGATGACGAATTTCATTCGCCACTTCGTATTCAGCTAAGTCTGCAGGATACAGTTTTTATCAATGGAATAACACTTACAGGAGGACGCCTTAACCCTGAAGGGAGCTTCTCTACAGCTAAATGCGGGGGTGGTCTTTATGTCCATGGTGGCATGGCAGATATTAGAAACTGTATCATAACCGATAATATTGCAAAGAAAGGTGGTGGTATATTTGTATACAATGCAAATACAATAATAGAGAATTGTATTATATATGATAATCTTATATCGGACGAGGGTGGCGGTATCGCTGCAATACAAGGAGAAGAAGCGGAGGATAATATTTATAGTATTATATTAAAAAGGAATAAAGTTTTTAATAATGGGGAAATAAATACAATTTATAATTGTGGGGGAGGTGGAATTAGTGTAGGAGGTTATAGAAATATAAACAGCATAATAGAAGAAAATACAATCGAAAATAATTGTAATTTAGATAGAGCAGGAGGTATATATATTGCTAGCAATACGATATTAGACTCTAGCTCATGTATAATTAGAAACAATATCATAAGATATAACTCTGCTGATTCTTATGCAGCTGTCTCTATAGGTAGTGATATAATAAGCCTATTAGTAGAAAATAATATAATAGAAAATAATATAGCAACTACTTATTGGGGGACAGGAATAGCAATGCGAAGAAGAAATAATGCATACTATGAGGTAAAAAATAATATAATAAGCAATAATAGCGGCCAAATAGGTGGAGCAATACTTGTTATGACAGATTGCCATATTCATAATAATGTCTTTATTGGAAATCAGGGACGTGTCGTTTCTGGCATTATGTTTTGGACAGGCCATAGTGCTGGTGATACCAGTAAAACAGTAATGGTTGATCATAATATTTTTGTTGAGCAGGAATATGACGCATCTGAACCGGAAACCTATGTAGGTGCTGTATCGCCAATGGTTGAAGGCAATTATCTTCACCTGCACCATAATGATTTTCTAAACAATCAGAAATATGCAGCGGGGTTACGAGAAAATCCCGATTATTGGCCCCCCGGCGTGCTGTTCGCTGACAGCAATTATTGGGGGGATCCCTCGGGGCCGTATCATCCTGACGAGAATCCCACTGGTCTGGGGGATACGGTCCGTGCAAACATCAGTATTCTGCCCTTCCTGACTGAACCCGCGACGGCCCCGCATTCGATCGAGGTGTTCTTCCCTGAAGATGGAGCTGAGTTTACTCGCCAGAACGTGTTGTTCTGGTGGAGTCACGCTGTCGATCCTACAACACTTGAACCGGTGCAGTATGGAGTCCAACTAGCCAATGATCCGGACTTTACAGCCTGTGAAGAATACCCCGCCGGTGAGGATACGACCCTTGCCATCTCTGGTCTCCTGGGTGAATCCTACTATTGGCGTGTCTATGCGGAAGACTCGTTCGAGTTGCGAGGGTATTCCCAGGTAGGCTCGTTCTCACTTTCAGTCTCTGAAGATGAAGCGACGGAGCTTCCAGCCACATGGAGCATTCAAACACCATACCCCAACCCGTTCAACAACCTCATTCGCTGTGTTGTAACAGCGCCCGAGAGCAACAGGGTTTCACTCGCGGTCTACGATGTTCTGGGGCGCAAGGTGGACATGCTTTTCGCCGGGCCGGTATCCGCAGGGTTGCATCCATTCACATGGCGTCCTTCCGAGGTCGCTGCCGGGGTCTACTTCCTCCGACTTTCTACTGACAGCGGCATATTGACGCAACGCAAGATTGTCTATGTGAAGTGAGGTAAAGTAGTCTTCCGAGGGTGTTTCTGGAGCGGCAGCATGGTGTCGGCAACTATTAGCGCTAGTTTATACGGACTGTTGCACGAATTCTGATGTCTCTCATTCCAGCGAAGAGCCTGCCCTCGAATGTTGTTATCGGGGGCTGGAATGAGAGCGGTTCCTATTGTGCACCAGTCTGTATAGAATCTGTTTAGAGTGGTTCTTGCAAAGAATCGCTCACACTAAGATTCTTAAGTACTTGTTTATTCTGGATTCCTGCTTTCGCAGGAATG
>CAZYOC010000176.1:0-9695 GCA_964648415.1 uncultured bacterium | reverse complement strand
TGGCCAACGAGTGTCATTCCTGCGAAAGCAGGAATCCAGCATGCGATCCAGGTGATGCATTCGACCCTGCAAACCACTGTACAACAACGCTACACCGAGTGTCATTCCTGCGGAAGCAGGAATCCAGGCGGGGGCGTTCAGGACAATTCGACAACACCCTTCACAACCCGAACCAAACCGCCCACCGAGTGTCATTCCTGCGAAAGCAGGAATCCAGGCGGGGACGTTCAGGACAATTCGACAACACCCTTCACAACCCGAACCAAACCGCCCACCGAGTGTCATTCCTGCGAAAGCAGGAATCCAGCATGCGATCCAGGTGATGCATTCGACCCTGCAAACCACTGTACAACAACGCTACACCGAGTGTCATTCCTGCGGAAGCAGGAATCCAGCACCTGTCGTGCTTTGGAAACTCCCTTCAGAAGCCACCATCCGGCAAATAGTCCAACCCCCAATCGTCCCAGTACGGATTGCGATTCTCTATGAGCTCGAGTTTCCACGCGCGTTTCCATTTCTTCAGGTTCTTCTCGCGATCAATAGCGTCGCGTACATCGCTGAACGTTTCATAGTAAACCAGTTTATCGACCTTGTACTTTTTTGAGAACCCTTTAACCAGCCCTTCTTTGTGTTCCTTGATGCGACGATAAAGGTTGTTTGTCATACCAATGTACAAGGTACCGTTCCTTGCGCTCCCAAGAATGTAAACATAGTATTGCTTGTTCATGGTCGCCCTCTTCTGGATTCCTGCTTTCGCAGGAATGACATGTATCGGCGCCATTGTAAGGCGTCTCTTGTCTGATCGAGAATACCGCCAGCATCGCACCCTGGATTCCTGCTTTCGCAGGAATGACACTCCGGGGCGGCTTTTCACAATACTCAACCGGCCTCCTCCACCCGGGCAACCGGCCTCCTCCTCCCAGGCAACCGGCCTCCTCCACCCGGGCAACCGGTATCCTCCTCCCGGGCAGCCGGCCTCCTCCCAGGCAACCGGCCTCCTCCACCCAGGCAGGTATCTTCCTTGAAGTGGCGCGTAACAGCCGCACAGCCCTATGGCATCACGGTCGCCATCCAGTCCGGCCAGTCGAACACGAACGGCGGAATCAGCAGGAGCAGGCCGACAAGAACCAGGGTGATCTGCAACGGCAGCATCCATTTGGCCCATTTCGTCCAGGGGATCTTCGCCAGCGCCAGGATGCCCACAAGGATGCCGGAGGTGGGGATGATGAGGTTGGTAAACCCGTCGCCGAACTGGTAGGCCAGCACGGCGGTCTGGCGCGACACACCCACCAGGTCCGCCAAGGGCGCCATGATGGGCATGGTCAGCGCCGCCTGGCCGCTGCCCGACGGGACGAAGAAGTTGATCGCCGATTGGGTGAGGAACATGATCCACGCCGCCACCACCCCGGGGAGGCCGTCGATCAGCGACGAGAAGAAATGCAGCAACGTGTCGATGATGCGGCCCTCTTTGGCCACCACCAGAATTCCCCGCGCCATGGCGATCAGCAGCGCGGTGTCCAGCAGGTCTTTCGCGCCGCGGGAGAAGTTGTCCACGATATCCGACGGTTTCAATCCGCCCAGGATGCCGATCACGATCCCCGCGGCGAGGAACAGCGACGCGATTTCTTTGATGTACCAACCGTAGGTCAGCACGCCGTAAACCAGCAGTCCCATCGCCAGCGCAAAGCCGATCAGCACCAGCTTGTGCCGTTTGCTGATCCCGGTGAAGGTCTCCAGCTCGCCCATGTCCAGGTTCCTGCGTTTTTCCCGGTCGGTCTCGTAGCAGGGGCTGAGCTGCGGGTTGCGTTTCACCCGGGCGGCGTAGCGCATGATGAATGCGGTGGCGATACTGGTGGTGATCACCCACACGACGATCCGGTAAATCATCCCGGACAGGGGCGGCAGCTCGGCGATGCCCTGGGCGATGCCGAGGGTAAAGGGGTTGATGAAGGCCCCGGCGAAACCCGCGCCCGCGCCGACAAACGGGATCGCGACACCCGTAATGCTGTCATACCCCAACGCCAGCGCCAGGGGAATGAAGATCAGGACAAACGGGATGGTCTCTTCCGCCATGCCGTACACCGACCCGCCCAGGGAGAAGATCACCATGAAGATGGGGATCAGCAGGATGCGGACCACTTTTGACCGGTCATGGGCCTTGGCGACCGCCAGGATGCCGGCGTCGATGGCTTTCGTGCCCTGCAGGACATAGAACGAGCCGCCTACGATGAGCACGAAGACAATGACATCGGCCGCCGCGATGAAGCCCTCGAAGGGTGCGCCGAGGATGGCGCCGATGCCCTGTGGATTGCGGGGCTGGAACTCGAACGTGCCGGGAATGACCCGCTGCTTGCCGTCGATCTCCTGCGTTTCGAACTCGCCGCCCGGTACGAACCAGGTCAGGATCGCCATTACTACAATCAGCGCGCCGATGACCAGGTACGTGTTCGGCGCCTTGATGCCGGTGGGTTGCATGCGCCGCCCTCGTTGGGTTGATTCGGGCAATATAAGGGTTGAGACCGGGTGGCGGAACCGGGGCGTTGTGATCCCCTCGAATGGCGGGATGCTCGCCTCGCACACTTGTTTCATCGCTAAAAAACCGGCATACTGGCATCTATGCGTGCTGAAGACCGACAACCGATTGCCCGATCGGGAGCCTGGGCGGTGTTCCGCCGCTCGAAGGAGGCCCGGGCGCTGCTGACGTACGGCGCCCTGGGAGGCGTACTGTATGCCGCCATGCAGTTCGCCGAAGTCGTGGCCCGCAAATCCCTGGGCGCGTCGGAACTCCAGGTCACCCTCCTTACCATGATCATGCCCGTGGTCAGCCTGACCTCGCTGTGGTGGGGGCGTATCCTGATTGGACGTGACCAGCGGGCCATCGTCCTGATCACTGGGGCGTTCGGGGTCGGTGCGCTCATCAGCGGTTATTACCTCACCACAATGACGCATGTCTATTTCCTGGCCGCATTGTACTTTTTAACCTTCTCCATTCAAGTTCCCGCCCGGAACCGGATCTTCCAGCAGTACATCCCTTCCCGAACAACCGGCGGCTTGTTCGGCATGGGCCAGGGGGTGCGGATGGTGCTTGTGGGAGTGGCCTCCGCCGTGGCGGGCTGGTGGCTGGACCGTGCCGAACAGGGCTGGCAGGAAGTGTTTCTCGTCGCCGGGCTGACCGGGCTGCTGGCCGTGCTCGCACTGGGCCTGGTCAAAACCCGGAAACAGCGAGACGCCCTCCCGATCGATTCTCGTATCATTCTCAGTCCTTTGCGGGATGCCTGGTCGTTGCTGAAACGCCGGCCCGATTTCATGCGCTTCGAAGGCGCATTTATGATCTACGGCGTCGCGTTTATGATGAGCCTGCCCGTGGTGCCGATCTACTTGGTCGACGACCTGCTGCTGGACTACGAACAGATCGGCTGGGCGCGAGGAACCGTCTATTCCCTCGTCATGATGGCGGGTGTGCCTCTTTTCGGCCAATGGTTCGACAAATCCACTCCTCACAAGTTCGGAGCGATCAGCTTCGGCATCCTGATGACCTTCCCGTTATTTCTGATTGCCGCCGGTTACCTGACGGGCGCGGCAAAGATGGTTTTCGTGGTTGCGGCATTCGCGGTATTCGGCATGGCCATGAGCGGAGTGATGATCCTGTGGAACCTGGGCTCCATGCGTTTCGCGGGCAAACTCGAGGACGCCGGCCATTACCAGTCGCTGCACCTCGCCGCCACCGGTGTTCGCGGGCTGTTCGCCCCCATGCTGGGTTACCTGGTGATGCACTATGTGGGCACACGGGTGGCGCTGGCCTGTTCCTCGGCGATCTGGGGCCTGGCCTCGCTGCTGATGCTGCTGGCGCTGCGCATCGATGTCCGCACCGGTTCCGCCACTTCACTGGCGGCGGACGACGAGTAACGCCGCCGCCTGCAGGATCTCTTTACCCCTCACTGCGTCCCTCACGATCTCCGCCAGGCGGCATTCCTCGTCATAATCGACGCTTACCACACGCTCCAGGAAGATTTGCTTTACATATGTAGACGTGTCTACATTTAGTGTGAAATTCTTAAGTCGACTACACGAAACTGGAGGGTAGCATGTTGAAACTCGTTGCCGCGCGGAAGGTCCCCGGCAAGGCATTTCTGCTGTTGTTGTTTGTGAATTTTTTCCTATTCGCCCCTGTCTTCGCCGGCGAGCCCGGCGTGATCGAAGGGGTGGTTCTGAACACGGATACCGATGAGCCGATTGCCGGAGCCAATGTGATCATTGAGGGCTCGTTGATCGGGGCCGTCTCGGATCTGGAGGGGAATTTCCGGCTGCAACAGGTTCCACGGGCGCACGTTCGCCTGATTGTCAGCCATGTCGGGTATCGCACCGATGTGCGTGACGCCGACTTGAAAAGTACTTCACACCTGGAAGTGGAGATCAAGCTGGCGCCCACGCCGTTCGAGTTGAATCCGGTGGTGGTGACCGGGACGCGTTCACGGCGCTATGTCCTGGACTCGCCGGTGCGTACCGATGTAATCACCGCTCAGGATCTTGAAGCAATGGGTGTCTCGAACCTCTATGAAGCGCTGGAAGCCAGCCCGGGGGTTCGGGTGGAGCAGCAGTGCCAGGCGTGCAACTTCACTCAGGTTCGGATGAACGGCCTGGGCGGGGATCACACGCAGATCCTGCTGGACGGCCAGCCGGTCTATACCGGGCTCGCTTCCGTGTATGGGTTGCAGCAGTTTTCCACGTCCGAGGTGGACCGGATCGAAGTGATACGGGGCGCCGGCTCGGCGCTGTACGGCTCCAACGCGGTGGCCGGCGCGATCAACATCATCACCGAGCGCCCCACGCAGGACGCCATCGCGGCGAGAGTGGAAATGGGATCGCACGGAACCAATCAATATGACGCTTCCGCGGCTCTTGTCCGAAACAACACCGCTCTGCGCCTGTTCGCGCAACTGAACCAGGAGGCGGCGATCGACCAGACCCGTGACGGAAATACCCGTGACGAGGTGTATAAAAGCGACGGTGTGTCGGACCGGGTGGAGGCTGGTGTCCGGAATGTCGGGGCGGCCGCGTATCGCAACCGGGTGCTGCTGCCCGAGGACGAAGTGTTTGTCCGGTTCCGTTTTCTCAACGAAGTCCGCAAGGGCGGCGAGATAACCGGTGATCTCTTCACCAATCCCTACTCGGCGGGGGCGGAGCACATCACTACGGATCGCCTCAGCGGTACTGTAGGCTATCGCGCCCAGCTCTCGGACAACGACGGGATCGAGGTGCAGGTCACCGGCGTACAGCATGATCGCGACGCCACGAATGACACGTACTTGAATGACTACATGGACACCCATGACGGCGCCATGCCGGATGTGGACAGCTTCCGGCCTTACATGGCGACCGAGCATCTGTACCTGGTATTGGGGAACTATAACCGGCGGATCGCCGATCACCAGCTCTCCCTCGGGGTGCAATACAGCTACGACGAGCTGGAGGAGTCGGGCCGCTACGTGGTCGTGGATGAAAGCGATCCTCTCTATGGGGTTGCCTATACTTCGATTGCGGACAAGCATGCTCACGACATCGGCATCTACCTGCAGGATGAATGGCGTTTCGCCCGGCAGTGGGAGCTGGTCGCCGGCGTCCGCCAGGACATGCACAGCAGCGAAGACGTTTTTCGTGCGGAAGAAGTCGCGTTTTCCCGTGTGTTTGAATCCAGCACTTACGACGAAACCAGCCTGAGCCCGCGCCTGGCCCTCAAGTATGCCCCGGCGCAGGATTGGGTGCTCCGGCTCAGCTATGGAACCGGTTTCAAGGTTCCCTACGGCTTCTCCGAAGACCTGCACCTCTGCTCCGGATCGCCAAGAGTGTGGAAAGGCGGCGGCCTGAAGCCGGAATCGTCGCAAAGCGTCAACGCCAGCGCGGATTACAACGCGATCTGGGGAACGGTTGGCGTCAACGGGTACGTCACCGAACTCACCAACGCCATCGGGATCATGAATGCGGGGGACTACGCAAAGGCGCGCGGGTACGACTTCGAGTACAGAAATATCGACGATGCCGTCATCTACGGTGTCGACCTGAACGCCCGTGTGCCGCTCATGCAGCGCCTCCAGGTCACAGGCGATCTGTCCTGGTTCAACGGCGAATACAACAACGTCCGCGAGGATTGGATCGGTACGCCGTACGAAGACGACAGCAAGTATATCAGTCGCTATCCCTCGCTGAGCGGAGGGCTGAGACTGGACTACAATCCCGGAAAATGGCAAACGACCCTGGACGCGCGTTATACCGGAAGCATGTACATCGACTACGCGGAAGAGGATGACATCGCCAACCCGGGCAGCATGGTGTTTGAAACCGACCCGTACGTGATTCTGAACGCCCAGGTTTCCTGGCAGGTGCATTCGCTGTACAAGCTGTATGCCGGCGGGCGTAACCTGGGAGACTACATTCAGCCGGTCAAGCGTACGGATGACGCCGCGTTTTTCTATGCGCCGATTTACGGACGTATTTTCTACGGCGGAGTGCGTCTCGAATTTTAGTGGACCTCCTCGAACGCCGTGACGTTCGCCCCCAATCCCGTATCTTCCTCCGCGGGGTTGGGGGTTCCCTTTTTTATTGCCTGGATGCCGATTCTTGCGGATACTCGTTGCCGATTCCCTCCTTCTTGCACGATATTGCTTTTTAGTGGCGAACAGTGTTGGCAGTAGGCGGGTCAGGGAGGGCCTATGAGGAAACGTAAGAGTATCCTGTTGGTTTGGCTGGGTGTGCTGCTGCTGTTGTCGGCAGGGTACGCACAGGATCTCCAGCAGGCCTCCATGATGGTGCAGTGGACCCCGCAGAGCCAGTTCGCCGGGTACTATGTCGCCGTGGAGAAGGGGTTTTACGAGGCCCACGGGGTGGACATGCAGGTGCTGCGCGGCGGCCCGGACCGTTCTCCCACCCGTTCCCTCCTGGCGGGCGAAGTCGATTTCGCCACCATGTTTCTGTCACGCGGGCTGGACCTCCGCAGCCGGGGATATCCCGTTGTCAACGTCGCCCAGGTGATCAACCAGGGCACCGTGATGCTCGTCGGCCGCAAGAGCTACGGCATCGAAGAGATCGAGGACCTCAACGGCAGCACGATCAGCCTGTGGGATGGCGAGTTCAACATCCCGTTTCGGGCGTTCTTCGCCATCCACAACATCGAGTACACCCGCGTGCCCCAATACTATTCCGTGAACCTGTTCCTGCGCGGCGGGGTGGACGCCTGCGCCGCGATGCATTACAACGAATACCACATGATCTACCAGGCCGGCGTGGATTTCAATGAACTGACGCCGCTGATGCTGCGTGACCACGGTGTCAACATCCCTGAGGACGGGATCTACTGCCTGGCTCCGCTCCAGCAGGCCAATCCCGGGTTGTGTAACGCGGTGGCCGAAGCGTCTCTGGAGGGCTGGCGCTACGCCCGGGAGCACCCGGAAGAGGCGCTCGATATCATAATGGAATATGTCAACGCAGCCCATGTCCCCACCAACCGGGCGCACATGAGCTGGATGCTGCGCATCGTGCTCGACGCCATCTTCCCCGATCACAGCCAGACGTGGACTGCCGGCCGGTTGTCACGCGAACAGTTCCAGGACGCCGTGGACCTGATGATGATGCTGGACCTGATCCACGAAGCGCCCGGCTACGAGGCCTTTATCGGCGAGGAGGCGACCGATGTTCCGTAAGATGCCCATCGCCTGGCGGTTGAGTATTCTGGTGCTGTTGTCGGCCGCGATCATCATGGGCGGCATTGTCGGCTATATCTACTGGAAAGCCACCGAGCTGCTGGTGCAGGAGCTGGAGGACAAGGCCGACTACATGGCGGTCGCCACCGCCAACCGCATCGAAACCGTCGAACGCGCCGTCTCCAAGGTGGCCCTCGAACTGGCCGCCCTGCTGAAGGATGTGCCGCCCGAAAAGGTGACACTGTACATGTTCCTGGAAAGCACACTCCGTTCCCACGATGAGATCTTCGGCGCGGCCATCGCCATGGACCCGGACGACCTGCCCGCCAACCCGCAGTACCGTGCGCCCTATGTCTTCTGGGAAAACGGCGACCTCGTCGCCAAGGACCTGGGCGAGGGTGACTACCACTACGAAATCTGGGAATGGTTCACCATCCCCATGCAACTGGACAGCGCGGTGTGGAGCGAACCGTATTTCGATACCGGCGGCGGTAACGCACTGATGGTGACCCATTCAGTCCCCCTGTACCCCGAGGGCACTACACGGGATCTGCGCGGCGTGGTCACTTCGGACGTCCTGCTGGAAACCCTGACAAACGACCTCAATGAGTTGCAACTGGGCGGCTCCAGTTATGCTTTTCTGCTGACTCAGAACGGCGCCTTCGTCACGCATCCCAACCCCGATTACGTGATGCGGGAGACGATCTTCAGCGTTGCGGAAGCACGCAACGACGATGAATTGCGCAAGCTGGGCCAACGTATGCTCAGCGAGGAGAGCGCCTTTATCCCCTATACCAGCCTGTACAACGACAAGCCCGGATGGCTGGTGTACGTGCCCATCGAGAACACCGGATGGACGCTGGGCGTGTTCTTCCCGGAAGAGATGCTGATGGCGAAGGTATGGGAGCTGTCCCGCTGGGTGCTCATCTTCGGCGCGATCGGGTTCGCCCTGTTCCTGGCGGTGGTGCTGCTGATCGCCCGGTCCATCACACACCCGATCAAGGCGCTGGACGACGCTACAGAAATCCTCGCGGCCGGCAACCTCGATGCGCCCCTGCCCAGAATCAAGGGCGAGGACGAAGTCGCGCGGCTGGCTCAGTCCTTTACCAAGATGCGCGATGACCTCAAGCTCTACATCGAAGAGAGCGTCGAAAAGAAGAAAATGGAGGAGCAGCTCGCCCTGGCGAGACAGATCCAGCAGGGCTTCCTGCCGCAAACACTGCCCGCCACCCCCGGCATTGAGGTGGCCGGGCACTGCGAGTTCTGCCTGGAAATCGCCGGTGACTATTACGACGTGATCGCCTGGGAGGACAACAAGACCATCCTGGCGGTGGGCGATGTGTCGGGCAAAGGGGCCGGCGCGGCGCTGCTGATGGCCAACCTGCAAGCCTCACTGCGCACCTCGCTGCCACGCATGGCCGAACTGGATAACGTCGTCCACACCATCAACAACCTGATCGACACCAACACCCCTTCGGGCCAGTTCATCACCTTCTTCGTGGCGACTTACGATCCGGCCACCCGGAAGCTGACCTATGTCAACGCCGGGCACAACCCGCCGTTGCTGTTCCGCGCCGACGGGACGACCATTGAAGAGCTGGGCGAAGGCGGCGGGCTCTTCCTCGGAGGCATGCCCGATATGCCCTATGAAAAAATCGAGATCCAGCTCGAGAAAGACGACCTGCTGTTCATGTTCACCGACGGCGTTACCGAAGCCTTCAACGCCAAAGAGGAGGAGTTCTCCGAAGAAGGCGTCAAGGAGTACATCGCCAGCTTCCGGGACAAACCGCTCCACAACATCCTGACCGGCCTGCGCAAACGGGTGATCCGCTTCCAGGGGAAGGAGACCTTTGACGACGATTTCACCATGCTGATCATGAGGGTGGTGGAGTAAGCGGGATCCTGTAAAACCAGGACAGACGGTCGTTTTTTCGTTGTCAGCGCTCAAAACTAGTGGATCGTTTCACGTGCTATGAGCGATATCTGCCCCGGGCAGCTTGT
>CAZYOC010000175.1:0-9738 GCA_964648415.1 uncultured bacterium | reverse complement strand
CAAACGGACGGCGCGTACCTTGGGCTATGGCAGAGAACCACTGCCGTGGTTCCTTTGTGAAATATCCGGGCTAGAGTGGGTTCAATACAGCAAAAGTCTCTTCCGTTTGAATGACACAACTTGCGTTTTACGATACAGCCTGGCGAGCTGGGGTCTCAACCGTTTTCTTCTCTGATGAGACACAAGTTTGATGATTCAGTTCAGAAAAAAATCCCCGGCGATTCACCGGGGAGATGCGTGGTTCACGGTGTTACTTCAGATGTGGTTAGTAGTTGACTGACGTACCGCCACAATGCATCCACTGATGCACATGCTGACCAGAGCCGATGGGTGTAAACAGCTCACTGATCTGACTTCCAGGTTCCGGGTAAGTCCATGTATCGGGAATTTCGCAATCCAGCACGGAATACATATCCGTATAGACGGGTTCTACGACATATTCCCATTGAGTTCCTCGGGTCAACTGCATTACCGCTCCCACCTGGTTACCCGTATAGAGATGAAGCTCACCGCTGGCGATAGGGGCGCCGGGGGACGGATCCGGCGCCTCTCCCCATTCCGACCGGATCTCAAGGTCGTAATGGTCGGGGAAAGGATCGTATTCCGGCGGTGGGGGTTCGGCATGGACAACTCCTGCAAAGCTGAACAATAGCAGCATGATGAGTGTTGTCAGGATGAGACGTTCCATGGTAGACCTCCTGGTTCTTTGGGGTGCAAATCATGAACTTGATCTTGAACCACGCTGCAATAATGTATTATTTTTTTTTTAAGATGGCAATTTCCCTGACGAGATTAGTTACGTTTTTTGCGACGCGAAGGCTCCTGTCTCTCCTGGCGGCGAGCAATGGGAAGGCCGATGGTCTGGAGTCACGTATGGTGACATCCAACATGGAGGCGTTTGACCATGAGAGAGCGATCATCCCACAAAACCATGGGTAACATCACGGGGAAAGCCAAATGGGCAAGGTGCTTTGCTTATATGCTTATTTCTGTTTTGCTTCATACGTCCCTTGCCCACTCCCAGCCCACGCGCCGTGAAGGATGGCCGGTTCCTATTGACCACACTGGCGGATTCTGGATCATGAATTGTCTATCGCTGGCTACACATCCAGAATACGGCAAGGTAATCGCGGTGGGAACCAATTACGGCATACGGGTTTTGGACCTTTCCGGGGACTTCCTCCCCGGCTGGCCGGTGATTTTTGATTACTATGACGATGGCGTCGTCATACAGGGTCCCCGGCTGGGCGACTTCACCGGGGACGGCATCCCCGAGCTGGTCATCCGTACGCATCTCCACAAAATCTATACGTATACGATGACAGGCGAGCGGCTCGAACACCTTAGTTTCCAGGCTCCTTTCGTTCCCGGCATGGAGATGCGCTCTTCCGGGGCGCCGGTGGTTGTGGATGTGGACGGCGACGGGCTTTCAGAACTCTATTTCGTGGCGGACACTACCGTTTTCGGCTACAATCATGCGGGTGATCCTCTTGAAGGCTTTCCCCGGAGTACGGGCGAGTTTGAGGGTGTGTATGATTCAGCGCCCTGCATCGGCTATGGGGAGGGCTGGAGCGGGGAGCCGGCCATTTTCTGGATGACACGCTACCATATCCACGGACAAACGTTGACTTCTGGCGAGTACTTGCCCGGTTTCCCCATCGAGTTGAATCCGGAGGAGTACTGTTCTCCACTCACGTTGATTCCGCTGGCGGATGACGAATGGCTGATCAGCCTGATTGATAAAAACTGGATATACGCGTTCGGGACTGATGGAGAATACCTACCTGGTTTTCCTAAAGCAAACCCTTTTATTGATAATGAAAGTGAGGCCAGTTATGATATTGTCGCATCCGACCTGGATGGGGAGGGTGTTCCCGAGTTGCTGTTTCATAGGTTTGATGGCTTGATCTTCGCCCTTACGCTTGACGGTGAGTATTATCCTGGTTTTCCGGTTGAGGTCAGCACCCTTGGGAGTGCAGAACCAGTGATATCGTTGCGGGCGGCCGGTTCAGATTCCGCGTATATCTTTGGTGTCAGTAACACCATTGATCCTGTGAACAGCATTTTCGGATTGAAGCGGGATATAGCGCTGGAGGGGTTTCCACTTCAGGATTCTCTTTCTCCGCGCCCCCGCGTTTATGGGCAGACGGCGGTCTTTCCGCCCGAGAATGGAAACATGGTGCTTGTCTCGCACAACAATAGGGGATTGGTAGTGGTGTATGATGTGCCCATGCCCGGGGAGGCGTTCCAGATGGACTGGCCGATGCCGGGATGTACGCCGGGCGGCAACCGGTTCTACCGGCCGGAAACCATCCTTGATGTACGAGAAGACCGGGGCGAGCTGCTGCTTCCCTCCGATCTGGAGAGCCGCATCTATCCCAATCCCAGCAACGGCGGGTTTCGGTTCGAGCTCGCGCCGGACGGAACGGGACGGGCGATGGTTACGGTGTATGATCTGCTGGGCCGACTTATCCACCATCAGGAGCTGCGAGGTTCTCCGCATGAACGGCTGCACCACCACTGGAAAGCTTGGTCCGATGGTCGCCCTCTTGCGGCCGGTGTATATTTCGTACGCCTGAAGGGGGCAACAACCACGATCAAAAAAGCGGTCCTGCTTCCATAACCATCTTCGCAGACTCCAACACCTTCGTAATGCTTTTCGCCCAACGACCGGCCGCATCTGCGCGGCACATTGTCCGCCGCCCGCAGCCAGAGCCCCCATTCCGCCAACAGCCAGTTCTTCCTGTGCCACGGCGCACCGACCTGGCTCAACGGCCAGTACACGGTCTACGGCCACGTGATCGAAGGGATGGAGGTGGTCGATAAAATCGCGACCGTCGAGCGTGACCAGCGCGACAACCCCATCGAGCCGGTACGGATCGAATCCGTAACCATCGTAAATCGCGAAGAATAGCGAATTTAGCGATATTCCTAAGTCGTCTGCCCGGACAGAACGTCCGGGTTTTTTCTGGTACGACCCATGATTTCACGGAGAAGAAAAGGGGACTGCAGTGTTTTTCCGGCAGGGGGAATAGCGTTGACGGAAGAAAATGGGAAAACGATGCTTTTCCAGAATGAATCCCGGCAGGGATTCTATGCCATAGCCCACAGCATGGCGTGTCTGTTTACGCCATCCTGTGGAGCCGTGAACCACTCCTCCACACATACAACATACAACCCGCTGCCGGGGTTGGTCATAATAGATGAGGACAGGGGTGTCGCACTCGTTCCCCAAGGTGCGCGCCAAACCGACGGCGCGAACCTTGGGCTATGACAGGGAACCACTACCGTGGTTCATTGGAAAAAGTGGTACAGTTATAGTAATTCTTGAATGAAATGTCCCATGATGTCATTCCTGCGAAGGCAGGAACCGGAACGAAGTGAAGCTTGCGGTGTCCCGTAGTTTGGGACAGCCGTGAATCCAGAATAAACAGCGATTAAGAGAATTTTGTATGTCCGATTCCTTGCAAGAAACCCTATAGGGCCTGTTGCACGAATTCTGATGTCTCTCATTCCAGCGAAGGCTGGAATGAGATCGGTTCCTATTGTGCAACAGTCTGTATAGCTATTCAAGTGCAGAATAAACTATGCCAAACCGTAGCGAGTTTTGAAAAGGTAACAGTCCTTTTTTCTCAGAATAACAACCCATATTCGTCAACGGAAAAAGTGGTACAGTTACCTTTTCGGACGCAGAATCAAGAGCCTTCAACAATAATACTGCTTGAAAAGGTAACAGTCCCCTTTTCCGGCTACTTCTCCCGTACGATCCGGAAGCCCAGGTTGTGATACCGGTTGGACGGGTCTTTGCCGAAACGCCGGGCGGACCGGATGTTGTAATCGTTATGGTTCCAGCCGCCGCCGCGAGTCACGCGGTAGATGGCGTTGCCGGGCATCCACGCGCTGCCGTCGCCGGGCGCACCTTCATACGTGCTGGTGTACAGGTCCAGGCACCACTCTTCCACGTTGCCGTGCATGTCGAACAGCCCCCAACTGTTGGCTTCCTTTGACGCCACCGGCTGGGTGGATTGCTGGGAGTTGGTGTTGAACCAGGCGAGGTTGGTGACATGCTCTTTGTCGCTGCCGCCGGCGTACTTGGAGGCGCTGCCCGCACGGCAGGCGTACTCCCATTCCGCCTCGGTGGGCAGACGGTAGTTCTTTCCGGGATCCATCTGGTTCAGCTTGGCGACAAACTGGTTGACGTCCTCGAAGGAGACGTAATACACCGGGTAATCATCGCCGACACCGCGCAGTCGGCCGTGAGGATTGGCAAGGTCGCGCTGCTGGTAGATGGTCCGGTCCATCACCGCTTCCCACATCTTTTGAGTGACTTCCGTGCTTAGCATGTAGAACGATTCGACCTCGACCTTGTGGATGGGTTTCTCGTCCTTTTCACGGCTGTTGGCGCCCATCATGAAGTCGCCGCCCTCTACTTCGACAAAGGTCATGCCGGGGACCGGTCCGGCCAGCTCACTGGCGCTACGTTCGATGGAGCGGGTCGCGCCTTCCGGGTTGGACCAGTAGGCGATGGCGTCTTCAGCATAGGCCATCATGGTTTCGTCTTCGGTAGAATAGGGGTTCGGCTGGCTGTAGGTCTCGCTGAAGCGTTTCCAGGCTTCCACCTTCAGGTTGGGCGCGATCTCACGGTCTTCCAGCGCGACCACTTCTTCGTAAGCGCTGGACATGGTGGTCAGTTGCCGGCTCCAGGCGGTCACTTCCGCCTCGCTGGCGTCGGCCGCGGCCAGCAGGTCGTCCAGGTTAAACTCGCCACCCTCCGGGAGATTGGCGGGTTGGGTAGCGACTGCCGGCGGTTCCTCTTCTTTCACGACGAATACAAAGTCACCCTTGTCCAACTTGGGATGGCGAATTTTGCCGTACTGGGGATGCTGCGCGGAGCGTGAATAGTTGACTACCGTCTCCTGGAGGAATTCGCCCAGCTCTGCGCCGGTCACGTAACCGTCGTCATTGCGGTCCGCTTCGCCCTGGATACCGGAAACAAACTGGCTGCGGAACACGCTCTCGTCGGGGACTTCTTCGTTGGCGCTGCCGGAGGTGATGAACTGCCGCACCGGCTGCGCGATCTTGTAGGTGATGTGATCCGGAATGGCGCGGGAGAGGGCGAAGATGGAGCCGGAGAAGCAGGCGTCGAAAATGAACATGGCGTGCTTGGACTGGATCTTCTTGGCGTAGACCTCGATCTGCTGCATGTCCATGGCGGTGTCGAGGAAGCCGTCAAGGTCAATGTTCGGGTTGGGCGCTTCCACCGGGATGATGTAGCCCATCTCGTCGCCCCAGGCCTGGGTGACCGTGTGGCCGTGGCCGGCGAAATAGATCAGAACCCGCGCTTCGGGGTCGCGGCAGTAGCTGTTGATGAAGTCCTCGAACGCGCCGTAGAGATTCTCTTTGCTGGGGTTGAGAGCCGTGATGACCTCGAAGCCCTGCTCCTCGAGCACGGCCTGAACGTCACGCACATCCTCCAGCACACCGGGCAGCTTGGGCCAGCCGTTGGTGTACTGGCTCACCCCGATCAGCAGGGCGTAGCTTTTGTTGTACAGTGGAATCTCTTCGCCTTCGGGTCCGGTAACACTGATCCGGCTGAACCCGGCGAAAGCAGTACTTGCCAGCGCCAGCAGCAAGACTGACGCAGCAACACGTGTCGGCAACGATCGCATGATAACTCCCTCATCCCGGCGAGCGGGATGTCTCCTTAAGCTACGGTTCGCCCACCTTAGCTTCTATAAAATACAAGCTATACAGGCCGATTTCATGATGCAGATCACGAAATTCGCGAAATCGGAAACCTGGTTCCCGAGTCTCGTATGAAAATCTGGTGGAGCGGTTCATCTGAAGTGAGTGATTCGATCCACAAGCTACTTGTGAAAAGTGAAGTAGTTAGAGAGCCATCCTGCCTCTCTTTTACGAGGCATTGCACGGTTCTCAACGTTCTCTAACAGAGCGACAATAACCTGAGAGTCCATCCGGCGCTCGATGGCGTCGGTTCGATGACGGGATTTGGGACAGGACATGCGTAAGCTGCAGCTACTGCTGACGATACTGGTGATGATCATAATCATGGCCTGCGGAGCGTATGCCGGCGGCGCGACTCTGTTCGCGAAAGGGGCTACATTTCCTTATCCCCTGTACCAGGCGTATTTCAAAGCGATCAACGAGGAAACGGGCAGCCGCATCATGTACGAGGCGCTGGGATCCGGCGCGGGGGTGCGAGCCTTGCTGGAGAAGCGGGTCGATTTTGGTGCGACGGATTACTTTCTGAGCGATTCGGTGCTTCACTCGGTTGACGGCGAGATCATTCATATTCCCACATCGGTCGGCGCGGTGGTGCTCAGCTACAATCTGCCCGGCAATCCCCAGATCTATTTAACACCGGAACTGATTGAAGGGATTTTTCTGGGCGAGATTTCGCAATGGAACGACAGTCGCATTCAACAGGTGAATCCCAACCTGTCGCTGCCTTCCATGCAGATCATCGTGGTGCACCGGTACGATAAGAGTGGTACGACTCACATGTTCAGCGACTACCTGTGCAAGGTTTCCCCGCTCTGGCGCCGGACCGTGGGGCTTGGCAAGCAACTGCCGTTTCCGGTCGGGTATGGCGCTGAAGGCAACTCCGGAGTGAGTGGGTTGATTCGGAGGGCGGAGGGCGCCATCGGGTATCTGGAGCTGGCCTATGTCGAAGAGGCCGGCCTGCCCAAGGCGGCGGTGATGAACAAGGCCGGTCGGTTCGTCATCCCCGATACGAGAACCGTATCGCTTGCCGCCAATGTGGAAATGCCTCCCGATACTCGCATTTCAATCACGAATACGGACGCTGATGAGGGGTATCCGATCAGTGGGTACACCTGGCTGATTTTTTACAAACAGCAGGCCTATCAGGGTCGCAGCCAGGAACAGGCAAAGGCGCTTGTGCAAATTATGAAGTGGATTCTCCATCAAGGCCAGGCCATCAATTCGTCTCTGCACTATGCACCGCTGCCGGAGGCCGCTCGTGAAAAGGCGCTGGCGTTGATCGACTCCACCCGGTACGGTTCCACAAGGGTGGCGCCATGAGGAGAATGCACCACACGCTTCGGCGCCGCCTGTGGCGCGTGTGCAGTTTCATTGGCGCCATCCTCTGCATGACATTTGCGCTCGGTCTTCTCGTAGACGTATGCCATGCCGAGAAGCAGGTGGTGCGAGTGGGAGTGGGAGATGTATTGCACAACCACCCGCACGACGAGACCCACCTGATTCAGGATCTTTTCCAGGCACTTTTGGAGGACATCGCCGATAAGGAAGATTGGCGAATCGAGGTGGTCGAGAAGGATCGGGAAACGCTGCTTGGGATGTTGCGAACCGGCGAGTTGGATCTGCTGATGGCGGAACCGGTTAGCCGCGCTGAAGACGACAGCCTCCTGGTTTCCATGGAAACGGTGATGTCCACCTGGGGGCAGGTGTATGTAAAAAACGGGGTTAAGATTCAGTCCTTTCTCGATTTGGAGGGCAAGGCGGTTGTTTTTCTGGATGGTGATCATTATTTCAATGAATTTAAGAAGATAGCAGAGCGGTTCAATATTAATTGTGACCTGATAACCGCAAAATCATATCGGGATGTCCTGAGTATTGTGGATCGTGGTTTTGTGGATGCGGGAGTTGTGGAGCGTACGCATGGCGTCGCGATCACCGGCCAGTATGCTGTGGAAGCGACTCCGTTGATCTTCTCGCCTTCCGAGCTGCGTTTTGCCGCCTCCAGCGATTCCAGCGCCGAGTACCTTCATGCCATTGACTACAACCTTGTTCTGTACAAGCGCGATCAGAACTCCATCTACTATGTCCTCATGGATCATTATTTTGGCCCGGAGAGCCGATTTAAATTCCCCACCTGGCTGAAGGTGACGCTTGTCGGGGTCGCGTTGCTGCTGCTTATTCTTCTGGTTACCACCTTAATTCTGCGAAAACAGGTGGAACTGCAGACCCGAGAGCTTTCGAGAGCCAATGTAGAGTTGAAGGAAGAAATTCTGGTTCGCAAGGCGCAGGAAGCGGACCTGTTGCGCCTGGGTACGGTTGTTGAGCAGATGATCGAAGGGGTCATCATCACGGGTGTGAATGGAGATGTCGTGTATGTGAATCCCTCCTTTGAATCCATGATGGGGATGCGCAAGGAGGATGTGCTGGGTTCATCCTACGCTCGGCTGCTGCGCGGGACGGCGGACGATGTGAACCGCGCCCAGATTGAAGAGATGATGCAAATGGTCCGCCTGGGCAATCCCTGGCGTGGAAGGTTTGCGTATGAACACAAGAACAACGCGGTGTCCGAGCTGGAGGCCAGCGTTCTCCCGATTGTCAATGCCAACCACGAAGCGGTGAACAATCTCTGCATCTTACGGGATTTGACTCATGAGACGCTGCTGGAGCGTCAGCTACGGCAGTCCCAGAAACTGGAGGCGATCGGTACGCTTGCGGGCGGGATCGCCCACGATTTCAACAACACCTTGTTTACCATGATGGGCCAGACCGACCTGGCGATGATGCTGATTGAGAAGGAGAGCCCGGCGCACAAGAAGTTGCAACGGGTGATTCAGGCGGGACATCGCGCCAAGGACCTGGTCCGTCAGATACTTACCTTCAGCCGGCAGAGTGAAAACGAGCGTCGTGTGGTCGAATTGCAGGCCATCATCAAGGAGACCATGACTCTGATTCGACCCGCCCTGCCCACCAGCATCGAAATCCGCACCGATTTTGAAGCAAAAGGGGTCATGGTCGAGACAGACCCCACGCAGGTTCACCAGATCCTGTTGAACTTGTGCACCAACGCCGCCCATGCGTTGCCGGCGCAGAAGGGTGTGCTGGATGTGCGGCTTCAGACAGTTACCATCCAGGAAAGCGCGACCGATCTGAACGTGTATCCTGGTGATTATGTGCAATTATCGGTGCGCGACAATGGGACCGGCATGCCGAAACGTATCCTGGACCGCATCTTTGAACCTTTCTACTCCACCAAACCGAAGGGGGAAGGGACCGGGATGGGGCTTGCCGTGGTGCATGGGATCGTTGAAAGCCACCAGGGGGCGATCACGGTGGAAAGCGAAGTGGGCCACGGGACCGTATTCCACATTTACTTGCCGGTGATTCAGGGCGAGGCCGCACCGGAACTCCAACAGGACGAAGAGGATAGCAAGGGTTCCGAACGCATCATGGTGGTGGACGACGAAGAAGCGGTCACCGAGGTCGTATGCCAGATGCTGGATCACCTGGGGTACGAGGTGGAAGGCTACACCGACAGCCGCGAAGCGTTGCGTGTCTTCCGTGAGCAACCGCGCAGCTATGATCTGCTTGTCACCGATTTCTCCATGCCGGGGCTGACCGGGGCGGAGTTGTGCGAACGCGTTCTGGCGATCCGCGCCGGGCTTGCCATCATCATGATCACCGGGTACGGGCAATACATGACCACCGAGAGCGCACGTGAAATCGGGGTGCAGGAACTGATGATGAAGCCGATTCTGACTCACGATCTTTCGGAGGTGGTGCGCCGGGTGCTGGACGGGGATGTCGAGCCGCGACCGGTGTAGGCATCTTTCCCGGCTTGCTTTCTTACCTCAACCGCAGATCCAACCGACGTCATGCATTGTAGCCAGCGGTTTCAGACCGTCCCGAAGCGAACAGCAAACCGGGCCACGCCACTAACACGAATATTTCACGAAGGAACCACGGCAGTGGTTCTCTGCCATAGCCCAAGGTACGCGC
>CAZYOC010000174.1:0-9755 GCA_964648415.1 uncultured bacterium | reverse complement strand
CCAGCCTTCGCTGGAATGAGAGACATCAGAATTCGTGCAACAGGCCCTATTGTGGTTCTTGCAAAGAATCGAACATACTAAGATTCTTAAGTACTTGTTTATTCTGGATTCACGGCTATCCCAAACTACGGGACACCGCAAGCTTCACTTCGTTTCGGTTCCTGCTTTCGCAGGAATGTCATCATGGGACATTTCATTCGAGTATTACTATATTTCACGAGCAGCGGTTTTTCACCTAACACACCTTTCGCACTTGCCGGTACAAGTGGGCGCATGGCCCGATACGCCCTCCGCGATGCCTTTCACTTCAACCGATGGGCACAATGCACGCAAAATGCAAGCCCTTCAAACCTTCCCATGATGAGTGTGCCGGGATCGTCTATCCCGGCTTGCTCTCATGTTTTAACCGCGGAGACCAAGACGCCCTTGACCCGCCAGGTTCGCCCGCCCGAAGTCGCCTCCGCCTGGAACACGTACATCCCCGCTTTTAACCAATCGCCGTTGGGAAGCCGACCATCCCAGATCCATTCCCCCTGTCCGGGGAGATTCCGCGCACGCAGCAGCGTGGCCATCCGGCGGCCGTTGACATCAAAGACGCGCAGTGTCATTTGAACTCGCTCCGCCGGGAACCGCAGGGAAAACGTGGTCTCGTCCTCGTAGCCGTCTCCGTCGGGCGAGAACGGGTTGGGCTTGGGCTCCAGCAGCGGGGCGTTGGGTGCAACGACAGCGGTATCCGAGTCGCCGCTGTCGAGCGGCGCCTCGCTCTCCCACCCCGGGGAGCCGCCGCTGGAGTCGGGCGACACGCTCCATTCCGCCGGATTGGGTTTGCCGCTCCAGCCGGTACGGATAAAACTGCGCCCGGTCACTGCTTCCGGGTAGCGGATGTGATCGATCACCGCGCCGGTGGGATCTCGCAGGATCAGCTCGTCGCCGTCATCGTTCAGCGAGGGCCAGCCCTCGGGGAAGAGCACCCGTTCCTCGTTGATCCCCGGCCAGTCCAGAATGGCCGAACTGGTCGCCGGCACAAGCCACGTCCACCCGTCCGCCCGGTTGAACACCGGCAACAGGTTGAGGCTGGAATCAATGGTCGCTGTCTGGCCGGCTTCGTCCTCTATCGTCCAGCCGCCCAGGGGCAGCAGCGTTTCATCGCACCGGTTCTCGAGTTCGAACCATTCTCCCGGCAGCTCGTCGGACGGCGCAGCCATAATCTCGCTGAGCATCACGTTGCGGGGCTTATAGGGAATCTGGATAGAAGCTCGCAAAGTGTCGTTCTCCGCCCGGTCATCCGGCATTTCCAGAAGCGCGATCCAGTCCAGGCGACCTCCCTGCACCGTACCGATTTCCTCGTTGATCTGGTAAACGCTGTCCGGTTCCAGTGCGGGGATGGAGAAATCCGCCACCGTCGCCCAGTCCTGCTGTTGATGGCGATCGGCTTGAAGGACGATCCGGTTTTGAGGGGCGGTTTCGCTGCCAGTGTTGCTTATGAGAAGTGAGACGTTCAGCCGGTGGGCATTCTCGACGGGATCATACTCCAGCCTCAGGGCGAGGGAATCGAGCGCCAGGTCGTACTGCGGCGGGGTCACGCTGTTAGGAAAGCCGGGAGTGCCGCCAGGTTGCGAGAAGGCCCAATTGGTGTCGGTGGAGTCGTTGGTGAGCCAAATGCACTCCTCGCTCTGCCCCTGCTCTGCGCCGATCCGGTAGGTGCGTTGGGTGACGATGGTTCCGAGGGGGTGGATCAACGAGACCGTTTCGGGGGTGCTGTTGCCCAGGCCGCCCGCCCCGATGGCGGCGTCGGGGACGGTCAGCAGCAGTGTCTCCTCGGGGATGACTGCATCATATACCCCTCCTCCGGAGTCCCAATAGCCGGAATCGAGGATGAGGGCGTACTCGCCGGGCGCGAGCGTGATTCCGGATGCGTTGCCGGGTGCGGCGATCAATGAGTCCCACTGTGTCCCGTCGCCGATTTGCCAGCCGGTGAGGTCCATGGCCGAGGCCCCGGCGTTGTAGAGCTCGACGTACTCGGTGTAGTAGTCCGGGCCGTCCGGGTTGTACATGATCTCGGACAGGATCATGGAGGCGGTTGCGGGATTGAAGGCGAGGAAGACAAACACTGCTGAATACAACACAACCGGATGGTGGTTGCGTTGGAATGCTTGTTTGGCTGTTTGCGTGTCGTTGTTTTGTGTCATGGGATAAATGAAGGGTGTCAAGGCCCATCACCTGATGTACGAATTCACGGAAGCCGGATAGCTTTGTCATCCCGGGCTTGATCCGGGATCCGGGCAAGGCGCAAGAATACAACATGTTGGCATTTCATTCGCCAAGCACTTGATACATTCCAACCTTATAACTTTTCCACTTTTTTCACTTTTTTCACTTTTTTCACTTTCTTTACTTCTTTTTGAGCGTCAACTCCACAAACCGATCCATCAACGCCGGAAAATCAAGCCCGATCTCATTGGCCGCCATGGGGACCAGCGACAGGTCGGTCATGCCGGGAATGGTGTTCACTTCCAGAAACGCCAGCGAGCCGGATTCCGGGTCGAACCGCCAGTCCACCCGCACCACATGCCGGCAGCCGGTGGCACGGAAGATCGACGTCGAGTACCCCTGGAGCTCCTCGGCGGCGTCCCGGGGAATCGGCGCCGGGCACAGGTACTCGGTTTCACCCTTAGTGTATTTACGAGTGTAATCGTAGAAGTTGGACCTGGGGGCGATTTCGATCACCGGCAAGGCCTCGTCGTCGAGGATGGTCACCGTGAGCTCCTTGCCGGGGATGTATTCCTCCAGCATGGGGTGATCGCCGTGTTTCAGGATGTTCCGGATGGCTTTTTTAAGTTGGTCGCCGTCGTGCGCCATATAAACATCCACCGCGCTGCCGCTTTTGATCGGTTTGGCGACGACAATATCGCCCAACTCCTTGAAAGCACGGTCGATGACATCTTCGACATACGCTTCGAGGTCCACACTGAACCCGGCGGCGAGGGGCAGACCGGCGCGTTCGGCGATCTCCTTGGTCAGCAGTTTGTCCATGCAGATCTGTGAGGCGAGCACCCCGCTGCCCAGGTAGGGCAGGCCCATCAGCTCCAGCAGCGCCTGGAAGCGGCCGTCCTCACCCCAGCTCCCATGCAGAATGGGGAATACGGCGTCGGCTTCCGCCATGGCGATGGTGCCGGTGAGCATACCCCAGCTATTCGCGTTCAGCTTGGCCATGGTAAGCTCTTCGGGCGGTGCCGGACCCACCGCATCTTCGAGCAGGGGTTCATCGGGCGGGGTCAGTTTCATCGGCGAGGCGGTGTCCAGCTTGACGACGTCGTGGCCGGCGGCTTTCAGGCCACGCGCCACGGCATCGCCCGACGCCAGCGACACACGGCGCTCGAGGTTGTCACCACCACAGACGACCAGAATTCGAGACATGGCAGGCTCAGGTATCAATCACTTCCCGGACTTTCCGCAGCAGTTCGCCCGGGGAAAACGGTTTCTTAAGATACGGCGCATTCTGTTGTAACACACCATCCTGAAACAGCGTGCTTTGCAGGTAGCCGGAAAAGTAGAGAACCGGCAGGAGCTGATCTTCTGCGCGAATGGTTTCCGCCAGCTCCAACCCGTTGATCCCCGGCATGACGATGTCGGTGAGCAGAAGGGTATAAGCGTTCGGTTGTTCACGGAACCGCTCCAGGGCTTCCTCGCCGGACGCAGCAGTGATGACCTTGTAGTCATAGTGTTCCAGGGTACGGCGAATGCAATCCCGGACGGTTTCATCATCCTCCACCACCAGGATCAACTCGTTGCCCTTGCCGGCCAGGTCGCCCGAAGTGCTGTCTGTCTCGACGGGTTGCGGTGCGTTGCCGGCGCAGGGCAGGTACAGCTCAAACACCCCTCCGCCGGTCTTGTCGCTATAGAGCCGCACCGCACCGCCGATCTGAGCGACCAGAGCGTACACCGTGGACAAACCGAGCCCGCCGGTCTTTTCCAGGATCTCGACGTCCGCTTCATCGAGAACATCCGAATCCCTGTTAATCCATCTGGCCGCTCCGGCGTCCTCGACCGTCAGCCGCAGGTAGCCGCCCGGAAGCAACTCCCTCAGGGAGCCGATGCTGCTTTCGCCGATCCATTCATTCCGTGTGCTGATGCGAAGTTTTCCGCCTTCCGGCATGGCTTCGCGGGCGTTCGCCACCAGGGTCAGAATGATTTGTTCCATATGCAAACGGACCATGGGAATGATCGACACGTCAGCTTTGCAGGAAAGGCGCAATTCCACATCTTCGCCAACCAGCTTGCGAATCATGGTTTCCATATCTCGAAGTAATCCATTAACATCCAATACCTTCTCCACAGCGGGGCGTTTCTGATTAAACAGCAGCAGTTGCTGGGTCAAAGTAGCGGATTTCCCCACGATGGTTCGGATCTCGTTGAAGTCCTCCCAGGCGGCGTGATCCTGTTTGAGGTTCAACATTCCCAGTTCCAGGTTGCCGTCGATGGCGGTCAATACATTGTTGAACTCATGGGCCATGCCGCCCGCCAGGCGTCCCACCGCTTCCAGTTTCTGAGAGTGGGCCAGCTCCTCCGCCAGCCGTTTCCGTTCGCTGATATCCCGAAAGATTCCCTGCACTGCGGGTTCGCCCTGTACCGTCAGTTCACTGACAACCGCCTCAATAATTTTTCGTTTGCCGGACTTGGTTACCAGGGTGAACTCATAGCGTTCCGGCGCCTCCTCGCCGATCAGATAGAGCCGGGCGCGTTCCTCGAATACGGGACGGCTTTCCACGTCAACAAAGGCCAGCATGTCGAAATCGGGCGCCGTCGCCTCTTCTTCGGTAATCTCCAGCAGCTCAAGAAAACGCTGGTTGACCATCTGCAGGCGGCCGTCCTGCATTAAGTAGATACCGCTGGTGGACTGTTCGATCAGGCTGCGATAGCGCGCTTCCGAATCCCGCAGGGCCTGCATGGCGCGGTTGCGCTCGGTGATGTCCTCGAACGCCATGCCCACGCAATCCGGCTTCACAAGGAAGAGATCGACTTTCCAAACTCGGTCATGCACCACTTCGTCGCAATACTCGATCGATTCAAGGTGGAGCGTTTCTCCTGTCGAATGCACCTCCTCGATCCGATCTCGAATATTGCACGTCATCAGGGCCGGCAGGGCGACATCCAGTCGCTGGCTTTCAATCATCTGACGGTTGCGTCCAAGCAGGTGACACCCCGCGGGATTGACCGCCCGGATCTGCCACGACCCCGTCGACTCCTCCTTGCAGAATACCATTACCCCGGCTTGCAAGGAGTGGAAGATGTCGTTGTATTGCTGAGCGAGTTTCTCGCTGCGTTTGAGGCCGGTCATGTCGACACACACGGCCAGAAAACCGGTCACCTTGCCCTCGTCGTCATAGCGGTAGTTCCAGTCGAGCGACACCTCCAGCGGCGACCCATCCCGGTGAACGAAGGTGCCTTGCAAGGAAGCCGGCTCGGTGTATTCATCCGACAGGCGGGCGATCAGCTTCGACCAGCGAGCGCGTTCGTCCGGTTGCAGCAACCGTGCGATCGACTTGCCGATCAGCGCGTCTTCGGAATACCCGAACAGGCGGTGCATCCCCGAACTGGCGAAGCGGATTATGCCGTTGAGGTCGATTTCAAATACACCGGTGGGCATGGTTTCCAGCAGGGTACGGTGACGCTGAAGCAGAGTATCCCGCTCCCGTTGTACCTTCTTGAACTGGCTTCGGAAACCAAGGACTTGCAGCTCACGCTCGATGATGGCCGCCAGGTGGTCCGGGTCATCCCAGCGGCAGAAGTCGCGCGCTTCCACCTGCATGTACTGAATGGCCAGCTCGCGGTCATCCGGATCGGTAAGAAGAATGACCGGCAAGCGCCAGGCGTGGGTTTCATACAACTCGCGCAGCAGGCTGGAATCCTCCCGCACCAGCAGCAAGTCGAAGAGAATCAGATCCGGCGTCTGGGTGAGGTGATCCGCCAGGTTATCCTGATGAGCGGAAAGGGCAACCGACACCCCGTGTCCGGTCTCCTTCAAGGACGCAGCCAGGGTGTCCGCATCGCTCAGGTGCGAATTGGATACGATCAGCGTGATGTACGGCATGGGCGGGCGAACCTCGTCACGGAATTCAAGAGCAGCCTTCTAACTGTTCAAAGGTTAATATGTTACGCCATCGCGCGAGATGAAACCCGTGGATGACGACGCATGAACTCCGCGAGGTTGCGGGCGTAGGTGTCGAATGGAGGACACTCGATGCCGCCTTCCTTCAATATGGCCGCCGTCTTCTCATTCACAAAGTGAGTCGGCTTGATGAAATAGTCGATGGTCGACGCCGGGATTCGCAATAGCCTGTCCACAGGCCGGCAATAGTTGATCGCGGCTTTCGCCACGTGATAGGGCAACGGAATCCGGACGACCGTCTTCCCGGTCTCGTGGGCCAGCACCTTGAGCAGTTCATCCACCGTCAAGGCGTTGGGATCGGATAACTGGTACGTTTCCCCCACCGAATCCTCCCGGCCGCTCAGGTACTCCATGGCGTCGAGGATGTAATCGCTGGGAACGACATTCACCCGGGTGCGTTCCGGATCGCCGATTACGGGCATGAACGCCAGCGAGGTGGGATGCCGCATCAACCACTGCATCACGTAGTAGGGCCCGTCATATTTCTGCGTCCAGCCGGACTGGGAATCGCCCACCACGATCGCGGGCCGGTAAATTGTCGCCGGAAGGCCCGCTTTTATCCGGTCCTGCACGTCCACCTCGGCCAGGAACTTGGTCTCTTCATAGGCATTGTCGAAGCGCTGGCCCATGTCGAGATCCTTCTCATAAAACGGCCCGGCGTAACGGCCGCTGACGTAGCAGGTGCTCACGTAATGAAAACGCTTCAGCCTGGGGCAGGCTTCCGCCAGCTCCAGCATGTTCGCGGTCCCGTCGACATTGACCCGCAGGGCGAACAGCCGGTCCACCGACAGATCGTACACCGCGGCGAAGTGGTAGATTTCGCGGATGTCGCCGGCGTGGCTCTTCGCCTGCTTCAGACCCCGGCCGGCGAGGAGGCTGATGTCTCCTGGAACCAGCTCGACCCGGCCTTTCAGATCAGGATGGCGTTTGATCAGAGCGGCGAGCCGCTTCTCGGCGAGCATGCGGACTTTCGGCTGCACCAGGCAGATGGCTTTGACCGCTTTCTTCTCGCGCTTGAGAATCCGCGGCAACAAAGCCGTGCCCAGAAAGCCTGGAAAACCGGTTAACAGGATCGTGTTCGCCATGATCGTCTCCTCCACAGTGATTCACACAAGCTGAAAGTCGTTACGCCCGGCTCTTGGTTTTGCCCCGGGCAGCTTGATGCGAGACTCTTGGTAACAGTACACCAGTGCTATGAACGAATCGCCCGTTTCTGTCACTCTTTCCAGTCGCTGCCCGGGTTTAGACAAGAACTGTACTGTCCGTCGGTTTTAGTTTAGACCCGGGCAGTGATCAAACTACAATTTATGCAACACCACCATGCTTTCATTGCTACGGAAAATGTGAAATCCAGCAGATCACAACAAGCTGCCGGGGCAAATACCGCTGAAATCGCTCGGGACGGTCCGCTATCGAATTAATGGGATGCGCTCCAGAATACCCAATGCGAACGACATGATCTTCGCATACGACGCCGCACAAAGCCAGGACGGTCCTCCCACCGGCATCAGCCTCTGTACGGAAATGGTCTGCGACTCTGTATACTTCAGCAGCCCTTCCCGGCCATGTCGCCTGCCGATGCCGGAAGCTTTGAATCCGCCCATGGGCGCGTCCACCGAGCCCCACGCCGCCGCGTAGCCTTCATTAATGTTCACCGTGCCGGTCCGGATCCGTTCGGCCAGCCTCCGGCCGAAGCAGGCGTCACGTGTCCAGATGCTGGCGTTCAACCCGTAGTCTGTATCGTTGATCTTCTCAATGGCTTCATCCAGTGACCGGTAAGAGAACACCGACACCACCGGCCCGAAGGTCTCTTCATGGAAGACCTTCATCTCCGGCGTGACACGCGTGAGCACCGTCGGCTCCACAAAATACGGCCCCAGGTCCGGACGAGGGCGGCCGCCGATGGCGATTCCGGCGCCCTTCTTCTTCGCATCCAGGACGTGTTCTTTCACCTTCAGGTACTGCATTCGCCCGATCAGGCTGCCCATGTCATACTTGTACGAATAATCCGCACCGAGCTTCATCTTGCGGATGCGCTCGACGAAATGCCGGAGGAACTCTTCGTAGAGGGACTGGTGGACGTAAATCCGTTCGGCGGAAATGCACAACTGGCCGGCGTTGGAGAAACAGGCGTTGATCGCGCCCTTGACGGTGCGGTTCAGGTTCGCGTCGGACAGAACCAGCATGGCGTTTTTCCCGCCCAGCTCCATGGAGGAGCCGATCAGGCGCCGTCCGGCGGTTTCCGCCACTTTCCGCCCTGTGGCGGTGCTCCCGGTGAAGAGGATGTAGTCGGCCAGTTCGCTCAACGCCGCGCCTGTTCTGGCCCCGGTCCCGGTGACCACCTGGAAGAGATCCTTCGGCAGCCCGGCCTCCTCCAGCAGCCGTTTCACCCACAACGCGGTGAAACTGGTCTGTTCCGCCGGTTTGAGGACCACGGCGTTGCCGGCGATCAAAGCGGGTACGGCGTCGGTGATCGCCAGGGTCAGCGGGTAGTTCCACGGCGATATCATCCCGACCACGCCGATGGGATGCTTTACCTCCCAGGTCCAGGTCAACGTCGGCAGCCCGCCTCGCCGCAGCTTCCGCTTCAGCAGCCATTCGCTGTGGTAGCAGTAGTGGCGCGTGGTGTTCATCACGTCGGCTACTTCCTCGAACGCGCTCTTGCGTGCTTTCCCGGTCTCCCACTGCACCAGGTCGAGGATCTCGTTGCGCTCTTTACGGATCAGTGTGTGGAAAGTCTTGAAGATGGCGGCGCGTTGCCTGACGGACACCCCGGCCCATTTGGCCTGCGCAAGGCGGGCTCGCTCTACGGCATGGGCGACATCCCCACGGTCGCATTTGGGTACTTTCCCAATGGGAGATCGGTCGAACGGCGCGTACACCATCATCTCCGGACCGTCTTTCTTCTGCCTGGTCACCCGCCGGGCCAGGTTCTCGATCAATCGGTGTTGATTACCGTTGAAGGCCCCCATCGTTTGCTCCCTTTGCGTAGGTCCATGAGTGCGACCGGAAAGTCCGCGAAGCGCCGCTCCAGTAAAATAGGCATATTCAGCGCCCACGCCACAACCCTTTCCCGTCTCTCACGCATTCCTGAGACGTGCTTCTCATCATCTGAAGTAGCCTTCCTTCCGGCTCCCCGGGCCTGTTCGCCCCTGGAATCCCCTGTTTCTCCTCTGCCCGCCAACCCCTATCTTGAAGCTGACAGAACAGTAACCAGCAGGAGAAGCGGCTGTGGCGACGGATTACCTCCGCTGTGAAATGTGCAGAAAGAAGTTCCCCGACCCGCGACTCATCCCCAAGGCCAAGGTCATCGTCGGGCGCGCCAGCTACCTGTCCATAGCGGAACACAAAACCAAGGTGGCGTGCTCGAGCACCTGCGCCCACAAGTACGTTAAGCTGCAAAATGCGGAGTACAGCAAGGCGCGCACCAAACAGAAACTGGTGTACCGCTGCAATATCGTCTGGTTTAACGTTGCCCGGTAGAGTGTCCTCGTAAGAAATCTCCCACTACGTCATCCCCAACGCAGCACGTCATCCCCAGCTCAGCACGTCATCCCCAGCTCAGCACGTCATCCCCAGCTCAGCA
>CAZYOC010000173.1:0-9799 GCA_964648415.1 uncultured bacterium | reverse complement strand
ATTCTGGATTCCTGCTTTCGCAGGAATGACATCATGGGACATTTCATTCGAGAACTACTATAGCACGGGCGTCCCGCCCGCGACAGAATCCGGTAGCCCGGACATGCCTGTCCGGGATTGGCTCGATCCCCGCGCCAACTCTCGTCCACCCTCCGAGTTACCCCACTGCTTGGCACATGCTTTGCAAAACTTCAAGTGACACAAGAGCTTTGGACCGCTGGAGCCGGCGTAAACCCAACAGGTACAACCACATGCCAACGGTCCCGTAACGCGCGGAAGGGCAACATTTGCCCCTGCGCGTCACCGGTATCGCGCAACCCAAACCACAGGTGAGCCCGGACATGGATTTTCTGGAACGTTCTCAAGCGGCGCAATTGGTCAAAACTCATACTCTGATCGGGTTCGGCGCGGGTATTATCGGGGAGGAAACCCAAAATTTTCTCGATGGAAAGCTCACATACTTTATCGACAACGAAAGACTGAAACAGGAGAAGACTTTCGCGGGCGTTCCGGTGCGGGGGCCGGAAACGATAAAAGGACTCGATCCGGAGACGACGGCGATCCTCGTGTGTTCGGAGCAGTATCACCGGATCGGCGACCAGATCCAATCCCTCAACCCGGCTGTCAAGGTCTACCGAAGCCCGTTGCTGAAGGAATACGCCACGTTTGATCGTTTGCTGAATTGCTCGCAACGTCTCCTGGTGTCGGCGTATGGTGCGGCGGGCGGTTTGTACCTGGTCAACGGCCGCACGGAAGTGTCTGTGCAACTGGCGAGCGGCTCGTTCCGCGGGCTGGTGCGTGTCGGGGAGCGGTTGGTCGTTGGTACGGAAAAGGGCGGTTTGCTTGCGATTGATTCTCTGGACCCGTTTCACACCACGACTCTGTATGAACCGGACAGCATCAACCAGTTGCATGGCCTGGCGTGGTGGCCGAAGGAAAACCGGCTCTACGCTGCAGAAGCGGAGCACGACAGCATCGCCGTCTTTGATGCCGACAGTTTTTCCCTGCTGGACCACATACCCATGCTTCCCGATAAGGATCCGGCGCAAAGGGACGCCTGTCATGTCAATGATCTGCATGTGTACCGGGATACGCTGTTTGTGTCCATGATCTCGCGCACCGGCTGGTGGCGCGAAGGGATCTATGACGGCAGCGTTTGCGGGATCAACCTGGGGCGGGACAATAGCAAACCACGCGTGGTGTTGGACAATCTCCTGTTTCCTCATTCTATCCAGTTCATCGAGAAAACTTTCTACGTGCTTGAATCCATGCCCAGCAACATCACATCGGGACAGGGACGAGTGATCATGCGTCTGAATGGTTTTATCAGAGGACTGGATGGGCATGACGGCATCCTCTACGTGGGGCAGGCTCGCAACCGGCGTGTACGCGAAGCGGTACGTTTCCAAAGCCCCTTGTCCATGGACAGCGGCGTGTATGTGATCGATACGGAGACCCAGGTCTACCGTTTCATCAAAATGCCGGAAATGTGCGACATCTACAACATCCTGGATCTCACGCGCCTCAACGTGCCGGGGGTGACATCATGAGCGGGAGCGAGCTGTTCAACCGTGAGTATTTCGAGTGGTACAACCAAAACGATGCTTTGCAGATGAGGTATCCTTCGGAACTGGCCATCGGGTTTTTAGCGAAGAACCTGCGTCGGCCCGGCAGGGTGGTGGATCTGGGATGCGGTTCGGGACGGCATACGGTACTGGCCGCAGAACTGGGTCACGAAGCCATTGGGTTGGATATCAGCGACGGCGGCTTTGAGTTTGGCTACACTCTGGCAAAACAGCGTAGCGTGTCGGTCGAGTTCCGGGTGGCGGACATGAGCGAAACAGGCCTCCGGAGCGCATCGGTGGACGCTGTCATCTGTTACAGCGCGATCAACGCCCACCCGATGGAGCAGCAGAGGGCCATCGCAGAAGAAATCCACCGCATCCTGGCGCCCGAAGGAATTCTGCTCGTCAACTTCTACGGTGAAAAGGACGGGGCTTCCCAGCGCGCGCGGGGACACGGGAGGGAAATCGAACCCGGCACCTATGTGATGCAGGGCAACCTGTTTCATGAGGGCGGCGGCGAGGAGATCCCGGATTACCTGATGCACGTCAGCACGGAACAGGAAATCGCCGATCTCCTGAAGGCCTTCGCCACAGTGCGTCAGTTTGACATTTACATGCCCTGGGGGAACGGCAGCTTTGCGGAGGAAGTGAAGCCGTCGCACCTCCTCTACGCATTGGCGAAAAAGCAGGACTGAGTCATGTGCGGAGTATTGTTTCACCTGGACCACACCCGATCTCCTCGCGAGGTTCAGACTCGCGCGAACCGGGTGTTCTCCGCACTGGACCATCGTGGCCCGGACGCCCTGGGCATGGCCGGCTTTACCTGTGAGGCGGAAGGGTGGAAAGCGGCGTGGCATTGGACCCGTGACAAACACAACGATGCTGCACCTCATGGCGGCAGGCCTGGCTTGAACAAGCCGGTGAATGTGTTACTGGGGCACCATCGCCTCTCCATTATCGACCTGGCGGAGGCGGCGCATCAGCCTTGCGCGGACCCGTCGCAGCAGGTGTTCCTGTCGTTCAATGGCGAGGTCTACAATTACCGGGAGTTGCGTGAAGAGCTGCAGCACAACGGCCACTTGTTCCGGACACAGTCCGATACGGAAGTCGTATTGTACGCCTACCTGGAATGGGGCGAAGACTGTTTTACGCATTTCAACGGGGATTTCGCCATCATTCTGGTGGACCTGCGGCGAGGAGTCGTGGTTGGTGCGAGAGACCGGTTTGGCGTGAAACCCCTGTATTACCATCACAAACCGAACACGGTCACCTTTGCTTCGGAAGTACGGGCGATCACCCCATTGCTTGGCAACGACGCCGAACTTGACAGCGAGGTGGCGTTTCATTACCTGACGGCCTCCTTTCCCACGCCGAAGACGCTGCAACGGTCGTTTGTTGAGGGTGTTCTGCAAATCCCCGCCGGCCATGTCTTCCGCTACAGCCTGGATCAGGACACGCTGCACGTGGAGCCGTATTGGATGCTGTCCGCTCGAACCGAAGCCTGCACGTTCTGCGAAGCGGCGGAGCGGTTTGATGAGTTGCTTGCAGACGCTGTTCGGCTTCGTTTGCAAGCCGATGTCCCCGTAGGCTCATTTCTGTCCGGAGGCATGGACTCCACCAGTGTGGTGCAATACGCCTCGAAACATGTTTCCGACATCGCCACCTTCAGCTCCGTGTTTCCCGGGACATCGGTCGACGAATCCAGCTTAATCCGGGATGTAGTCGATGCGCTGGGCGTTCAAAACATCGCCAACACGGTCGATTTTCACCGCTTCACCGATGAGATCCAGGATGTAGTGCGTCTGCAGGATGAGCCATTTTCAACGCTGAACGTGTACACCCAGTACCAGAACCTGGCCCTGGCGGCCGAGGCCGGCTTCAAGGTGATGCTGGACGGCGGCGGGGCCGACGAATTCCTGGCGGGCTATGACGACTACCGTATCCTGGCGGCGGCGGATACCGGGACGGTGGAAGGATTGACACCCCACGAGCAGCAACGTGTTCGGCAGCTGTTGACCCTGGACAGCGAATCGCTTCGCCGCCATATCCACGAAGAGAGCCGACAGCAGCGCATGGTCCCGTACCTGGATGACACGTTCCGCCGCCGCCACCGCAACGGGTTCCAACTCGACCGACCCCTGGATCCCCTGTACCAGGGACGTCTGGCCGGTTCGCTGTTGAAACACGCCCTGTTTCACTCCATGTGCAGCGCCTGGATGAACAAGTCGGTCCCGTGGGACAACCGCTACCTGGATCGCAGCGGCATGGCGCTTGGTATTGAACCACGAGTCCCCTTCCAGGATCACAGGGTGGTGGAGTGGGTTTTTCGCCTGCCGCCGGAATACATCGCTACGGGCCAGACAAGCAAACGTCTGCTGCGGAAGGTGATGCGCGGAAGATTGCCGGAAACCGTCGTGAACCAGAAGCGGAAAATCGGATTTGAATTTCCGTTTGTCCAGCATATGCAGAGCAAGCCGCGATTCGCCTCGTTTTTCGAGGATCTCGCCACGAGCCAACGCTTCGGCGAGAGGGAATGGGTGCAGCAACAGGCTGTCCGGCGTGAGTTGGCCCATATCCGGCAAGGAAAAAGTCGTAACTACAATCTGTGGCGTGTGTTCAACCTCCACCTCTGGATGCAGGAGGTTCTGGAAACACCGCGAAGACGCGAAGGAGTGATACCATGAACTGGGGCAACGACACACACCGTGAGATGAAAATCCGCTTCCTGCTGGAGCAGTATGCGTTTCTGAAGGATCCCCAACCGGTGGTCCCGTACCTGCCCGACCAGCTCGATGTGGACATCTCAAACAAGTGCAACCTGAAGTGCATCAGTTGCTTCCACAGCCACCCCGAGTTCGGATCGATGAAGAACATGACGTTTGACACGTTGTGCGCCGTTCTGGACCAGGCGGAGGGACGCAGCTCGACGGTCACCATCGGCAACCACGGCGAACCGTTCATCCACCGCGACGCCCTGAAGTTCATCGAGGAGATCAAGCGGCGCGGCTTCTTCCTGAACGTGATCAACAACGGCGCCCTGCTGACGGAAGAACGCGCGCAGGCGTTGATCGACCTGGAAGTCGACCGGGTCAGCTTCTCCATCGACAGCGTCGACCCGGAGATCTATCCGCAGGTGAGGGTCAACGGAACCCTGGAAAAGACCCTGCCCAACATCCTGCGGTTCCTCAAAATGAACGTGGACCAGGGCTTCAGGATCTACACCAACATTTCCACGGTGAACACACCGTTGGCGCTGAGCAGCAAGCCGGACATCCGCGAGTATTTCGAGCGCCTGCCGGTGCATGTGATCTACACCAGTGAACTGCTGAATTTCCAGGGCGGCCTGTCCATCGACGCCGACTCCAAGTTCGAGAAGAAATACAAGCAGATCTCCGACCCGAAGGACTGGCCGGTGTGCCTGAACGGGTTCGACCGTCTGCTGATCCGTCCCAACGGCGAAGCCAGCCTCTGCCCCATCGACTGGAGCAAGAAGCACGTGTTGGGCAATGTCAACGACACGCCCTATTACGAGCTCTGGAACAACGAGCAAGCCCAGCTATTCCGTCGCGGTTTGATCAGCCGGGACTACCGCGAGATCGAAGCCAACGGGCCGTTGTGCTCGGTGTGCGACGGTAAATGGGGTATCCCGGTAGAGGGGCACAATGGGCTCATTCTGAAGCGGGTGGCGACGGCGTACGATCAATCCCGCCAGGAGCTCGATACCGAAGTCAATACGCCGGAACGCTACCGGAATCTGCTGGCGGAACTGGCCAAATGGAACGGGAAAACCGCAAGCGCAGGCGACAAAAAGGCTACACACGTGAAACAGGAGAATCCTTCGTGATCACAGCGGCTCCACAGGACGTTCACGAGTCCATCCGCCTCGACACCGAAACACTGGATCGTTTCCTGCATGCGTCGAGCACGGGGGAGTACCAGAACTATCTTTCCCGCTTCGGGGTGAAGTTCGATGCGGTGCAACGAGCCCGGCTGCGTGAACCCGGGGGGCGTGTGCTGGTGGAGGAGGGCGACGGGGGCGCTGTCGCGTTGCTCCGGTACGCTGAATCCGCCTGGGACACGACAGTTCTCGGTGTTCGGACGGCAAAGATCAGCCACATCGGCGGTCCGCCAGTCTTGCTGCAGAGGTTGTTGCGACGGGCGCTGAAGCGTTTTCAGAACGAGGGAATCAAGCATGTGACGGTGCGGGTGTCCACGCAAGACCTCACTGCGTTGCATTTGCTGGAGGAGGCTGGATTCCGCACCATGGATGTCCTGAACATCTTTCTGGACGACATGGCGACCGCTGGCGCAGCTTCATTACAGCAGGGCGAACGGATCGTTCGAGAGCTGGAGGCTGACGAAACCGGACTCTACCCCAGGTTAATCGCAATCGGAGCGGAGGCCTTTCACGGTACACGAATCAGCAATGATCCCCGCATCTCCGATGCCACCGGGAAGGAGTTTTACGCCACTCTGACCCGCTCGCTTCTGAACCGGAGCGATACGGTCAAGGTGGTTGCGCTGGACAAGGGCGCGCCGGTTGGGTTTGCCATCGGCGCAGGGGACCCCGAAATCCTGAACTCCGGAGGAATGTCCCTGGGCTATCTGTGGTTGATTGCTGTCGACAAGGCGAGTTGGGGAAAGAAAATCGGGGGCTTGTTGTTCGAGGGGTTTCGCGCCGGCATGCAGCGTCGTTTCACCCTGCTGGAAGTGGGTACCCAAGTCAACAATGTGCAGGCGTTGCGAGTTTATGGCAAGGCGGGGTTAAGGCCGGTGGCCGCCCTGGTGAGCCTGCACCTGTGGCTGGATGAGCCTGGAGCGGAAGCGACGTGATTCCCATGAGCGTCAAGAGGTCGCTGGTCCGCGCCGTGGACAAGGAAGCCGTGCGGCGGGAATACACCGCTTCCAGCCGGGAAGCGACGCCCTACGCCCGCGCCAAGTGGAGCAGCGAGGCCAGCATGCTGGGACGCTTCCGGTTCGGGCTTGCACGGATGGCGGAACATCCCGTGCGGCGCTGGCTGGACATCGGCTGCGGCGAAGCGGACTTCTTCGCGCTGGCGGAACAACAGGGCCGGAGGTTTGAACGCCTGACCGGCGTGGACATCACCCCGGCGATGATCGAACTCGCACGGCAACGCCATTTCGACAGTCCCGCCGAGTTCAAGGTGGCGGACTTTGAAACGATGAACCTGGAGCCGGGATCGTTTGACTTTATCAGCATGGTGGGGGTGTTGCAGCAGTGCGGGGTGTCGCTGGAGCGGGCGTTCGGCATCCTGGCCGACCTGCTCGCGCCGGGCGGTTTTCTGTACCTGACGACGAAACACCTCGGGTGGCGGCGGTTCACCAGCGGCGAGCTGGTTCCGGAGCCCAACCATTCCTGGTACGACAGCGATGAGCTGAGGGCGGCGGCAACGGGGTCAGGTCTTGAGATTTCTTGTATGAACGGCCTCAATCCGGGGCCGGCCTGTGAGATTCCTCTCGAAAAGGCGCATACGATGTATCTGTTGGCCGTGAGGAGGATGCCATGAATCCGGACGCGCCCCTGCACATCGTAGTCCGAGCCGACGGCAACAACCGGATCGGTTACGGCCACCTGGTACGGACCCGCACTGTGCTGCGTGCGCTGGAGAAAAAAGTGTATGTGGAAGCGCGCTACCTGATGCTGCCGGACAGCGACCGGGAGGTGCTGACAGAAGCAGGATGCCGGGTTGAGGAGATTAAAGATCCGGCGGCGGCCACTTGGCTGGATCGCATTGATCACGCGCGGGAGGTGTTACTCCTCGATAGCTACACGATCCGGGAAGACGACCTGAGGGCGGTCCGTGAGGCGGGCATCCGGACGTTGCTCTTCGACGACGGCTGCCGTTTGACTGATTACGCGGGGATGATGATCGTAGACAGCGCGCCCGGAGCGGATGCGTTGCCCTATCACGGCGCAGCAAAACGCCTGCTGGGACCGGATTATTACCCGCTGCGAGCGGAGTTCCGGGAAGCAAGCGCAGAAAAAAACCATCCCGAGCGGGCCGGGAAACTGCTGTTGGTGATGGGCGGCAGCGATCCCGACGATGTCAGTGTAAGGCTGCTGCCAATCGTAGTGGCGACCGGCCTGTTCAGGCACATTGATGTAGTATTGGGGCCGGGGTACCGAGGCGAATTGAGCGAGGAGGCCGGCGACTCCGTGCTTCATATCCATCGCGACCCGCCGCGTTTTGTCGAGCTGCTGGCCGGGTCGGACCTGGCGGTGTCGGCGGCCGGGGGCACCGCCCTCGAACTGGCGGCGCTGGGTGTCCCGAGTCTGCTGGTCAGCCTGACCGCCGATCAGCGTCCCATCGCCGACAACCTGCATAAAGCCGGCGCGGCGGAGTGGCTGGGCGATGCGGAAAGCCTGCAAAGCGAACAGTTGACCGAAACATTGACCACGCTGGCCGGAGACCGATCCGCCCGCCGGGCCATGAGCGACGCCGGCAGGCGCTTGATCGACGGAAACGGCGCCGCCCGCATCGCCGAGGCCCTGGTGGAGCTGGACAGCAGCCCGGCTGCAAACCAACCGGCGCACGGGGAGGCGACCCATGCCTGATACACAAGCTGCTGCTCTGAAGGCGCATCCCTGGCTGGACGCCGAGCTGCACCTGCTGCCGAAACAGTGGTGCGAGCCGGGCTACAAGCTGCCGGACTCCGAGGCGTATATCCGCAACAAAATCTACCACCACCCGGAGGGGCCTCTGGCGTTGAGCCGCGCCCACGAGAGCGCGTTGTTCGACGAGATGAAGCGTAGCGGGATCTGGGGTGGAGCCTTGACCGGGCTGCCCTGGATGGACCCCGGACGGTGCCGTGATAATGACCGGGCGGTGGCGGAGACGGTTCGTCATGGTGGCGAGGGATTTTACGGCTTCGGGTTGCTGCCGCATCCGGAGCATTGCGACGCCGTGGCGGAGGTGCATCGCATCGCCGCAATGCCGGAAATGGTGGGCGTGAAGCTGATCCCCTCGTGGTTCGGGTTGAAGCTGGACGGCGGCGAGCTCGCGCCGGCGCTGGCGGAGATCGCACGGTTGGGGCTGGTGCTGATGGTGCATACGGATCACCCGTACCTGCCGCCCGCGCAGTATGACCCGCCGTCGTCGCTGTTGGCGGCTGCGCAGTGTCACCCGGACCTGAAGATTCTCGCCCCTCACCTGGGCGGCCTGCTGGCGCTGTACAATCTGCATGAACCGCTGCGGGACGTGTTGAAAAACATGCTCTTCGTGACATCGGTCCCCACCACCATGCCCATGATCCGCTGGGCGCTGGAAGCGGTGGGGCCGGAACGGCTGGCCTTCGGGACCGATTTTCCCTTCAATCCCTCCCATGACATGCTCTCGCTGAGGGAGACGTTCGAGGGGCTGGGGTTCGATGAAACCACGACGCGCTTGATCGCCCATGACAATCTCACTCGTTTCCTGGGAGGCGCGCCATGAGGATTGTCACAGGTCATCAATCGGTGTATCTCCCCTGGCTGGGGCTGTTTCACAAGGCCTCGCTGGCGGATGTGTTTGTTTACATGGACGACGTCCAGTACCTGCGGCAGGACTGGAACAACCGGAACCGGATCAAGACATCCAACGGCCCGGCGTGGCTCACGGTCCCGGTGAGCCTGAAGAATTCCGCCAGCGAAATGCTGAAAGATATCCGTGTGGCGGAGCAGCCCTGGCCCTCGAAACGTCACTGGCAGAGGGAACACTGGCGCAGCTTGCAGTTCGCCTACCGGAAAGCGCCGTACTGGGACCGGATCGCGCCCTGGTTCGAGCAGTTCTACACCGCGAAACCCTGGAAATGGCTCAGCGAGCTGAACCTGGCGCAGTTGCGGCATTTCTTTGAGCTGCTGTCCATCGACACGGAGCTGGTGATCGCCGACGAGTATGGTTTCGAGGGCGTAAGGTCCGACCTGGTGCTGGACCACTGCCGGAAACTGAACGGCGAGCTGTGTGTCACCGGAACCCTGGGGCGTGACTACATCCGCGAGCAGGATTTCATCAAAGAGGGTGTGTCACTGTACTACCAGGACTATCAGCATCCCACGTATACGCAACGGTTCGGTGAATTTGAGTCCCACTTGAGCGTGATCGACCTGTTGATGAACCACGGCCCCGAGGCGCGCAGCATCCTGCTCTCCGGCAATGTGACCCGGGCGGAGCTGGAACAGCGTGCTATGAGCGATATCTGCCCCGGGCAGCTTGTTGTGAGCAGAAAGATCTCAG
>CAZYOC010000172.1:0-9851 GCA_964648415.1 uncultured bacterium | reverse complement strand
CTGAGACAAATGACGCAGCTCAGAAAGCATCATAGCTGGTGCAACGGAACACTAGACACATGGTCTCTTCCAGGGAACTCCATTCGTTCTGGTGTTGACTCTGCAGCTCAGAATCCGTCACTTCAGGTGAAACGGTCCACGAGGTAGTTGCGGACGTGCGATCATGTGGGAGGGGTAGAGATGAAGCTGCATCCGGTTTTCAACGGGGTGAGCGAGGCGAGTCGCAAGCGGGTCGAAGAGGCGCTGCAGCCGTTTGAGTGCGATGCCGGCGCCACCCTCTTCCACGCTGGCGATCAGCCCGAAGGGTTGTATTTCATTGAAGAGGGCAGCGCGGCGATTCATCCGGTGTTTGTGAAGAGCCATCCGGATGTGCCGGTGACGCTTCGGCGCGGCGCGGGCTCCTACCTGGGCGAGATGTCCCTGCTCGACCGTCGCAAGCATTACGCGGAAGTGACGGCGGAGTCGAAAATGACCGGCCGCCTCTTGCCTGTCGCCAGTTTTGATGAGTTGTCCCAGACTGAGCCCAATTTTGTCTTGAATCTGGCCCGTTTCGCCATCAGCGAGCTGCAGGGTAACAACTCCGACCTGATCCACGAGCTGGCGCGGGCCAAGATCGCCGCGGAGAAGTTCATCGACCGGCTGAAGGCCATCAGCCAGATCAGTCAGGTGCTCAACTCCACTCTCAAGCTGGACCAGTTGCTGTCGCTGATCCTGCGTGAGGCCACCACCCACAGCGAGTGCGAAAAGGGCACCATTTACTTGCTGGATACCGAGCGGAACGAGTTGTACAGCCGTGTGCTGCAGGGTAGCCGGATCGAGGAGATCCGCCTGCCGGTGGGCAAAGGGATCGCTGGATTCGTGGCGCAAACCGGCCAGACGGTCAACATCCCGAATCCGTACGAAGACGATCGCTTCAACCCGGAGATCGACAAGCAGGCGAACCAGCGCACCCGCAACCTGCTCACCATGCCGATGCGGACCAACAAGGACACGGTGGTCGGTGTGCTGCAACTGATGAACAAGCTCAATGGGCCGTTCAACGAAGTGGACGAACAGTTTCTGTCGGCGTTGTCCACCCATGCCTCCATCGCCATTGAACGCGCCCAGGTAGCGGAAAAGATGGTCCGTTCGGAAGCCATGGCGGCGGTGGGACGGTTTGCCGCCGGGATCATCCACGATATCAAGAATACGATGACCATCATCGACGGGTACACTCAGTTGCTGCGGAAGCTGTACCCGGATGTGAAGGCGGAGAAATACCTGAACACCATTCAGGACCAGGTGGCGCGCCTGGTGGCCATGTCGCGCGAGGTGCTGGAGTTCTCCCAGGGCAAGCTGAAGATGAACTTCGAGGAGACTGACTTGAACGAGCTGGTCTGGAAAGTCGTGGAAGGCCAGCGGACCCATTTCGACCGCAGCAGCATCACGGTCGACATCAAGACCGACATTATGACCGAACCGGTGATGGTGGACCGGGAGAAATTCTCGAGGGTGCTGCTGAACCTGACGGGCAACGCGATCGACGCCATGCCGGACGGTGGTACGTTGAGTTTTATCCCCCAGGTCGCCGAGCATGGCTGGGCGCTGGAGGTGCAGGACACAGGGACCGGGATCCCGCCCGACCGCCTGATGACCATCTTCGAACCGTTTGTCACCTATGACAAGCGGAACGGCACCGGGCTCGGGTTGGCCATTTCACGGCAGATCGTGGAGCACCACCACGGCGATATCGTGGTGGACAGTGAACCGGGCAAAGGGGCTGTTTTTCGGATTACCATCCCGTACCATCCAGAGAAAGCCGGAGAGTGATCCTTGCAAAGGCAACATGCTCGCTGTACCTTCTCCGCCAGACCGATGGAGGATTCGGCGGAACAACCTGTTAACCGCGAGGGCGGGACATGCTGTACGAACAGATGCGAGATGAGATTGCCAAGTCAAAAGGCAAAACGCCGGGGAAAAGCAACATGAACTTACTGCTTGTACGTCCGTTTGATATTGTGTACAAAGGGGAACGCTATCCCGTGATCATGGCTCGTGTGGATTCCTCCGGCGGGCGCAGCTACGCGATCCCGAACGACGAAGAATCCACCGCCACCAGCCACGAACCATTGCGCTGGGTCGCGGAACGTTGGGTCGAGAAGGTGATCCCGTACGACGTGTAGTTCCTGCCGGCAACAGCTGTTGCCAGGCGACACGAGCATGCTCTTTCCACACTCCCTGAGGGGAGTGTTTTTTTGGGAGAGAGTGTTGGAAGCTAACACTGCCGGGAGTTCGGCCTGCCAGGTTGTCGCAGAAGTGAACCCACTCTCATTCCAGCAAAGCAGTCTGTATCAGAATTGAAACCGCTCTCATTCCAGCGAGGGCTGGAATCCAGGCAAGGTGCAAGAATACAAACCGTTAGCATTTCAGCGCCAGAGTAACATCCACCGTTTGGTTTTCATGGCTAAAATCCTGTGACATATCAACTTACCTGGATTCCTGCTTCCGCAGGAATGACACTCGTTGACATTGTGATTCGGTCTCCTTCAGGGGAATGCCATAGCGAAGCGCCTGTCGTTGAGTACAAGCCAATACTTTAAGTGGTACTTGATGAATCCTGACGCACCGGCTCCACAAAACCTCAAGGAGTGCTGCAACCCTGCCGATAAGAGAGAGGCGGGTGGAACGGCTCCGCCCGGCCAGGAGTGCAAGCAGCATAGAACCAACACTTTGAGCGCCATGCGACGATTCTCCTTCATCCCCTTGCTTCTCAGCGTGCTGCTTACGGTTGCAGCAGGTCAGGATTTGACCATCAAGCCGCAGTTGGATGCGCATGGTCGGGCCCTGACGGCGGAGAAGTGGGTGGAGCGCGGTACGGAGAAGTCCGATCCCCTGGAAATGCTCGAGTGTTTCAACATCGCTGTCTCCATGGAGCCGGAGTGGGCGACGCCCTACTATTACCGCGGCCAGGTGTATGAACACCTGGGATATCACCGGCTGGCAAGGCGTGACTTTACCTTTGCGGTGCGTTTGAACCCCATGATCGGCGTGATGTTCAACATGGAAACCATCCGGGATTTTTCGTTGCTGATCGAAATGAACCCGGATTTCTACGGGGCCTACCTGGGGCGCGGCGTGGCCTGGTTTCAGCTCGCCGAATACGACAGCGCCCTGGTCGACTTCAACAAGATGATCGAGCTCTACCCCGACGATCCCGATTTCTATTATTTCCGTGCGATTGTCCTCGCCGAAATGGGGCATTTCGAGCAATCCATCGAGGACTTCACCAATGTGGTGGAGAAGAGCGACGATCCGGTGGACGGCTTGGTGAACCGGGGCAACTGCTACAGCGATCTGGGGATGTACCTGCGCGCCATCGAGGATTATTCGCTGGCGATCTCGAAAGCGCCCGACGACGCGGATATCTACTACAACCGCGGCGCAACCTACGCCGACATGGGCAACCTTCCACTGGCGATCGAGGATTTCACCACCGCCATCGAAAAGAACTACAGCATGATGTTCGCCTATTTTGACCGTGGGCTGGCCTTCATCGAGATGGGCGAGATGGCGAAGGGGCGCAAAGACCTGGAAGTGGCCAAGCAACTCGGCTACCCGGGTGCGGAGATGGTGTTGGACAGCCTGCCTGCGGGGATCACGGAAGACGTGGCGAAGAAAGACGAAGCCGAACTGAGCGGCGACGACTCGGCGCTCCCCCCGATGGAACTCCGTATGCTGCCCCGCTACGTTACCGGCGAAGGTAAGTAGACGATCCCATTCACCCCGCAAAAAGGGTATTGTTGCCTCTTCAACATGCGTTACCATTGAATATTCTCGCTCTATCCTCCGAAGCGGATGACATTATTCGATATAGCGGACTAAAAACAAGTATATCTACGATCTTTCATCGCGATCCTCCAGAAAATTGGTACAGCTACCTTTTCCGGCTTATCTATTGGTAACGATTGCTAGAGATATAAGTATTATTGCAATGATTACGCTTAGGAAAGTTTCTAACTGCGGAAAATAGTAGCAGTCCCATTTTCTTCGCCACAACTCAGCTTCATTCCTACCCCAATTACCAGAAGGCAGAGGAAGAACTTCGGGTATTCAGCAAACCCCTACAGGTATGCCTTCACCGCACCAACACCACTTTGCGCACATGCGCGCCGGCATGTTCCGTCTCCAGGCGGAGGAAATACGTCCCCGCCGCGACTTCCTGACCGGCACCCGTAAGGCCGTCCCAGGTTACACGATGTCGCCCTGCCGGGAATACACCCTCCCGCAGAACTCGCACTTGTCGCCCAAGCAGGTCATACACCACCAGCTTCACCTGTTGTGTCTTGTTGAGATCATAGCCAATAGATACCGCAGGGTTGAAGGGATTCGGGAAAGCTGTGAGAATGAGCTGATCCGGGAGATTAGAGGTATGGACTGGCTCGGGACTACTGACAGTGTACTGCCCCCAGTTGCCCTCCCGGTCAATCACATTCGCATACAGATCCAACCCCTGCTCGATACCATTGTTTCTCATCCATACAACCCAGGTATTGCCCAGTGAATCGACACAGAAGTCTGTCATCCCATACCCGGTTGAATCATCATAGAGGTAGGTGGTAAATGCAGAATCGCCATTAGTGTCGAAAAATTGCATCAGATATCCATATCCACCCTCCCCATTGATTCTTATCCAGTGTTCATCCATCTCAATATGATATGGGGCGTGAACATCTAACCACCTCCAATTATTAGGAAGAATTGGATCCAAACTCTCACTTAGAAGGATCAAAATGCCCCCCTTAATAATTGCATAATTTGAGGAACCGATAGGTCCAAAATTAAAGGAATCAGATATATAGCCACTCGCATACGCATTAATACATACACCCGGCCCATCGGGGAAGTATCCATTCTGCGAAATTCGAGATATCCACGATGAATCAATGGATAAATGGTGAGTTCCAACGATAAGTATATTATTTGACCGATCTGAAGTTAGCAGTTTAGCGTCATTGCTTTCAGACATACTATCGATAACAATTTCCCCATACGGCCACGCAAAACTCCCATCCGGCCGAAGTCGAACAACTGAATTACCCAGAACAAATACTACATGGTTGGAATCGGCTTCGAGAGCGTTATACGACATTTTGACGGGCCAAAAGCGGTAGGCGCCCTCGGTCAGTGAATCCGGCAACAACGCAATACCTCCAGGTTCCCACAGCTCATTTCCATCAGCATCAAACCGTTGAGCCCAATAATTTCCGGAATAATTGACTTCCTCAACATCTTCATCATACCAGAGGACGATGGCGGTAGTATCCGGGAGAGCCTGCAGGTGTACGATTCGCTTCTCCTGATCATAGGGATTGTGCGTTTCGGAGAACACAACTCCCGGCCAGCCGTCACCATTCTCATTCCATTGCCCATAGCCATCCGGGGTGACATACTGAAGCACGAGTTGACAATTGCCAACCTCCCAGGGATGTGGTTCGACGAGCGCTCGCTCTTCGAACGCCACCCAGATGTTCCCATGGATATCGCACGAAGCAACAGGGGATGAAGGAAGGCCCCCTGCTGTTACTTCATGATCATAAGGATCCAGCGGCCAGCGAAGGTTGCCCTCTTCATTGAAGCCTTGCACATATAGTTTGCCGGTATACCAACTCGTGAAGCTGCCAATGATGACGCAGGTATAGTTGTCGTGTGTGCGGAATACGTAGCTTGGATAATCGAAATGACCCTCATCCTTCGCGAAAATCATTCGTCCCTGGTGTGGCTCACTCGGCCACTGAGCATGGAGAGCAGTGAAGGAAAGCAGGCAGCAAAGGATGACGACAAAAATGCCGCCAGTACAAATGGAGCACCTGTGATTGGTTGACAACGGCATCCGATCCCCCCATTGGCAGGCTGATCAATAAAGCGCTTGAGACTTCGGGTGTGCAGTTGGTTCTATTGAATAAACTAGCCGCATCCGTTCGAGCAAGTCAATACGAATGACACTCCTGAGCAGATCGGTTCTTCCATAATTCGAATGGATAGAGTCACGGCGGCGGTTCACTGTCAAAACGCAGCATCCGTGACCTTCATTTCGATCCTAATGGACCACGGCAGTGGTTCCTGCTCTAACCCAAAACCACGGCAGTGGTTCCATGTCATGGCCCTCCGTTCCGTGATGTGCATTTCGATCCTGCCGAACCACGGCAGTGGTTCCATGTCATAGCCCAAGGTCAGCGCAGCGCCACCCTGGGAAACAGGACGCCCCTCCCCTCCTTTTACCCCGTAGGGGTAACCTGACATTGCAGCGTGGAATGCAGGCAACTCCTGCCGGAGTTGATATGGTGATATGGCGAGGAAGGGGACAAAAAGTCGCCCAGCGTACGCCACAAAAACATGGCGCACGCTGGGCTATGACCATAAATCCCCAGGAGACTTTACCGTCGCGACATGTCCGTGTCGTCCGAAACCGGGACCATCAGGTCCGTCCGCCATTTACCGGGATCGCGTTCGTACTGCGGATCCGTGATATAGACCTCCTGCACCGGTCCCACTCGGTTCAAATCCTTTTCTTCGAGCCACTTGTCCAGGGCGTCGTGGGCCTGTGGCAGCAGGTCATACTGCCCATAATGGCTGACAACCGCGAACTCGCCGGAAGGGGACAGGCCCGCCTGGATCTCCCCTTTGGCGACGGCCGGTTGATCGGTCCAGAAACCGATGGCGACATCCGCCTTCCCGTCACTGAAGCCGTGATACTGCACGAAGGGATGCCCCACGGTCCGGGCGTCCTGCCCCTCCAGGAGCCTGTTGATCCGGCTCCAGGCGGTGCTGTAGGTGACCGCTCCCAGCTCGTTCATGGGGACCGTCTTGCGGATGAAAACGACCGGGCTGCTGCTGCGGGTTTGGAGGGCGAACGCATAGCCGCTGATGTTGCCGGCCTGTTCCCACCGGGCGTCAGTAGCGCAGGGCCGTTGCGACATGTCCATGTCATCGCAGGGTTTGTCCTTTTCTTCACAGGCGTCGCGCATGGCGGCGTGCTTTTCCATGCACTTGTCACTCATGGCGGCATGCTTTTCCGCGCAGGCTTCAGCCTTTGCCTTGTCCTTATCCGGGCAGGGACCCGCACAGTCTTTGCCGTCTCCCGCCAACGCCGGGCCGGCGATCAGTGCCATCAGCAGCCAGAGCACCACTGTGCCTTTTAACAACCATTCGTAACGCATATCGTACCTCGCCTTTCGTTTTTTCCGTGTCGACTTGTATCGAGTCCTCATCGTGGCTCCCCTGGATCGTTGGTGACTCGTCAGCGGTTACTCTACTTGTTGACCAAAATGTAAGGAAACCCGAACCCTGGTGGCAAGCATACTGTCAGGGTTTCCTGAAATTCTCCCGAGACAGTTTGTGAAATGGGGTGCGAAGTTGGGCGGGATCGTATTCAGGGCTTCCGCTCGGGACGGTCAGGGCCTATCTTGACGAAAACAGACTTGTGGTAGTATTCCAACGGCTTGCGAGGGGGGTATGGGTCTGATACCGATTGGGGTGGGGATCGACCTGGTCCGGATACAGCGGTTCGAGGAGAAACTGGATGATGAGCGTTTTCTGTCCCGAATATTCAGCGATGCGGAATTGACTGCCGCGGGGACGGGTGTATTTCGGGCCTCTCATCTGGCGGGCGACTGGGCGGTGAAGGAGTCGGTCGCGAAAGCGCTGGGCTGCGGGTTTGGCGGGGAGCTGAACTGGCGGGATATCGAGGTGGGTCATGATGATTCCGGTCAGCCGCAGGTGACGTTGGCGCAAGAGGTCAGTCAGCGTCATGCGCACCCCGTATTCCATGTCTCCATCTCCCATGAGGGCAAGTATGCCACGGCGGTGGTGAATGCGTACCGGCAGGCGTAGTGGATCGGTTTACATAAACTGACGGATACGATGGGTTTTGCCCCGGGCAGCTTGACGTGAGACGCCTGGATACATAGTCGCCATTGCTATGAACGAATCCCTATCCTCTTTCGCTCTCTTCTGGTCGCTGCCCGGGTTTATATTAGAGCTGTAACTACGTGCCAGATTTTAGTTTAGACCCGGGCAGCGATGAACCACAGATGGCTACACAATCCGTTTGGGTTCATCTTTGTGTGCGAGGGGGAGTCTTCCTGCTCACAACAAGCTGCCCGGGGCAAATATCATTCAGGGTACGTGAACCGATCCACAAGCGAGGAACAGTTTCAGCGGACAAGGAGTATGAACGATACCACTTGCAGGGTTACCAAGCCGGGGAAGGGCATGTCCATTCGCAGGGCGCTCGTGCTGGCGGCGCTGGTTGTCTGTACGCTGACAGCATCGGTTTTTTCACAAACTCAGTTCGAAGAGGGCGACTGGATCGCGTGGGGCGATGCTCGTGAGGTGCATAACATTGTCGTGGGACGCGAGACGATTTATTTTGCGACCGACGCCGGGATCCACCGCTTTGACCGCTACACTCGCCAATGGTTGTATCCCTGGTTCAGTGTGCCGGGCCACTTGGGGCGCAATTACATCTTGACCGGGTGCCGGAATGTGCTGGAAGATCCCTTGAACAGCGATCTGTATGTGTCTACGACACACGGCTGGTTCAAGCGGGACAGCAACGCTGCTCGCTGGGATTCTATCGCCCCTCCTGATGGGGGATTGGCGGAGCGACTGGCTACGAGCAAACCTCGTCTGGCGAGACCTGAACCGGGCATGTTCCTTCCGGAAGGGTACAGCGTCACACCGGATCGAGAGCTGCGCTACCGTCAGGAAAAGTGGCCGTTTCAGTTTGGTGTGATTGATGACCAGGGTTTGATGGCATTTTCCTGGACCGGGTTCGGGTTCGGCATTGCGGACAAGTACACCATGCGGGTGGAGCTGTATCCGGGCGGGCCGGGGCCGGCCAAAGGGATGGCGGTGGACGACGCGGATGTCTGGGTGGCCAATGACCTGGATCACCACGACGGTTGGGTGTGGAAACGGCCGCGCGAGGGCAACGCCTGGCGATTCTTCGCGCCGGGCATCGAGTTCGGTCTGGAGCCGGGCAAGGTGACCCAACTGGAGCTGGGGCCAAAGGGCGCCGTCTGGATCGCCACGGATAACGGTGTGATGATCTACCGTGATGGTGACTGGCGACAGGTGCGCCGGCGGGACGGTTTGCCGCGCAACCGGATCAAGGATCTGGCGGTGATCGGGGACAACGCCTGGGTGGCGACCGACAACGGTTTGTCGATGATCAGCGGCCAGTCGTATGTGGCGCTCAATCCTGATGAAAAGCTGTATCCTGTGCCGGCGACGATGGCCTTTGAAGAGGTGGATGCCGACGCCGACACGATGTGGGCGGCCACGATGGGCGCTCTGTGGCGGGGCAACCCAACCGGCTCCTGGAAACCGCGTCAATCGCCGCCCGCCATCGGAACCACCGCAAATCCGACAGCGTTGTACGTCAAAGACAACTGGATTGCGGTGGCGGATTACCGGGGATTTGCCTGGAAAACTGTTGACAGCCGTGACTGGCAGACGCTCTATGCCGACCATTACCGGCATGGCACGGTTTACAGTATCGTGCGCCACGGCGATTTCTGGTGGTTGGGAACCGACAGGGGCCTGGTGAAGTTCCAGCCGGAACCATTCAAAGTCGTTCGGTACACTTCCAAAGAAGGGCTTCCCGGCAGGGCGGTATACGACGTCATCCCGGAGGGCGACTGGTTGTGGCTTGGAACGGATCTCGCGCTGGTGCGTTTCCTTTGGCATGACGAAGGACGGATTGACTAGTGCTCTGTTGCACCAGCTATGATGCTTTCTGAGCGGCGTCATTTGTCTCAGGACAAGGCGCATCTTTACAGACATAACGGGTTATTTCAAAAAGATGGAAC
>CAZYOC010000171.1:0-9856 GCA_964648415.1 uncultured bacterium | reverse complement strand
GCGAAGCAGACTGTATCACAATAAAAACCGCTCTCATTCCAGCGAAGGCTGGAATGAGAGTCCTCTCGCATTCTGCGACCGTCTGCTACGCAGGAATAACACTCGTTGTGAAGCTTGACTTTGTCATCATCCTTTAAGCGCCCTGATCTTACTGCATCTTTACGAATACAGCTCCTTCAGCCTCACCACCACCGGACGGCCGACCTCCGTATCGAAAAAAACCAGCGAAGGACCGCTGTCCGAACGCTGCCCGAAGATTTCGCCCGGATTGATCACCCAGGGGGGCTTGTTCTCGATATAGATCTCGTGGAGGTGCCCGAAGACCACCATGTCCACCTCGGACTGGGCGAAGGCTTTGACCCAGTTGGGACGATGCATCAGGGCGACAGTGAACTTGTCGAACTCGAGAATATGCGGTTCAGTGTTGATGCTGCTGCCCTCGGGGAGCTCCTCGAACCGCTTCTTCAAGCCCTCGCGTTCCCCGTCGCAGTTGCCGTACACCGCATGCACCGGCGCCCCCGCTTCCTTCAACACGTCAATGGTGAAGGGCGCGACAAAATCGCCGGCGTGAAGGATGGCGTCCACCTTTTCCTTTTTGATCTCCTCGATGGCCCAGCGGAGGTTGCGCAAATGGTCATGGCTGTCGGACAGAATGGCGAACTTCATCTATGCCTCGAAGGTTTCTTACTGTGTTACCGGAACTTCGGTCATGGATTTAAGCTCCGCAGTGAAGCTGACCTCGCGCGGGTTTGCATCAGGACCTAAATCGGGCAACGGGAAACGGACCGCGCTGGTCTCGCCCGGACTGAGCCGCAGGTCGCCGGGACCCAGGGTCCAGTTGCCCACGATGCGGGTCTCTTCATACACCCCCAGCTTGACCACCGGCCCGGTGAACTCAAACGGTGACGTGTTCTTCATCCCCAGCGAAATCGTCGTCGCCGCTCCCGAATGGTCGGCGTCTTTGGTGGTTATTTCAATGCTGGTCCGCCAGCGCCCCGGTGGGAACTTCAGCGCATGCACACGGCTGAACCTGGTGAAGTCGCCCTGGTGGCGCTCCAGATCCAGCAACGCGATGCCGCCGTATTTGCCCTGGAATCGCACCCGTTCGAAATCCGACCCCGAGGGCCGAGTGTGACTGAGGCCGATCTGCTGCAAGAGCCCTTCGACGTCTCCTTCATAGGGCGGCAGCTTGATTAGCACCTCAAGCACCGCTTTCGTTTCCCGGTCGAACAGCAGTTGCAGCGATGTAAAGCGGCGAGTGCCCAGCAACAGGGTTCCGTCCTCGTTCTGAGCATAATAGACCGCCTCGACCAGGTCGCCGCCCTGACGTTCCAGGGAACTTGGTTCGCCCAACATCGCCACCAGGCTGTCCATGGACCGGTAGTCATCGCCGCCTATCAGCCATTGGATGTCCAACTCGTTGATGAGTTCGGCTCCCACCGAGGGCGCCCAGATGAAAACCGTCCCCAGCCCGGGATGCGCTACCTCGAACCAGTTCCCACGTCGCTGCATCAGCTCCAGCTTTTCACTGCGCGATGCTTCCCCGACTTTTTCGCCGTTGGGCGAGGCGCGCAGGTTCTCCTGCTCAACCATCACCGTCAGGTACACCGGGATCTCTTCCGGCTCCTCCGGCTGGAGGGCGGTGGTGTCGGGTTCAGGCATGGGCGGCGGCGCGGGCGGACAGCCGGTCAGCAGTGTGAGAGCTGCCGCCAGCATTGCCACTAAGACGACGGTGGTGACTTCACTCCTTACAAAAGACTTCACAATACACCCAGGTTTTAACTATTCCACATCCACCAGCACATCACCGCCCTGCGGCAGGAAGAACTCCCCGCCCGCCAGCGGCATTTCCACGCCCTGGGGCCGGTCCTCGATGCTGACAGCATACTCCCAGCGGACCTGCTCCAGGTTTGCAAACGAGACCCGGCCCTGTTCGTCGGTGATACTGCGCGGCGCGACATCAGCATCCGGCGAGGCCAAGAGCACCATCGCTCCGGCAATCGGTTCACCGTTTCGATCGAGCACCTCCACCTCAACCTCCGGATACCGGATCGCCGCCACGACATCCGGCACACCCCAGCCGTACACGTTGTCGGGATGGTCCGCTTGCGACGCCGTCTGTTTCAGCGCTTCCTCGACCTGGTCCGTGCTCCACTCGGGGTGCGCGCCTCGCACCAGCGCCAGCACACCGCCGATAACCGGACAGGACAGCGAGGTGCCGTTCCAACGCGAGTATCTGTGCTCGGTCTGCGGCGATACGCACGCCGTCCGCACTCCCATCGCGCACAGGTCCGGCTTAATGCGGCCGTCAGCGCTGGGGCCACGGCTGGAGAACCGAGCGATCTTGCCGGTGCTGTCCACCGCGCCGATACCCATGACGCCCGGCGCATCGCACGGCGCGCCCAGTGTCATCGGCTGCGGGCCTTCGTTGCCCAGCGATGTCGCCGGCAACAGCCCCAACTTCCGCGCATGGTTCGCAGCGCGGCTGATGAAGGGCGTGTGGCCGTCGTAGTCGGCAACCACGTACCAGTCCTTGTAGGAAAGCGACGCACTCAACACCCGCGCGCCCAGACGTTCCGCCCACTCCATCGCCGCCACGAAATCGTCTTCCTCCTTGACCACTTCCCGGCGCACGTCTTCCGTCTTGCCCAGGATCAAGGTCACCCGCGGCGCGATGCCGATCAGGTTGCCCGGCGCGTACCCGGCGATCACAGACATGCAGGCGGTGCCGTGGTTGGGCTGCCCGCCAGCGTCCTCCAGAGGCTCCAGCCCGGGGTAATCATCGTCCTCGATGAAGTCGTACTGGGCGAACACATCCAGGTTGCGGAACGCTTCATGGGACAGCTCGAACCCGCTGTCGAGCACCACCACGAGCACTCCCTCACCGGTGTAGCCCTGCCGGTGCGCTTCGACGGCATTGACCATCAGGTTCTGCAGGTACGAGGGACCGTACTCGGCGGGCAGGTCCGCACCGGGACCGGGCGGCGGGTAGCCGTCCCATTCACCGGCGATCTCGTAGCTGAAGCCGGCGGGCCGGCCCTGAAGCACCGGGGTGATGTCCTCGACAAACGGCAGCTGCCGGATACGTTCGAGGACGTCCGCTGTCGCTTCCACGCTGACACGGTTGAACCAGTGGGACCGGCGTTTGAGCTCGGCTCCGCAGGCGATCACGGCCTCGACATACCCCGGATCGGGCGGCAGGTCGGCCAGGGTCAGCAGAGAGTCTTCCGGCAGCCCCTCCACGCGGCGGCGTTCGATGGCTTCAGCGGAGACGTGCTTGCGAGCTTCGGCGTCCACCTCGGCCTCCGTCAGCAGCCCCCACCGCCCACGGTCGCTGAAGCCGACCCAGACGGTTTCACGGGGTTGGGCGTGGGCAAACGCCGCCAGCAAGAGCGATGTCGTCAGAATCCCTGCGAGGTGTTGAATAAAAGCTTTCACGTTCGTATGTCCAGTAATTGTCTTCGTTTTCCGCTTCCCCGGACAGGCAAGTCCTGGCTACGTGGCTGTCAGGTCTCCGCAAACGACGCTAACGACCTGACAGGACTGGTCTTTTCTCGTTCCAGCGAAGCAGACTGTATCACAATAGGAACCTCTCTCATCCCAGCGTTGGCGTCAGGCACTGGACTCGAGGAGTCACTTTTCAGGCTGAATACTGTTTAAGCTTATATTTATTAACGACTTATCGTGCTATCGACTTTAAGAATTTCAAGGGTTTACAAATAAGTGACTCAAGCTAACCAGTCCCTTGGCGTCATTCCCTGCACTTTTTTCACTTTCTTTACTTTTTTCACTTTTTTCACTTCAAAGATCAATGCGCTTCCAGCCAGTTCATCCCCCAGCCGGAGTCCACCAGCAGCGGCACATCCAGCTCCATCGCGCTTTCCATGCGTTGCGCCACCCATGCCGCGGCCTGCTCTTCTTCCCCTGTCGGGACCTCGAAAATCAGCTCGTCGTGGACCTGCAGCAGCATCTTCCAGGGCGGTTTCTCGCGCTTCAGGTCGCGGTGCAGTTGAATCATCGCCAGCTTGATCAGGTCCGCCGCGCTGCCCTGCACCGTAGTAGCGATGGCCATCCTCTCTGCCTGCATCGCCACGTTTTTATTGCTGGATTTCAGCTCGGGCAAAGGCCGCCGCCGTCCCAGGATCGTGCTCACATACCCATCCTCGTGGGCCTCCTTCAGCAGCTCCCCGATGAACTGCTCCACTCGCGGATACGCGCCGAAATAGCCCTGGATAAACTCCTTCGCCTGTTTCACGCTGATGCCCAGCCGCGTGGACAGCCCGTACTCCCGCATCCCGAACAGTACGCCGAAGTTGACCGCTTTCGACGCGCTCCGTTGCTGCTTGGATACGTCTTCGGGCTGCACCCGGAAAATCTTCGACGCGGTGGAGGTGTGAATGTCCTCGCCCGCCACAAACGCGCCGATCAGCTCCTTGTCCCCGGACAGGTGCGCCATCATCCTCAGCTCGATCTGGCTGTAGTCGGCGCTCAGCAGCAGGTTGCCCTCTTCTGCGATAAACGCCCGCCGGATCTCCGCGCCCATCTCCGTGCGGATGGGAATATTCTGCAGGTTGGGATCGGTTGAGGAGAGCCGTCCGGTGGCCGCCACCGCCTGGTTATAGCTGGTATGCAGCCGGTTGGTGCGTTTGTTCACCAGTTTCGGGATGGCGTCGACATACGTGCTTTTCAGTTTCTGAAGCCGACGGTATTCCAGCAGTTTCTTCGGCAACGGGTCCAGCGGGGCCAGTTTCTCCAGCACATCCTGGTCGGTGGAATAGCCGGTCTTGGTCTTCCGGCTCATCTTGGTCGGCAGGTTCAGCTTCTCGAACAGCACATGTTGCAACTGCTTGGGACTGTTGAGGTTGAATTCGGTCCCGGCCAACAGGTGACATTCCGCTCCCAGTTGCTCGATCTCGCCCGCCAGCTCCCTGCTCATCTTTTCCAGGAAGTCGCTGTCCAGCTTGACCCCATTGAACTCCATCTGCAACAATACTTCGCAGATGGGCAGCTCCACCGTCTCCAGCAGATCCAGCAGCCCCTCACGATTGAGCGCCGGCTCCAGCGTCTCCGCCAGACGCAACGCCACATCCGCATCCTCGCAGGCGTAATGTGTGATCTGTTTGATCGGAACCTGGTCCATGCTGATCTGGTTCTTCCCCGTACCGATCAGCTCACTGGTCGGGACTTTCTTGATACGGAGATGATTGAGCGCCAGGGAGTCGATGTTGTGCTCGCGCTGTCCGGGATTCAGCAGGTAGTCGGCCAGCATGGTGTCGAACATCAGGGGGCCGCAATGGATATCATACTTCTTGAGGACAAGGAAGTCGTATTTCGCGTTTTGAGCGATCTTTCCAGCGCCACCTTCAAGTATCGGTTTAAGCTCCTGCAGCAGCCGATCCCGCACTTCGCCGGCCTTTTTCAGGGGCAAGCCGTCGTTAGGAATCGCCTCCATGTCCTCGAACTGGAAATGGTTCACCGGCACATACCAGGCCTGGCCGGAACGGACCGAGAAGCTCATCCCTACCAGTTCGGCCTCCATGGGGGAAGTAGACGTGGTTTCCGTGTCAAAGGCGAAGCGCTTGGCGTTGCTCAACTCTTTGATCAGCTTCTTCAGGCCTTTTTCATCGGTCACCGCCTTGTAGTCGATGCCGCCGTCCTGCGATTCAATATTGAGCGCTTCGGTCTCCAGGTAACGCAGCAGCGACTTGAAGCCCAGGTCCACGAACAGCTTGCGGGCCTTCTTCCCTTTCCAGTTCTCGACGATGAGGTCATCGAAGGAGACGTCGATGGGCGCTTCGGTACGGATGGCCACCAGTCTTTTGGACAGCAGCGCCTGGTCGCGATAATCCCGCAGGTTCTCGCCGATCTTGCCGCCCACCTCCTGCCAGTGACTCAACACTCCTTCCAGCGTACCGTAGTTGTCCAGAAGTTTGATCGCCGTTTTGATACCCACTTTGGGTACGCCTGGGATATTGTCCGAGGTATCGCCCGCCAGCGCCAGCGCATCGATGACCATTTCCGGCGGCACGCCAAAGACCTCTTTGACCTGCTGCGGCCCCAGGATATCCACCTCGCCCTTGTTGGAGCGTTTCGACGGGTTGTAGAACAGGACGTTGTCGGTGACGAGCTGGTAATAGTCCTTGTCGCCGGTGACCAGATAGACCTCAAACCCTTTTTCCGCGCCCTTTTGGGCCAGTGCGCCCACCAGGTCGTCGGCCTCGTAGCCCGGCAGGATTACCTTGGTGAGGTTGAGCGCCTCCACGATTTCATCAATCCGGGGAAGCTGCGCCACCAGCTCATCGGGCATCTTCTCACGTGTGGCCTTGTAGTCTTCGTAAATCAACTGCCGGAAGGTGCGCTCCGGGGCGTCGTACACGACTGCGAGCCGGTCGGGATTCTCGCTGCGCAGCAGGTTGAGCAGGATATTGGTGAAGCCGAACACGGCGGAGACATTTTCCCCTTTCTGGGTAAAGAGAGGGTTGCGACTCATGGCGAAATGGGCGCGATAAATCTGCGCCATCGCGTCCACGAGAAACAGTCGTTCAGGCATGGAGGTGCGCCTCGGTTGGGTTTGGATTGCCAGACTTGAAAGGTAGCGTGTCCTTTGGCTGCCTGCAAGCTGCCATCGGCTGAATTCCCGGGGGATGGATCAGTTTCGCCCTCAACACGCCTCACGTCAAATGCAAGCCTCCCGGAGACAGCGAGCCATTTCTTGGCGATCTCATGCTCGCGAGCTATATTTGGCGCTTACATAAAACCCAACCATCCCAACAAACCTACGGAACCAGCATCATGGCGGCGATTCGCGGCATCGAACAGGTCTTTCTGGATATCGACGGTGTGCTGACACTCTCGGATCAACCGATCCCGGGCGGCACGGCGACCGTGAAGAAATTACGCGCACTCAACATCAAAGTCGCTTTTGTGACCAACACGACACGCAAACCACGCCGTCAGATCCACGAAGAACTGCTGAAACTCGGCTTCAACGTGGATCTTGAGGATGTGATCTGCCCGGCGATCATCGCACGGAACAAGATTCTGCGGATGAAGAAGCCGACTGTGGCGCTGTATGTGAACGATTCGGTGATCGAGGACTTCGAGGGCCTCAAGCTTGGCAAGAGACGCGCGGGCGCAGTGGTGGTCGGTGATCTTGGCGATGAGTGGTCGTCGGAAATCCTTGACGAGATCTTCCAGCTCGTGTTCAGCGGCAGCCACTTTATTGCATTGCAGAAGAACCGCTTCTGGCGGCGACGGGCGCAGGAAGGTCTGCGGCTGGACCTGGGGCCGTATGTGGCGGCCATTGAATACGCCACCGGCAAGACCGCGGAAATCGTGGGCAAACCCGCTCCCGGCTTCTACAAGGGCCTGCTGAAGATGTACAACGTACCGCCGGAAAAGACCCTGATGGTGGGTGACGATATCGAAGCGGATATCTTCGGCGCACAACGGGTCGGCATTAAGACCGTCATGGTCAAGACAGGCAAGTTCGATTTCGACTTCGTTAAGCGCACCGGGATTAGACCCGACGCCATAGTGCCCTCGATCGCAGATCTCTGCCCGGCCCTGGGAATCGAAAACTAGCGGATCGCTTGAGGTAACCCGTTACATCTTCGCGTTCGCGAAACCGTTTGGCATCCAATTCGCCTGCGACAAACAGAACTACTCAATCCAGGTGCTACGGTCCCTCAAGTATGACCGGGCTGCTTTTCGCTTACTTCACTTTTTTCACTCTGCGAGAGTCAACCAATCCGCCGCCTGCACCGTGCTCTTCATCAGCATGGCCACGGTCATCGGACCGACTCCGCCGGGCACGGGAGTGATATGGGACGCGCGCTCTTTGGCTCCAGCGAAGTCCACATCTCCCACCAGCCGATAGCCGCGCTTCTTCGTGGCGTCATCCACACGGTTCACGCCCACATCGATCACCACCGCGCCTTCCTTGATCCAGTCGCCTTTCACAAACTCCGGCGAGCCAATGGCGGCGATCACGATATCCGCGCTGCGCACCATGTCCGGCAGGTTTTGAGTGCGGCTGTGGCAGAGGGTCACGGTGGCATTGGCGCCCTGAGCCTTCTGCTTCAACAGCAACGCCATGGGCGTACCGACAATATGGCTGCGACCGATGATCACTGCATGCTTGCCCGACGGGTCGATGTCGTAACGCTTGAACAGTTCCATAATGCCCAGGGGCGTGCAGGCGACGAAGCGCGGCTGCTCCAGCGCCAGCAGGCCCACGTTGAACGGATGGAACCCGTCGACGTCCTTCTCCGGCGCAATGGCGCGCACAACCTCATCCTCGTCGAGGTTTTTCGGAAGCGGGGACTGTACCAGGAGGCCGTGAAAACGACTGTCTTCGTTGATCTCACGCACCCGCGCCAGCAGCTCTTCCTGTGTCGTGTCCTTCTCCATCTGGACTACCAGCGACAGAATCCCGATTTCCTCGCAGGCCTTCTGTTTCATACCCACGTAAACCTTGGAAGCCGGATCGTCCCCCACCAGGATCAGCGCCAACCCCGGCTGCCAGCCCTGGTGGATGCGCCTGGTGACAAGTTCCTTCAGTTCGGTGCGAATATTCTTCGCCACCTGCTTGCCGTCGATGATGGTTCCCAAATCCGCCACGTTATCGCCCCTCCGTTCCGGTTGCGTTTTGTCGTTGCTTGAGTGCCGCCGAGGTATCCCGGGAGTACAGGTAGAACACCATGTAATCGAACAGGATGTCCGGCCAGGGGAAACGCGGCGCGATGCGGTTCAGCAACGCCAGCAGCAGGTACTGCGGTTTGCCCAGCAGCAGCCGCGTCAACCTCCCCTTCATCCCGCCCGTGCCGGGTTCCAGCAGGTGCAAAGTAAGCCACTCTCGAGCCTCGGGATGCTTCTCCAGAAGATAAGGAACCGTTTCACGGGAATAGATCCGGTACCGTTGCTCGATCGTCGTCCAGTCGATCTCATGGTAATGCAGCACCCGGGCTCGCGGTTCATAATACAATGTCGCGCCCGCTTTTTCCAGCCTGACACCGAGGTCGAGGTCCTCTCCGCCCCAAGCGTTGAACGCCTCGTCAAACCCTTCGATTTCCTGGAGATAATGGTGCGGAATCGCTGAAGTGCTGGTGGCGAAGTATTTTCCGGGGATACGCTGACCGGCGCTGTGTTTGGCCGCGCCGCGTGTGTGGAAGTACCGTGAGTACGCGGTCAGGGGAAGCTCAGGGTGAGGGATGAGTTTCCCGACCAACACTCCGCCGGTCGCCTGCACTCCGCGCACCATGCTCTCCACCCAGAACGGACTCGCGATGACGTCGGCATCGAGAAAACCGACGATTTCGCCTTTCGCCGCACGGATCCCGTGGTTGCGAGCCTTCGCCCGGCCCTGGTTCTGCTCGAGACGGATCAACGAGGTTCGGAACGGCATGTCCGGCTCGCCTGTTAACCAGTCCGGTAACGGCTCGCTGCTGCCGTCGTCCACGACGATCCACTCGAACTGGTCCGCCGACCAACTCTGTTTGAGCAGGCTGTCCCGAAGGAGCGTCAACCGGTCCGCGTCGTTGTAGTGCGCGGTGATGATGGATAAATCCATGGGATTTCTGAGAAAAAAAGTGAAAAAAGTGAAAAAAGTGAAAAAAGTGAAAAAAGAAACTGAGTCGAGGATGACATGCATAGAGTGAGTATTGAAAGTATTGTCTCGTTCGCGTTGGAAACGGAGGAGATCCCCGCCTTCGCTGGGGATGACCTCATGGGACATTGTTTGCGAGCATCACTATAGAGTATCACACTCGAGAGTGCCCATAACTCCTAACTCCTAATTTCTATACAGGCTGTTGCAGAATTCTGATGTCTCTCATTCCAGCGAAGCAGACTGTCG
>CAZYOC010000170.1:0-9933 GCA_964648415.1 uncultured bacterium | reverse complement strand
CAACAAGCTGCCCGGGGCAGATATCGCTCATAGCACGTGAAACGATCCACTAGTGAAACATATCCGCCACCCGGAAGGCATCCTTGATGCAGCCGTTGATCGAGACGCCCCGATAAGAGGCGCCCGTGAAATACAACCCCGGCATCTCCTTCTCCAGCGCTTCCGTCTTCGCCACTCGATCCAGGTGACCGAGGGTGTACTGGGCGATCCCCAGGGGATGCCGATAGCTGCGCTTGAAGGCCGGCTCTCCCTGAACACCCATGACCGTCCGGTGGTCACGATGGGCGATGGCATGAAGCTCCTCGTCCGGTTCCTGCGTGATGCCGGTATCATGCGCGCCGCCCAGAATGGTCCGCAGCAGCCGGTTATCTGGCGGCGCCTGGCCCGGGAAGATGCTGTCGCTCCAGAGAGTCCCCAGCGAACGGATGCCCTCGCTGCGGGGAATCAAAACGCCGAAACCATGCAGCGGATCCGTGAGGTTCTTCCGGCCGTGACCATGGCAGACCACATCCACCGGGGCGTGGTGAATATCCGCCAGGGCGCGGCTGACTGCTTTGTCCAGGTCCGCGAGAATCGACGCCGCCACCGGCGCGGGACAGGCGAGAACCACCTCATCGGCGTCCAGCGCCCCGACCGACGTTCTCAGCATGAAACCACCGCCGGGAAACCGGTACAGCTGTTGCGCTTCAATGCCGGTACGCACCGAAGCAGCCAGGTTCTCGAAGAGGGTGTCGGTTAAAACGCCCATGCCGTTACGGAAGGTGTGGAGCGTGCCCTTGGGGCCGGAAGGGCCGCCGCTTTCGCCGCCACTCTTTTTCGCCGCACGCCGCTTGGCCAACATCGCCCGGAACAGGCCGCCGTAGGCCCGTTCCATCGCCACCATTTTCGGGAAGACGGCCTGCAAGGACAGCCTTGCGGTATCCCCCGCGAAGATACCGCTCACCATGGGATCGAGCATGGTCCTCGCGAACGCCGCGCCCAGGCGGCGCTTGCCGAACTGGTCCACGGTTTCTTCCGCGCCGTTACGCTTCGCCGGGACAAGGATTTCCATGGCCATGCGGAGCTTGGCGGGCAACGGCAGAATGTCCGACGTCAGGAACTGGGGCGGTTTCATGGGGACGATACGCATCTTGCCGCCATGATAGATGTAGCGGTTGGCGGCGCTCTCGTCGGCCCTGACCAGTTCATTGTCCAGGTTCAACATACGCACCAGCTCCAGCGTGGCGGGCTCGTTGTCCAGGAACCCGTTAGGCCCCCATTCACAGGTATAGCCCTCCACCCGGTCGGTGCGTGTGGCTCCGCCATGACGGTTTTTCGCTTCCAGCACGGTCAGATCCAGGGCCTGCCCGCGCGCTCGGGCCTGCTGCCGGATCAGGTAAGCCGTGGCCAGACCCGCGACTCCGCCGCCGACTACGATGACCTTCTTTGCGGACCTATGGGTATCACTCATGAATGGTTTCCTTCGCCACTGTCAGCATCGCCCCGGCGAACGCAGGGTCCGCATTGAACGCCGGAACACGCACCAGGGTCTCGATCCCGGCTCTGTGTAACCGCTCCGCAGCCACAATGTCCAGGTCATACTGAGTTTCCAGGCAATCCGCGACAAAGCTGATGGGCATGATCACCACAGGGTCCGTGGAAGTTGCCAGCCGTTCGAGCTCGTCATCGAGATAGGGGCGCGTCCATTCCACCGGTCCCACGCGGCTCTGAAACGCCAGGCTCCAGGCTGTCCCTTTCGGCAGGCTCGCCGCCAGGGCTTCCGCGTTGCCGCGAACCTGGTCCGGGTAAGGATCTCCCTTCCGCACATTCCGCATGGGGATGCCGTGGGCCACGAACTGCACTCGCGCGGATGATCCCGCTTTTTCAACCGCCGCCGCCAGGTAACGCTTCTGGATGGCCAGCACCGCCGGCTGATCCCAGAAGGCCGGAACCGTGGTTACGGTCATGCCCAGCGCCTTCGCGGCCCTGCCGGCTTCCTTCCGGATCGAGCCCGTCATGGGCAGCGTGTAGTGCGGAAAAAGCGGCACCAGGGTCACCCCGGTTACGCCTTCCTTTTTCATCGCTGCCAGCGCTTGCGGGATGGTGGGCGAGGTGTACCGAAACGCGTACTCCACCCGTCGCGGAGCGTCATGCTGCATGGCCTTCTTTTGCATCTGGCGCTGTAATTTCTGCGTCCACCTGAGTAGCGGCGAGCCTCCTCCAATCAGCTTATACCTCGCCGCCACTGCAGGCGCTCGCCGGGCTAAGATGCGCGCGCCGACGAGCTGGCGAATCGGCGCAGGAATGGGCAGAATCAACGGATCGCGGAAGATCGCCTTCAGGTACGGCTTGACCTCCGCCTCCGTTGACGGCCCGCCCATGTTCACGATGAGTATGGCGTCGCTTTTCATCGCTCGGTCGCTTCTCCTGATTCCGCTTGTCACGCCTTACACCGTCCTCGAGAAGGTCACACCCGGCTGCCCGGCGAGATAGGCGTCGAACGGCATGGCCAGGTTCCGCAAAAACAACTGACCCAAAGGAGTTACAAGGAGCCGGTCGCCCTGCTCTTCCAGCATGCCTTCGCGAACGAACGGCTGGAGCGAAGCCATGGTCGTTTGCAAATCATCCACCAGCCCGTTGGCAGATTCATGAGCAGCTTCCGGGATACGGATCTCCATGTTACACATGAGGTCATTGATAACCTGCTTGCGCACCTTGTCCTCGAGGCTGAGGCTGTGTCCCCGGTAGACCGCGAATCCCGTGTCTACGGCCTGTTGATACTCCTCCGGACGGGGGTGATTCTGCACGAACATGCTCTCGAGTTCACCGATGGCCGACGCGCCGAAGCCGATCATCTCCAGGCCACGGATGTCGGTATAGCCCATGAAGTTGCGCCACAAGGCTCCGTTTTCACGCGCCACGCTCAGCTTGTCTTCCGGCAGGGCGAAATGATCCAGCCCGATAGCCGTGTACCCCTGCTCCCGGAAAAAGCGACTGGTGTCCAGCAGCATGCCGAACTTGTCACGGGCAACGGGGAGTTGCTCGTCCATGATCGCCCGCTGGTGCTTGATCTTCGCGGGCAGGTGGGCATAGCCGAAGGTCGCCAGCCGATCCGGCCGGAGGCGAACCACCTGCTCCAGGGTCTCCCGCCAACTGCTGCGGGTTTGCAACGGGAGCCCGTAAATCAGATCCAGGTTCACGCTGGTGAACCCCATCTCCCGGCTGCGGGCGATGAAGGCCTCTGTCTGCTGAAGGCTGAACTCGCGGTTGATGGCCTGCTGAACCGCCGGATTGAGGTCCTGGACGCCGATGGAGATGCGCCGGAACCCCCGTTCAGCAAGTAGCTGCAACGCTTCGTCCGTTGTCACACGCGGATCGACTTCCACGCTTCGTTCGCCGTCCGGGGTTCCGGGAATCGCCTCCTCCAGGATGTCCAGGACATCCGCGAGGGCGTCTTCAGGGAGATGAGTCGGCGTACCTCCCCCAAGATGCAGCCAGGCGTGCCGGAGCCCCGGCGGCAGAAACGAAGCTGTATGCCGAATCTCCCGCTTGAGACTGTCGGCATACTCACGCATCCGGTCCGTATTCTTCGTGATGAAAGAGTTGCAGCCGCAGTAGAAACAGCGTTGCCGGCAATACGGCAGGTGCAGGTACACCGCCACGGGACGCCCGCCACGGCCCAGGGTTCTCAACGCTTTCGGATACTCTTCCGCCGGGAACTCGCTCGTCCAGACCGGAGCGGTGGGATAGGATGTGTAACGGGGACCGCGCACATCGAACCTGTTCACCATCTCGAACAGCGTTTCCTCGTCGGGCAGGCTGTGCTGATGCTGCTGGGTCACGCGCTCCTCCGCACTTCGTCGAGCAGGATGTCCACCGACTCAACGGGCGTCATGGGCAGGATGCCGTGCCCCAGGTTGAAGATGTGTCCGCCTTTGGTTCCGGCCTCGTCGAGCACGCGCCGCACCTCGCGGCGGATCGTGGCCTCGTCGGCCAGCAGCACCGTAGGATCCAGATTGCCCTGCAAGACTTTGCCGGGACGGAAGCACTTGCGGGCGTGGCTGAGCGGTGTGCGCCAATCAAGGCTCACCACACGACTGCCGACCGCATCCATCTCACTGAGTAAATGACCGCTGCCCTTGGCGAAATAGGTCGAAGGAATGCCCCGCTTTTCCAGTGTGCGAAAAATGTTACGCAGCACCGGCAGGTTGAATTCGCGGTATTCATGGGCCGGCATGATCCCCGCCCAGGTATCGAACACCTGCACGGCATCCGCCCCGGCTTCGTACTGCGCGGCCAGGTATTCGGTAACCATTTCGCCCAGCTCAGTGAGCAGTCGTTTGAACAGGTCCGGCCGAGTGTACATCATCTGCTTGACATGCGCGAACGGATCCGGTTTGCCGCCCTCAATCCAATAGGTGGCCAGCGTAAACGGCGCTCCGGTAAACCCGATCAGAGAGGTCTCTTCCGGCAGTTCCCGGCGTAAGCCTGTAAGCGTTTGGAGCACGGTGTCCAGCTCTTCCCGCACATCCACCCGGCGGATCCTGCGGAAGTCCTCCTCATGCCGCAGGGGATTGCGGATCTTCGGGCCGTGCCCCTTTTCAAATGTCAGATCCGCACCCATGGGCGCCAGGGGCACCAGGATATCGCTGAACAGAATGGCAGCGTCGAAATCGAACCGGCGCAACGGCTGCAGGGTGACTTCGGTGGCCAGCTCAGGGGTATGGCAGACCTCCAGAAAACTGTACTGCTTGCGCACGTCGAGGTATTCCGGCAGATACCGTCCCGCCTGGCGCATCAGCCATACCGGCGGCGTGGTCATGTTCTCGCCTCGCGTCGCCCGCTCGTAGGGGCGTATCTTGGGCAGCGCCGTTGTGGTTGCTTCCATGAGATCCTCTCGCCTGACATTTGGATGTTGTTTCAGCAAAAACATACCAGCCGGCAAGAAAACAATTGTCAGACAAATGTTGAGGCGAGGAGCTCAGAGAAGCATGGATTACACGCAGCGAGAACACAACGTGCAAAGAATTACCTATTAATAAACAATATCTTGCCCGCAATCGGCAAACAGTATTCTCACAGCGATCCGGCTTTTAAGGCCTGTGCATACTTGCTGACCAAGTCTGGACGGTGGAGGAAGTATGCAGGAGCAATTAGAGTGCCCGGCTCACATCTTCATGCCGCATGGAGACTCCCGGCAACCTTGTCTCGGTTTTCAGAAACTGTTGCCATTTATCCCTGCTATTGAATAGAGTACATTCCAAGTGATTGCGAGAAGGTAACCGCACCGCTGTTTCGTCTCATGTACTGGTAAAAGACAAGGTCTTTTTATGAATGATCTGGATCAGAGGCGCATCATCTATTTTAATCGATGTGCCGAAGGCTGGGACGAAAGACTCAACACGAGGAAAACGATTCCCCGGTTACGTGAACAGCTTGCCGGCTGGGAACTTCCACAAACAGGAAGGATTCTGGACATCGGTTGCGGAACCGGCGTGTTAACTCGTGCACTCGTACCGCTGCTTAGCCGAACGGGAAGAGTTGAGGCTATCGATTTCTCGCCAGGCATGATCAGACAGGCTGCGAGAAACCTGCCAGATGCACGAGTCATGTTTCGAATTGCAGATGCACGTGAACTGCCCTACGAAAATGACTGTTTCGATGCTGTCCTGGTGTTCTCGACGTTGCCGCATATAGATCCAATAAGCGTTGGGCTTGAAGAATTTGCTCGTGTGCTGAAGCCAGGCGGTGTTTTGCATATTTGGCACCTTTTAAACAGAGATGAGGTGAATGCCATCCATGCACGTGTGGACCCATCCGTGGTGTCAGATATTCTGCCCCCTGCAACTGAATTGGGTAGCATGATGCATAAAAAGGGGTTTACTGTTCAGGCGCTTGAAGATTCAGCCGATTTATATCATGTGAGTGGGATTTTCCTGCCCAATCGATAGTGCAAAGCTCTAAGAACACTTTGCGTTGAGTGTGGGAGTCTATAGCCATTCCCATTATTAATCCGTCATACGCTCATATAGTGGTTCTTGCAAAGAATCGAACATACTAAGATTCTTAAGTACTTGTTTATTCTGGATTCCTGCTTTCGCAGGAATGACATCATGGGACATTTCATTCGAGAATTACTCTAAGCTATTTGTTCCATCCTGCTGGGGTGAAAATACTTTGACTCAGTCTTCCCACAGGGACTACACCGACACTCTAGACTGCTGCCTCTCTGCCAAGGAAGATGACGGATTAAATTCGAGAATGACTATACTCGTTTTTAACCCGGATATTTCACAAGTATTCATGTTTCGTCAACATAACCCTTGATATATAGTGGTTCTTTCGTGAAATACCCGGGTTATCGATACATCATGCCTGGCGCACATAGAAAACCTCCCCAACAACAGGCATTGGGGAGGCTGAAAGGTCGATGTTGGCAGCCGGTTACTTCTTCTTCCGTTTCTCCGGCTTCCAGTCGTTCCACTCGATCAGGATCGGGCTCGCCACGAAGATCGAGGAATAGGTACCCACGATCACACCCGCCAGCAGTGCGAACGCGAAGTCATGAATCACCATCCCGCCGAACAGGTACAGCACCAGCACCACCAGCAGCGTCGTGCCGGATGTCAGGACCGTACGGCTCAGCGTGTCATTGATCGAGATGTTGATCACGTCGAACAGCGGCTTCGCGCGCAGCTTCTTGACGTTTTCACGGATACGGTCGAACACCACGATGGTATCGTTCAACGAGTACCCGACGATGGTCAGGAAGGCGGCGATGATGGACAGGCTGATCTCGAGCCGCAGCAAATTGAACAGGCCCAGCACGATCAAGACGTCGTGGGTCAGCGCCGCGATGGCCGCGATGGCGTAGCGGAACTTAAAGCGCCAGCTCAGGTAGATCACGATGAACAGCAGCGCCCATACGATGGCCATAAAGGCGGCGGTACGCAGCTCGTGGCCGATCTTCGGCCCCACCTGCTCTACGCTCAGCTCTTCGGCGATCGGGTTGTTCGGGAAGCGCGTGTTCAGCTCGTCCTTGAGCTTGTCGATGACGACATCGCCCTCGGCGGTCTGCTTGATGCGGACCAGCAGGTCCTCATACTCGCCCTGGACCACCTTTTTAACTTCAGCGTCGGCATACCCCATCTCCGCCAGGGCGGTGCGCATCTCGCCGACCGGGATCGGGTTCTCGAAGCGGTAGATGATCTGGACGCCGCCCTCGAAGTCGATCGAGTAGTTGGGTCCGATGAACAGGCTGACAATGCCCCAGAGCACCAGTACGCCGCTGAAGATGAACATGATCCGGCGTTTGCTCTGAAAATCGTAGTGCGTGTTATGGAAGATCTGCAGCATGGCTCAGATACTCAAGTTCTTGACCGTCCGAGAGGTCGTGTACCAGTCGAAAATCGCCCGTGTCACCACCAGCGCGGTGAACATGGAAGCGATGATCCCTATCATCAATGTCAGCGCGAAGCCCTTGATCGGCCCGGTACCGAACTGGTACAGCACCACGGCCGCGATCAGGGTGGTTATGTTGGCGTCCATAATCGTGACAAACGCCCTGCTGTACCCCGCCTGAATCGAGTTCCACACCGTCTTGCCGGTGCGAAGTTCTTCGCGAATACGTTCGAAGATGAGCACGTTGGCGTCCACCGCGATCCCCACCGTGAGGATCACCCCCGCGATGCCCGGCAAGGTCAGGGTAAACCCGAAGCCAGCCAGCACCGCCATCATGAACAGCAGGTTGAGCAGCAGGGCGACATCCGCCACCAATCCGCTGAAACGGTAGTAGATGCCCATGAAGACGATAACCAGCGCCATGCCGATCAACGCGCTGTAAGCGCCCTTGCGGATGGAGTCGGCGCCCAGGCTCGGACCCACCGTCCGCTCCTCGTCGATCATCACCGGCGCCGGCAACGCGCCGCTGTTCAGCACGATCATCAGGTCTTCGGCCTCCTGTTGGCTGTCCATACCCTCGATGATCGCCTGGCCGTTGGGAATCCGGGAATTGATCCGGGGAGCCATGTGCACCTTGTCGTCCAGCACGATGGCCAGGTGCTCGCCGATGTTCGCCTCTGTGATACGGGCGAACTCACGCGCGCCTTCCCGTTTCATGCTCAGGTTGACAATCGGCTGGCCGGCGCGTCCCGGGTCCGTTGCGCCCTGGTTCACGCTGTACGTGGCCTCTTCCAGCGCATCGCCGGTCATCGAGGCCCGCGACGCCACCAGGTAAAGCCACTCAAAGGTCTGGTCGCCACGCTCCACCGGCTTGTTGCCCCAGAGGAACTCCCATTCCGACGGGACCACCTTCTGGACATCTTCCCGGCTGAGGAAACGTTTGATCGAGTTGGCGTTTTTCGCCGGCACGATGATCTGCCGGTCGACGCTGGTCAGCAGCGAGGTGAACGGCGCGTCCGCGTCCATCGTCACCGTGGTGTCCTCGGCGGCGGCGGTATCGGTCTCTTCGTCAGCGAACAGGTCGTCCAGGGTACCGTCGCCAGTAGCCGTATCGGTATCAGCCGTTTCGCCCTCTTCCCCGGGCGCGCCGAACAGCTCTTCTTCCGCCGAACTCATCTGAGCGTCCGCCGGGGTGTCCTCTTCGGCGATGTCGCCTTCGTCCACCGCCATGTCAGCTTCCACACCCAGCGTATCGCTGTCCTTCGCGGCGGCCAGGATCTTGTCGATCTCCTGCAGCACCTTCACGGTCACTTCAGGCTGCGCGACCAGCTTGAATTCAAGCAACGCAGTCCGGCCGATCAGCGAATGGGCGCGGGAGGCATCCCGAATGCCCGGCAACTCCATCAGAATCCGACGCTCGCCCTGGATCGAAATGGAGGGCTCGCTGACACCGAACTGATCGACACGGTTGGTCAGAATAGTGCGCGCCCGCTGCACCGCCTTCTCAGCCTCTTCCATCAACTGGGTGAAGATGTATTCGTCGGACTGGTTCGGGTCGCCGAAGTACCGCGCCAACGGCACATCGCGCTTCTCGAACTCCTCCATGACCACGGTCTTGAAATCGGCGGTAGGATCCTGCAGCCGTTCATGAATAGCAGCAGATATCTCTTTGTACTCATCACTCTGAGCGTCGCGGGCGAGCTGGTTCATCAACTCAGCCAGGTCGACCTCGAGCACCAGGTACATCCCGCCCTGCAAGTCCAGCCCCAATTTGATGGCGTCATTCTGGGCGTCGGAATAGTCCTCATAGAAATCACTGCGGAGCTTATCAATCTCCGATGCAATCTCACTGCGGACCGATTCGCTGAGATTCTCACGGTCGCGGATTTCCGACACGAGGTCGTAGTCCATCTGGAAGATCCGGTCACGCAACAGGGTCTCGGACACGCCGCTTTTGTCACTCATCTCCGCGATACGTTCATCCAGCTCCTTGTCCATGACAAGGGTCTGCGCGGTAGGGACCAGGTAGTAGATCGCGAGTACGACGAGCACCAGGATGAAAAGGGCTCGCCACAATTGGTTCTTTCGTTGCATCGCTGCAGCGCCTTGCTTCAGTTGTCGCCGCTCGGGGAGCGACCGCCTCTATCAACAGGTAAACCATGCTAAAACAAAGACCTGTCCGACCACTGCCCTGGACAGGCCCGTTTTCTACGGAACTACGAAATATAGGGGGACATCCCCGTGGAGTCAATAAAGATACACACCTGGCTCTGCGTGGCGCGACTTTTTGCCGCAATGCTGTTCCTGCCTACCCCTCCGCGACACGGTTGCCCACACCCTGCGCCGACGGCGGCAGAAGCATCCCGCCACCGATGAGTGGCCCGGGAGTGAACTACCGCATTTCATTGTCAGCTTCCTTACATTACAATGCCCTGGACCGGGAAGAAAATGGGACTGCTACGCTTTTCCGCAGGTGGGATTTCCGCTGACGGTTACGGTTATAGTAATTCTGCTATGTAAACAGTCAAGGGTATAGAGAGCCTGTGCATCGTC
>CAZYOC010000169.1:0-9969 GCA_964648415.1 uncultured bacterium | reverse complement strand
TTCTTGCACCTTGCCTGGATTCACGGCTGTCCCAAACTACGGGACACCGCAAGCTTCACTTCGTTCCGGTTCCCGCCTTCGCGGGAATGAGAGTGAGTTCTATTTTGCGACAGTCTGGTTAGCACGGATCCTGATTCTCGCACCCCGTCTCATTGACGCCCAAACCGACCGGTCGGTCGGTAGAGGGGGATAGAAAAACGCAGCCCCCACGGAGGCGCGTTCAGGCCCTATTCTACCGCTTGGATCAATTCAGCCGCCTGGATCATCCGCCACATGTCCTCGGCCATGCGCTGCGAGCTACCGTCGATCTCGATCTCCGGGTTGAACGCCCAGAGGTTGAGCAGGCCGCGGTGCATGGAGAAGATGGTCAACGCGGTATGGCGGCAGTCAAGATCCTGGCGGACTTCGCCCTTGTCTTGCCCCTCGCACAGCATGGTCTCGAGATCGTCGATCACCCTGTCGTGGCTGTCCGCCACGCGTTGGCGCAACTCCTCGTTGTCCCGTGCGATCTCGAAGAGAAAGCGGAGGACGGCAGAGGGGTTTAGACGGTCTTCGGGAGCATGCTCCACGGCGGGCACGGCCCAGATGCCGCGATCAGGGGCGGAGAACTCGAATACCGCAAGCAATTTCTCACGTGTTGTGCTGTTGGTGTTGCTCATGGACGACCTGACTTTCAGGTAAAAATCCCTGATGTAGAAGTCGACCACGGCTTCAGCCAGCGCTTCCTTGCTGCTGAAATGGTGGTATAACCCGCCCTTGGAGACGCCGGCCCGGTTGGCTATATCACTGACTGAAACCGTGTTGTAACCGTGCTTCAGGAACAGCCAGACCGCAGCATGAATAATCTGAGTTCTGGTGTCCATCAACAAAATCCCACCCCCAATCCGACCAGTTGGTCGGTTATCCCAAACTAGGCTCAAATATGGTCTGTGTCAAGAGTATAGGTATAAAGTGTCATGGTTTGATGAGAAGATGTGTTTTGTCACTTGAGCTGTGCATCGGCTGGTCACAGCGGCAGGATGCCCGGCGCACGCCTTGTGCGACCCTGCCAGGGTCGTGAAAGAGGGGGAGGCATCTGCTCGCGGCGCTTACGCACCGCGCTATCCACATGCTTCCCTTCCAGGGAAGGACTCGTGAATCGAGCCCCTTATAGCTCAGCTGGCACGGCCAGGTTTGTGGTGCGTTTGAGGACGGTCTGGAATCACAACCAGCGAAGACGGTCTGGAATCACAACCAGCGGAGGATGACGCCGGATGGGTCGATGGCTTATGAACATGAGCAAGCCGGGGTAGACGTTCCTGATGTCGTTTTTACAACCGTTTCCCGATCAGGAACACCCCCGTGAACACCACCGCCGCCGGTGCGCCGAACGCCACCCGCTCGGTGATCCCGAACCCCAGGTGCAACACGCAGCCCGTGGCGATCACGATGAGCACGCCAACGCCCGCCAACAACTTCTGGATGTGGAATAAGCCGCGCAACCTGGTTTCTCCTGATCGTGACAACGAATCGTAACCCACGACGGAAATATACCAAAAGGAAGTACTGTGTTCACACCGCTCCAGTCGTCATGACAACACCGGCGATGCTTTAGAATCCGCCAATTCCTATATCAGGAACTCTCGAATACTTCCCATAATGGGTACTTTTTTGTATATTGAAAATGTAAACAATGGGGAATAGGGATGCGATTGATTGGACGTGATCTGCTCAGGACATATGAAAAATCCCATGCGGATATTCGCAAACCACTCCAGCGATGGATGCAGCTCATTACATCAGGAACCTGGCGAAATATCCATGAATTGCGGCAGACTTTCAGAACGGTTGACGCCGTTGGCGTGTTCACCATTTTCGATATCAAGGGTAATGCCTATCGGCTCGAAACAAGGATCAATTACAAACTGCAAATCTGCCGTGTGACCTGGCTTGGTACGCACGCACAGTATGATAAACGAAACGACAACTGATTGACCAGGAGATACTCATGCGATTCCGAGTGCTGAAAACAGACAACGATTACCGTGAGGCGGTCGCGGAGTTGGACCGCTTGATGGAGCTCGATCCCGACGAAGGAACCCACGAGTTTGAGGATCTGGAACTGCTGGCCCTCTTGATCGACACCTACGAACGTGACGTGTACCCAAGCGAAACGGTCACCCCGGTCGATATCCTGCAGTTCATCATGGAGCAGCACGAGATGCAGCAGAAAGACCTGGTTCCCTACCTGGGATCCGCCTCGAAAGTGTCCGAGGTCTTGAATGGTAAACGGCGGCTGTCGCTGAGCATGATCCAGCGATTGCATGAGGCATTCAGGATTCCAGTGGGATTGCTGATTGATTCAAGACAGGCTGAAGTGGCGTAGGTTGGCATCTGTGGTTGCCAGAAGAAACCCGGGAGTGAACTCCCGGGCCACCCGTCGCCAACAACTTCTGGATGTGGAACAAACCGCGCATGACATTTTTCCGTTAAGGGAGGGTATGATGGAATTCACTCTCTCGTAGACAGACAGTTGGCTTAATATCCGCTCAGCGTTATATTAAGTCAACCAACAAGAGGACTCGTACTTGCTTTCTACAGTTGAGCAATCAAGGCTCACCATTTCCGGAGCCACTGATTCCAAACGTAAATCCATGCTGGGACAGTACTTTACTCCTGCATCTATTGCACGGTTTATGGCAAGTCTCTTTCCCGTACAATCATTTGAATCCAACTGTCGGCTTCTCGATGCGGGTGCAGGTATAGGTTCGCTTTCGGCTGCTTTCACCGAAAGATGGCAGCTTAAAACAAGCAAACCTCGTAGCTTAGATATCCATGCTTTCGAAATTGATAACTTTCTACTTCCTTACTTAGAAAGGAATCTATCCTTATATGCAAAATCAGATCAAATAAGATATTCAGCTTTTCTGGAAGACTTTATTCTTTTAGCATCGGATGCAGTAAGTGGGGATTTGTTTGGCCACAATATCTCAAGTTATACACATGCGATCCTGAATCCACCCTATAAAAAGATAAGAACCAACTCAAAACATCGCTTGGCTCTGAGAAAGGCTGGTATAGAGACAGTGAATTTGTATTCGGCTTTTGTGGCGCTTTCTATAAAGTTGCTAAAGCCAAAAGGGATAATGGTTGCGATCATACCACGAAGCTTTTGTAATGGTCTATATTATAAATCTTTTCGTAATTTAATTCTGAACGAATCATCAATAAAACATATTCATCTATTTGATTCAAGGAAGAAAGCTTTTAAGGATGATGAGGTGTTGCAAGAAAATATTATAATAGTATTAGAGAAAGATTCTGTTCAAGCTGATATTGTTTTGTCTAGTTCAACCGATGCCTCATTTATAGATTTGAAAAAAAAGTCATACTCAGCAGAAGACATTGTAATACCAGGTGACAAGCAGAAATTTATTCATATACCAGCAATTAGTGGAAACGGCGTTCCTGAATTGTACAAAGAAATGAAGTATACCCTGGATCAAATTGGTTTGCAAGTATCAACGGGGCCTGTTGTTGATTTCAGGCTGCGTCAATATTTAAAAGATGTCCCAGAAGAAAACACAGTCCCATTGCTTTATCCGGGTCATTTCAAAGAATATTTTAGATGGCCCAACCATAAGCTAAAAAAACCCAATGCAATAATAGAAAATGATAACACGAAAAAATGGTTGTTTCCCAATGGCTATTATTGCGTTGTGCGCCGTTTTTCTTCTAAAGAGGAAAAACGAAGGGTTGTTGCATCAATGACGAAACCGGATTATTTCCCAAATGTGGCTCACTTGGGATTTGAAAATCACCTGAATGTTTTTCATTGGAGCAAACAAGGATTACCCAAATCCCTGGTAAAAGGGTTGGTTGTCTATCTCAATTCAAGTCTATTTGATACAGCATTCAGACAATTCAATGGGCACACTCAGGTCAATGCTACGGATTTAAGAAACATGCGATATCCCAGCCGTGAAAACCTGATATCCTTAGGCAATCGGATATCAGAGCCGAGCAAACTGAGTCAAAAAGAAATTGATGCATATGTGGAGAACATGAACCATGGCGAAACAGCGAAAGACAGTCATTAAAGAAGCATTGCAAGTTTTGAAGGACTTGGATTTACCATCAGCTCAACAAAATGACAGATCAGCTCTGTGCTTGTTGGCATTGCTTGGTTTAACTCGTGAGAAGTCCTGGAGTGAGGCAACAAATCCTTTGATGGGCATAACCCCAATCATGGATTGGATCCATGCGCATTACAAGATCAAATATGCTCCGAACACGCGCGAGACAATTCGTCGGCAAACGATGCACCAATTTGTTCAAGCGGGAATGGCATTAATCAATCCAGATGAGCCAGACCGCGCTGTAAATTCCCCGCACACAGTGTATCAAATCGAGACCAGTACACTTGCTTTATTGCGCACTTTTGGTACTCAAGAATGTCAAGCAAGACTGCAGAAGTACCTGGCCGACCAGGAATCACTCGCCAGCAAGTACGCAAAAGAACGCGAGGGACATATGATACCCGTCACCACGCCAAATGGTGACGAAATCTGTTTGACACCTGGCGATCATAGCGAGTTGATCAAAGCGATTATAGAGGATTTCGGTCCACGTTTCGTTAGAGCTGGCCAACTTCTCTATGCCGGGGATACGGGCGCAAAATGGAGCTTGTTTGAATCAAGTGCGCTTGCAGAGTTAAGCGTGAATGTTGATGAGCATGGCAAGATGCCAGATGTGATTATATATAACCCTGAACGTAAATGGTTGTTTGTAATCGAGGCTGTCACCAGCCATGGGCCGGTAGATCCTAAAAGGCATACAGAACTGGAAGAATTATTTGCCGATTCTACTGCGGGAATCGTATATGTGACGGCCTTTCATGATAGAAAGACAATGGCTAAATATGTTCCTGAGATAGCGTGGGAAACTGAAGTATGGGTGGCAGATTCGCCTTCACATCTGATCCATTTTGACGGTGAAAGATTTTTAGGGCCATATTGACAAAGGGCCATATTGACAAAAGGCTGAGCGATATCAGACAGAAGCCCGACAATTGTCGGGCCTCTGTCTGTTTTACCATATAGTGACTCTTTGCGGCTTTCTTACTCCCCCAACACCCACTTATCGAACCACGCATGATCCCAGCGGACTTTTGCCAGGCGGTGGGTGTACTTTGTCAGGTTGTGCCCCGCGCCGGGGTAAATGATCAGTTCGCAGTCCACGCCCAGGTAGCGGGTCAGCATCCGGTGCAGCCCTTTGCTGTGGGACACGGGCACGCGCGGGTCGTTCTCGCCCACGTGGATCAGCACCTTCGTTGTGATGCCGGGCTTCAGGTCGAACAGCGGACTCGCGGCCTGGTATTCCGCCGGGACCTCCCAGGGCATGCCTTCCATGTAGTTGATCACGTGACCCGGGGTATCTTCCTGCAGCAGTTGCATAGTCATGTCCAGCACGCCCGCGCCGCTGCTCGCCGCTTTGAACCGGTTGGTCGAGATCAGGCAGTTCGTCAGGAAGCCGCCGTTGGACCAGCCGGTCACGCCCATCCGCTCAGGATCGACGATCCCCTGCTCGATCAACGCGTCCACGCCGGTCAGGATGTCTTCCACGTCACGGTCGTTCTCGTGGCCGATCAGGTCGGTCATGAACTCGTCGCCGTAGCCGGTGGAGCCGCGGTAGTTGGGCGAGAGCATGGCGTAGCCTTTCGCCGCGTAGGCCGCCCGCCCGTAGATCCACAGCAGGAAGCAGTAGGGTTCGGACGCTGTCGGGCCGCCGTGCAGGCTCACCAGCAGCGGCAGTTTTTCCGAGCCGTCGTAGTCGGCGGGCAGTTCCAGGATACCCTCGCAGGTGTCGCCTTCCGCGCCGACCCACTTGAACACGGAGATTTGCGGCAGGATCCAGGTGTCCACTTGCGGGTTGAGCCGGGTCAGCCGGGTTTGCTTGCCTTTGCGGTCCCACAGCACGAGGTCGTGGTAGTAGGTCAGTTCGGACTGGATGGCGACCAGCGCGCCACGGTCGCCTTTGAAGGAGAAGCCGCCGATGACGACATCGCCGGGGGTCAGCGTCTTGAAATCGCCGGAAGCGACCTCGACGGAGTAGACTCGTCTGCGGGCGTGGTCCTCGGCTACAAAGGCGATCTCCTCGTCGGAGCCGGGCCGGAAGCTCACGCCGCCGTAGACGTGGACCTCGTGGGGGCGCTTGACCTGCGACATCTGCGCGTTGGCCGCACCGCTGGTGACATCGGCGACGATGATCTCGCCGGGGAAGCCGTCGAAGTCCACGCTGAATGCCAGCTTGCGGCCGTTGTCGCTCCAGATCAGCCCTCCCAGCCAGCCGTAGGGCGAGGGCGCGTCGGCGCGGAACAGCTTGTCGGGCAGGGTGGTCAGCTCGCCGGTGGCGATGTGGTAGATATGCGCGTCGGACCAGCCCTCCAGGCTGACCAGTTCGCCGTCGATGGTGGTGATCAGGGCGATTTGAGACTGGTCGGGCGATACGGCGAACTCGTGGATATGCAGCTCGGGGGCGAGCAGCATCTCGCTGCGCCAGCTCACCAGGTCGAGCTTCCAGAGCTCGGAGACGTCGTAGATGCCGTGGCCGAATTTCAGGTCGTGGGCGTATTGCGAGCGCAGCTCGTTCCACTCGTCGATGATGTGCTCGGTGGTGCGGGTGTAGTAGATCGCCTTGCCGTCGGTTGAGAGCTGGAAGCTGTAGACGCCGTCGGGGACGCGGGTGACGGCTGTCAGTTCGCTGCCGTCGGCGTTGATGCGCCAGACCTGGGAGCTGCCGTCGTACGGCGGTTCTTCAGCGCCGGGCTGCTCGTAGTGGCCGATGAAGTAGAGCTGCTTGCTGTCGGGTGTCCACTGCGGGCCGCCCTCGTTGTTGGGCGAGAAGGTGAGGCGACGCGTCTCGAGGGTCTCGTTGTCGAGCACCCAGATGTCGCGCGAGCGGCGGTCGTATTCCTTGTCCCAGCGGAGGTCGATGAAGGCGGTGAACTCGCCGTTGGGGGCGACTTCCACGCCGGACAGGAAGACCTGCGTGAAGTAGTCTTCCGGCTGGATGACGTGGGTGCGTTCGGGCGTCTGGGCGAACGCGGCGGCGACGGTGAGCGTGACGATCAGGACGGCAAATGTCAGCTTCTTCATGAGGCGATCTCCTTGAAACACGGTAGCCCGGAGAGTATAGTCGTGTCAGGTCGTCAGCGTCGTTTGCGGAGACCTGACACCTCTCCGGTTCAATTCTCACTGTGCCAGATCTCCACTTCGTTCAGGATCTGACACGACAATCATGGTCACTTCGTTCGGGATCTGACACGACAACTGGCTACCTGGCGATCCCACTTCCGGGCTACCGTTGGTTGTTGGCGCGATGCTGGAAAGTACGACCGGCGACGGGGGAGGGCAAATGGGAGTGTAGGACCGGCGCCCCCGCTGGTCGGAGGTAGCCCGGTTTTGCCTGGCCGGGGAGTGTATTCCTGCGCTATGCTCACGCGATGAATTACAGCAAATCCCGCCGGAGCCGTCCCCGGTGGAGGTGACACAACGCCACCGCGAGGGCGTCGGAGGCGTCCAGCGGTTTCGGCGGCTCACGCAGTCCCAGCAGACGCTGCACCATGAACTGCACCTGCTCCTTGCCGGCGTTGCCTTTGCCCACGATGGCGGATTTGACCGAACGTGGCGGGTAATGCGCCACCGGGATCTCGCGCCTCACCCCGGCCACCAGCACCACGCCCCGGGCCTGCCCCAGCACCAGCGCGCTGCGGGCGTTTTTCCCCACAAACGGGTCCTCCACCGCGAGCGCGGCGGGACGGAACCGGACCAGTAGATCATCCACCTCGCTGAAGATCTGGTACAGCCGTTGCTCGAGCGGTTCGCCGGACTTGGTGCGAATGGCGCCGCATTCGAGCATTTGCGGACGTCGAGCGACGGTGATCACCCCCCAGCCGGTCACCTGGGTGCCCGGGTCGATCCCGATAACGGTAGGAATGGTTGGTTGCGGTTCGAGCGTCGGCATGGCGCAATATACAACATCCAGTTGAGCGACGCTCATTCCCCGTTTCCGGCGCAGACATTCCTTGCAGCGCTTCAGCCCGTGCTGTACTTTGCAGGACATCTCAACAGGGAGGAAGCGACGGTGCAACACGTTTTTACACCCGATCAAATGCGAGAACTGGACCGGCGGACCATCGAGGACCTGGGACTGCCGGGGATGGTGCTGATGGAGCTGGCGGCGCGGGGAGCAACTGCGGCCTGTGTCGAGATGCTCGGCGACAACCTCCGAGGCAGCGATGTACTCGTGTTTTGCGGGCCGGGCAACAACGGCGGCGACGGCTACGCGGTCGCGCGGCGGCTGTTCAACCACTACGCCAACCCGATTGTCTATCTCCTGGCCGACCGCGACCGGATCAAGGGCGACGCGAAGATGAACCTGGACGTCTACGAGAAGCTGGGCGGACGAGTTGTGGATGTGCAGAGCGCGGACGATCTGAAGAACCTGCCGCGTGCTGATTTGATCGTCGACGCCATCATGGGCACCGGCCTGGAAGGGACGGTGCGGGGGATCTACGCGGACGCTATCGACGCAATCAACGAGCACCCTGCTCCTGTGCTGGCGGTGGATATCCCTTCGGGTGTCAATGGCCGCACGGGCGTTGTTGAGGGCAACGTCGTCTTCGCCGATGTCACCGCCACTTTCGGAGGATTGAAAGCCGGCCTCGTCCTCGAACCGGGGCTGGACTACGCCGGCCGGATCGAGGTGATCGATATCCAGATCCCGCCGGAATTCATCAAGGACACTGACGCGGTCCTGTACATGATGGAAGAAGAGGACATCCGTCATATTCTGCCCAACCGGCGCCGTTCCATGTATAAAGGCGATGCGGGGTATGTGCTGGTGGTGGCGGGGTCGCGCGGGATGTCCGGAGCGGCGGCGCTGACCAGCGGAGCCTGTTTGCGGGCCGGGGCCGGAATGGTAAAAGCCGCCACCCCGGAGAGTGTGCAGGCTATCCTGGCGCAGCATCAGCCCGAAGTGATGACGATCCCGCTGCCGGAGAACAGTGAGGGCAGCCTGACCGCCGAGGCCGATGAAGTGCTGGCCGACGCGAAAAAATGGGCCGATGTGCATGTCTACGGCCCGGGCCTGACACAGCATCCGGATACCGTCGCCTGGGTGCAGAGGCAGGTCGAGAACCTGAAGCGCTCGACGGTGATCGACGCTGACGGCCTCAACGCTCTCGCGCAGAAGCCGGAGCTTCTGAAGAAGCTCAGCCCGGATGTGGTGTTGACGCCTCACATCGGCGAGTTCGCGCGCCTTACCGGGATGGAGGCCGGTGAGATCGCACGAGATCGTGTGGCGGCGCTGAAGAAGTACGCGGAGGAGTGGAACACGGTCATCCTGCTGAAGGGTGTTCCCACACTGGTGGCGGGGCCGGGCGTGCCGGTGTATACGCTGGTCGTGGGCAATCCGGGGATGGCGACCGCCGGCATGGGAGACGTGCTGACCGGAACCATCGCGGGGCTGCTGGCGCAGGGGATCTTCCCGGTGATGGCCGCTGTGGCGGGTGCGGCGCTGCATGGCATGGCGGGCGACATGGCCGCAGAAGAAGTCGGAACCACGGGCATCCTGGCCGGGGATGTGATGAGCCGGTTACCCCTGGCCTGGGATGTGTTGCACGGGCATGTGAACCCGGGGAAACAGGGCGAGGGGTGCGGTTGCCATTGAAATACGATTCACTTGAAGGATTTGCCCCGGGCAGCTTGTCGTGAGAAGAAGGATGTCATGCTGTCCCGGACTATGAAAGCCTGCTTGTGTTAGATCTGATTCCGGTTAATGGCTGCCCGGATTAATACCAAGATGGTACGCATTTCACATTGTCTTAATGTAGACCCGGGCAGCGATCCGATGTTGGATTCGTGCTTGTACATCTATAGTATTTCTCGAATGAAATGTCCCATGATGTCATTCCTGCGAAAGCAGGAA
>CAZYOC010000168.1:0-10048 GCA_964648415.1 uncultured bacterium | reverse complement strand
TGAACGATAATGCGCAGCTCAGAACGATTCATAGCTGGCGCAATGGACCAGTAGTGGACCAAAACACTTGCAGGTTTTGAGTATGCATTCACACGTGTGAGAGGGGCCGTGTGCGATAAAGCACACGTCTCGCTTGAGGCAGCTGTACATTCTCGATGTGGAAAAAAATGACTCTGCTTTTGCCAATGCGAGAGAAAACACGTATATTGAAAGTCATTCCGATGGATACTGATTCACCTCCTGAATGAGCGCGGGTCGCGGAGCGAGCGACACGTTCATCTGCAGGGTGTTGTGAACCTGATAGTTGAAGAAAGGCGACCTGATGGCGTCATCCTCAAAGAAGAAACCGCGTAAACTTTGGTTCACCACCGGCGAGATCGCCCGGCATTGCCATGTGACCCCGGAGACAGTGGCCAATTGGATCAAGCGCGGGCAGTTGAAATCCGGTTCAACCCCCGGAGGGCACTATCGCATTTCTGCCGACGAGATGGTGCGGTTCTGCCGAGAACATGGGTTCGATGTTCCCGCACAGTGGGAAAAGGCCAGCCGGCCTCCCACCGTCCTGATCATAGACGACGAACCGGCGATTGTGGACACCTTGGTGGAAACCCTGAAACGGCCCGACCGGGTCGTGCTGGGCACTCACGACATCGCCAAAGCCGGGCTGCTGTTGATTAAAAACCAACCGGACCTCGTGATTCTCGACCTGCATCTCCCCGGCACCGACGGTGTCCGGATCGCCTCCATGCTGCGGCAGGAGAGTAACCTCCAGGGCACCCATATCATTATCCTGTCCGGGTTCATTGATGAACTGGTGAAAGACGCCACCAAGGACCTGCGGGTGGATTACTACATCGATAAACCGCCGGACCTGGACGACCTCTCAAAGAAGGTCACGGTCATCCTCGGCCAGGAAGAGGCGGAGTAGACGAAGCCGTGTCATGATTGCAAAGACGAAACAAGCCCCGGAAGGGGCTTTTTTGTTGGGAGAATGAAGGTGTGCCTCGAATCATTCCGGCTTCATCTGAGCCACAATAGCCTGGTATTCATCTTCGATCAGGAAAATAATGTTATCCAGTTGCTCGGAAGTGATGGCGATGTAGTCCTTGTAGCTGGGATCGAGGGTGTAGGCGAGGGCGTCGATGCCGGTGCCCTTGCCGTGCATCTGAGCGATAAAATCAGCGAGATGAACAGCATAGACCAGCGGCCGGTAAGCTTCATCCGCATGGGCGGGCGCGTGATGCAGCAGCGCCACCTGCTTGATCGGATCGGGAAGGTTCCAGTGGGTGACGATGGCGTGGCTGACCGTGGCATGGTCCGCCCCGGAGCGCTCTCGTTCGGTCTTCAGGTAGTTCTTCCGGTCTTCGGTCTCCGGGTCGACCTGGAGGAATTCAGACAACACGGCTTTGCCGACGTCATGGAGCAGGCCGGCGGTGAACGCTTCGTCGGCCACAACCGGCGTACGGGCAAAGCGTGAGATCTCCTTGGCCGCGAGCGCGGTATGCAGGGAGTGTTCCCACAGGCCGCTGTGCTGCTCCGCCGCGTAGCCGTCCAGCCCATCGTTGTACAGTTCTTTCGCGCTGGTCCCGAGCACGAGGCCCATGACCGCCCTGCCGCCGATATGGGGTACCGCGCGTTGCACGGACGAAAACGTGTTGCCGCGAGCATACGCCGCCGAATTCGCCAAACGCAGGACCTTACCTGTCAGGAACGCGTCTTGGGAAACCAGGCGCGCCACCGCGTCCAGAGAATAATCCGGGCTGTTGACCAGGGTGATCAAGTCCGACGCCACCCGGGACAACACCGGTATTGCTTCCACCTTCTTGACAACGTTTTCCGGTAAGTTCATAACCACCATTTCCCTCTTCCGGCCGACGACAACTCAACCTTCCCCGAGTCCACATACACGGAGACGTTCCGGCTCAAATCGCCGCCGAGTTCCGTTGCAACCACCTTGATTCTGTAATAGTCCAATACCCGTTTCACCATCACCTGGTTGCGATTGCCGATGTTGAACACATTGTTGGGATCCACCACGGTGGCTCCGCCCGCGAGTTTCGCGACGATTTGCGATGCGGAGCTTACCCCGATTTCCTTCATAACCTTCAATAACGCCGGAATCGCGGTATCCGCATACGCGCCGGGTTTGCTTTTCGCCCGGCGCGGATTGGTTTTCGACGAGGGAAGTGCGATATGCGCCAGGCCGACCGCATGCACATGAGGAGCCAGCAGGACAACGCCAATGCAGGAGCCAAGCCCCATCGTCCGCAACACCTCGCCCGGGGTGTTCGATACGCCGTAATCCCCGATACCCAGGTAACGGATATTCCCATCGACGTTGGGTAGCTCCACCTCTGATCCTGTAACTGGTTGGCTGAACGTTCAGGGCAAAATACGTCATCGCGTGGAACATCGCTACCCTTTCGATGGCACTGGAGATCTCAGGTTTCCATCACAGCTCTCTGGGCTGACTTTCGCCCCTCAGGCTCGAGCCGGAGGTGTTGGCCGCGAAGGCGCAGCATCCCGCGCCTGTCCCCGTGACGAATCACACGCTGAGCAAATCCGTGGTCCCAGCGGAAGTGCCCTTCCAGGTGATCCGCGCGACTTTCCTCGGCTTCGTTGGGATTGCCCTCGTGCTGCAACAGGTGGACCAGCAGCATGCGGAGCGCGAACTCGCCCCGTTGGCGACGCCGGCGACGCGCGAGCGCCACCATGCCCCGGTCCGGCGCGAAGAGGAAAACGCCCACAAACAGCAGCCCGGTCCAGGTGGCCATGCTGCCCGCGATGGAAGCGTCCAGCAACACCGCTGTCCAGAACCCCAGCAGCGCCGATGCCACCCCGAAAAGCACCGCCAGGCCGATCAACACCGGCAGCCGGTCGGTCAGCAGGTAGGCCGAGGCCGGCGGAGCGATCATCAGCGCCACCACAAGGATGGAGCCGACTACGTCAAACGCCCCCACTGCGGTCACCGACACCAGCGCCATGTGGGAGTAATGAATCAGCACCGGCGAGATCCCCACCGCCGCCGCCAGGCCCGGATCGAAGGTCGCCAGCTTCAGTTCCTTGTAGAACAACAGGATGAAGAGGAGATTCAGGACGAGCGCGCCGCCCATGGTATATGCGCCCACCGGGCCAAGATCCGCGCCGAACAGCTCCAGTCGGTCAAACGGCGCCAGCGCCAGCTCGCCCAGCAGGACAGCATCGGTGTCCAGGTGGATGTCGCCGGAGTATTTGCTGATCAGGATCACGCCCACGCTGAACAACACCGGGAAGACAATCCCGATGGAGGCGTCTTCTTTCAGCAGCCGGGTGCGGGTGACCATTTCCACCAGCGCCACGGTCAGCACTCCGGTGGCGGCGGCGGCGATCAGCAGGAACGGCGACGTCAGATCCTTGACCACGAAAAACGCCAGTACGATCCCCAGCAGGATCGCGTGGCTGATAGCGTCGCTCATCATCGCCATCTTGCGCAGCACCAGAAACACGCCGGGCAGAGCACACGCTGCGGCAGTCAACACGGCAATCAGTTGGATGTCGAATTGTTGGGGACTCATGCCGCCTCCCCCGGCGCCAGGCGTTTTGCCTCTTCACGTCCGGCTTCGGTCAACAACCAGCCGCCGTTGTCTATGGCCGCCCAGCCGCGTTCCTGCAGTTCTTTAAGGGAGCGTTCCACGCCGCCGTGGCCCCAGCTCATCGCCCGCAGGGTCTCAATGGGATGCGAATGGTCCCGGCCGCCATGCTGCCGGTGCAGGATGTACAGATCCTCCAGCACGGCGCGGAGTTGCAGTTTCTGGTTGTTGCGCCGTTGCCGGAGGGCGTTGAATACCAACCCGCGTTTGGGCGCCAGCAGCAGTGAGGCCAGGACAACCGCCGACAACACCAGCACAATAGTGGGGCCGGTGGGGAGGTTCTCCGTGGAGGCCGACAGCACCGCCCCGACCACACCGCTGATCGCGCCGAAGAGGCCGGCCAGGGTCACCATCAGCGTCATCCGGTCGGTCCATTGCCGCGCCGCTGCCGCCGGGGCCACCACCATCGCGCTCATCAGCACCACGCCCACCGTCTGCAACCCGATCACGATCGCGATCACCAGCAACGCCGTGATCAGCAGATCCAGCTTCTTCATGGGAAAGCCCAGCGTCTCGCCGTATTCACGGTCAAAGCTGAGCAGCTTGAATTCCTTCCAGAAGATTCCCATAAGTATCATCGTGGGTAACCCCAGGGCGGCCATGGTCACCAGGTCCTTTTCCATCAGGGTGGCCGCCTGGCCGAACAGGAAACTGTCGAGCCCGGCCTGGGAGGCCGTGGGCATCTTCTGAATGAAGGTCAGGAGCACCAGTCCGAAGCCGAAGAACACGCTCAGCACCAGCCCCAGCGCGCTGTCCTGGTTAATCCGTGATTTCGTGGTCACCTGGATCACGAACCAGGTACCCAGCCAGCCGGCCAACGCGGCTCCCACCAGCAGCACCAGGGGCGCTTTGCTGCCGGTCAGGAGAAACGCCAGCGCGATCCCGGGCAGGGCGGCATGGCTCATCGCATCGCCCAGCAGGCTCTGCCTGCGCAGCAAGGCGAAGCTGCCCAACGCCCCACTGACCACGCCCAGCAGCGCCGCCCCCAGGGCGACCGTCCGCAGAGTGTAATCTGTGAACAGATCCAGCGGGCTCACGACACCGTCTCCCCGCCGGCCTCGCCGGTCACGGGTTGAGATGCACCATCGGCGGGATGCTCCCCCTCGCCATGCTTGGTCAGGAAGCCCACCTTCCCGCCAAACGCCGTCCGCAGGTTCTCCTCGGTGAACACTTCGCCGACCGGTCCGGCCGCGATCCGGCGCACGTTCAGCATCAACACCCAGTCGAAGTATTCCGGCACCGTCTGCAAGTCGTGGTGCACTACCAGCACGGTCTTATCGGCCTTCATCAGGTCTTTCAGGATGGCGATGATGGCTCGTTCGGTGGTGGCGTCAACACCCTGAAACGGTTCATCCATGAAGTAGACATCGGCCTCCTGCACCAGGGCTCGCGCGAGGAACACCCGCTGCTGCTGGCCGCCGGAGAGCTGCGAGATCTGCCGGTGAGCGAACTTCTCCATGCCTACCCGTTCGAGCGCGTTCATCGCCCGGTCACGTTCGGCTTTCCCCGGCCGCTTGAACCAGCCCAGGGAACCATAGGAGCCCATCATGACAACATCGAGCACCGTCGTGGGAAAATCCCAGTCCACGCTGCCGCGCTGGGGGACATACCCGACCTTGCGGCGCACCTGGTCGTAAGGCTCGCCCAGGATACGCACATCTCCCGCCGCCGCCTTCACCAGCCCCAGGATCGCCTTGATCATGGTGGTCTTGCCCGCGCCGTTCGGGCCGACAATCGCCATCAAGACGCCCTGCGGGACGTTCAGGTCCACGTCCCACAATACCGGTTTCTCGTGGTAGGCCACCGTGAGGTCGTTCACCTCAATCGCGGGGTTGCTCACCGCCTGGTCGGTCGCTGCGCTCTCATGCGCCATGCTCGCGTCCTTGCTACTGCTGTTTCAGCGTCTCGACAATCGTCGTCACGTTGTGCCGGACCATGCCGATATATGTGCCCTCCGGCGTTCCGGCAGTGCCCATGGCGTCGCTGAACAGCTCGCCGCCGATGGCGACAGTGAAGTTCTTGCTCTTCACCGCGGCCTGCACCGCCTCAAGGTTCCTCGCCGGGATGGAGGATTCCACGAAGATCGCCGGGATACGCCGTTCGGCAATGAACGCGGCCAGGCTTTGCACATCCCCCGCACCCGCTTCCGACGCTGTGCTGATGCCTTGCAGGCCACGCACCTCGAACCCGTAGGCGCGCCCGAAATAGTTGAAAGCGTCATGCGCGGTGATCAGCACCCGCTTCTCTAGCGATACCGATTCCGCCAGCTCCCTCACTTCCTGGTGCAGTGCGGTCAGGTCGGCGATGTACGCTTCCGCGTTCTTGTTGTATTCGTCCGCGTGCCTGGGATCCAGCTCCACATACGCGTCCCGGATGGCCTGCACCGCGTACATCCACATCTCGACGTCAAACCAGACATGAGGATCATGCTGGCCTTCATACTCTGCGGGGGACAGCAACCGGTCCCGGGGGATCGCTTCCGCCACGGCTACCGTTTTGATTTCCTCGCTCATCTTAGCAAGCACACTGGCCATCATCCCTTCCAGATGCAATCCGTTGTAGAAGATGATGTCGGCGTTGGACAACCGGCTCACATCCCCGGCGGTCGCCTTGTAGAGGTGAGGATCCACCCCGGGTCCCATCAAGGTTTGAACATTCGCCCGGTCGCCGCCGATGACCGTCGCCGCGTCTCCGATCATGCCGGTCGTAGCGACCACATCCACCTTCCGGCCGGCGATGTCACCCTTGTCACCGCCGCTGCACGCTACCGCCAGCAACGCCGTCGCCAACACAACTACCATCAGAATCTGTCGTTTCATCGTGTCTCCTCCCCCGTGAGTTTTGACACCGGACACCTCGCTTGCAAGGCCCTGACCCTGTGAAGGTATCACACTTCCGCCGACAATGCACCGGAAGGGGCGCAGGAACAAAAGATGCGGGAGATAAGTTAGGAGTTGCTAACAGGAAAAACAAGGCCTGTTCTACTGCTGTTTGGCTCCGGCAGTAAGAACTGGAAACTCGGCTGGAAAGCGTGATTCAGGTATTGCTGCTGGAGTCGTCGGTTCTCATGGCCGAATCACGCTCAGCAGAAGTGTTTCATAAACAGCACGATAGCACTGGGCGCTCTCTGTATGTGAACAGGGAATGGGGCGGCTTTTTTACGAATAAGTGACTTTCCGGCCAGGCTTTTCAAAGCCTGGCCGGAAAGTGTGATTCGGGTATTTCTGCTGGAGTCGTTGGTTCTCACGGCCGAATCGCGCTCAGGGGAAGTGCTTCATAAACAGCATGATAACACTGGAGCGCTTAATGTATGAGAACAGGAATTGGGGCGGCTTTTTACAAAGAGTGACTTTCGGCCGTTTCTAGGCTTCGCGCGCGCCCAGCTCCTTGTCCATCATGTACAGGCCGCCCTTGAAGTCCTTCATCATCTCGAGCTTGTTCACGATGTCGTCCACCGTGGATTCCTCTTCCACCTGCTCATCAACGAACCAGCCCAGGAAGGATTCCGTGGCCAGGTCCTTCTCTTCACGCGCCAGGTGCACCAGCTCGTGGATGTTCTTCGTGATGTACTGCTCGTGATCGAAGGCTTCCTTGAACGCGTTCAGCGGGCTGTCCCACTCGGCCTTGGGCTTCTCGATCGCGTCCAGCTCGCCCTTGCCGCGCACCTCAAAGATGTAATCGTAGAACTTGCGGGCGTGCGCCATCTCTTCGCCCGCCTGCTTCGCCATCCAGTTCGAGAACCCGTCGAGGTTCTGATCCTTGAACCAGGCCGACATGGCCAGGTACAGGTACCAGGAGAACAGCTCACGGTTCATCTGGGCGTTCAGCGCCTTCTCCATCTTCTTGGAAATCATCATCTTTCTATCCTCCTCAACTCGTAAACGTTGATCGAAACAAATGCCTGGTATGAATGAACTGCCTCACCTTGTCATCCCCTGCGAAGAGCCCGCACCCGCATGCTTCGGGCGGAATCTCCTCCGGTGATTCGCAGGGAGGAGATTCCCGCCTTCGCGGGAATGACAGCCAAGTATGCCATCGCGCCAGACTTCGCGGGAATGGCGGTCAAGTGTCTATCGCGCCGGACTTTCGGGAATGACCATACAGAGACAAAACGTTCAAAGACCAGTGTTAATGTTGTTTTCCGCCGACCCGTTCAGGATCCAGGCGTCCTCGTCCGGCAAACCGCGCCATGCAAGGCTGTTTGAACTCCCACAGCACTACGCGTAGGGATACAGGTCCTTCTTCACCTTCTCCAGCGCTTCCAGGATTTCGTTGTGCTTTTCCTCGTCACGCAGCAGGTAGCGCAGCAGGTAAATCTGCGGCGTCAAGTCTTTCGCGCCCTTCAGGTTTTCCAGCGACTCCTCGGCAAACTCGATGGTCTTCTGCTCGATCCTGATGTGCTCTTCGATCAGATCCCACACCGACGCCACATCTTCCGGGGTCAGCGAAAACGGCTTCGCTTCCATGCTGTCGATGATCAACTGCTGGACATGGTAGTGCATCTGGGAGTCGCGCTGAATGATCTCCGCGACCATATGCAGCAACGGGTGATCGGTTTTTTCCATGATCCGCCCGGTGGAGACCACCGACGCGTTTTCCACTTTCTGCCAGCGTTTCAGATTCGCAACTGCTTGTTCACGCTTATCTTTCGTCGACATGCGTACATCCTCCCTTTTCTTGAGCCAAGCTCTGGCTTGACGGGGTTAAATGAATTACGATCAATCGTTTACAGATTGTAAATCGCGAGATATTCTCGCAATGTAGCGCGTTTCACCTGAACAGATGGGTTCTGAGCTGCACATCATCTGTTAGCTATCGCAAACTTACTGAACCCAACGACGCTTGTCGTCATGCAATTCCACGCAACCGTGGTCTCAGGAGTCCTCGCGGCACGGGCCGCACACCCCCTGGATGGTCAGCTCGCGTCCGGTGATCTCCCATCCCGGTATCCGGATCTGTTCCGCCGGTTCGGGCAAGCCCACGTCCGGCACGTCTTCCACACGCCCGCATTCGGTGCACTGCACATGCAGGTGCGGAGCAATGTTGCCGTCGTAACGCCGCGGCCCACTGGTCTGGTCGATCCGCCGAATGGCGCCGTCGGAAGCCAGCAGCTCCAGGTTACGGTACACCGTGGCCAGGCTGATCCTCGGCAACCGTTGCCGGACCAGCATGTAGAGCTCGTCGGCTGACGGGTGCGTACGCAGCTTGCGCAACTCTTCCAGGAGTACGCGACGCTGCCGGGTGAGCCTTCTGTTGGGTACCGTTTCCATGCGCCGCCTTATCACTATCAAGAACTATTCCTAATAACGGGCGCCAGACCGGTGGTTTCAAGGGTTGGTTTATAGCGGTCATGTTCTCCAGAGACGGAATGCAGGGACAGCTCCTCCCGGTTCAATCGTCTCAAAGGGAATCCTCCCGGAACAATCTCAGCTCGTGTAATATCGTCGCCCTCGTCGGCCGCAGTGTCGCACGGGCGTCTCGCTATCAAAGCCGTTGACAACTATCAGGAGGTGGTCTGATATTCATCTACCCGAACGGTGGAGCTCATTTTCCACCAAGCTCCGGGACATCATCCACAGGAGACGTCATGTCCATTGTTCGCTGTGGGGTAATCGTCGTAGCGGTTACCTGTCTGTTTCTACCCCCTCTGTACGCCCAGGACGACACACCGTTGGAAATCACCGGCTTCGCGGATGTTTACGCCTACAATACGTCGCTGAAGGGAGAAACGCATTACCAGCTTGGGCAAGTGGAGTTTGATCTCGAACGCCCCTTGTCCGAACGGTTCCACTTCATGGCCGCCATCGCCTACGATCAGGCATCCCAGCAACTCGGCCTGGGAGCCATGCTGGTAACCTTCCATTGGCTCCACAACGATGCCGGCAGGACCGATATCAACGTCGGCCAGTTCGATGTTCCCTTTGGCATCGACTGGCGCGTCTATCCCTCGGTCGACCGCGAACTCGTTTCAGCGCCCTTGGCGGTGGCGCTGTTCCACCAGATGTGGAACGATTACGGCATCTGGGTGCAACGGGAAGCACATTGGTACGAAACCTCGCTGTACGTTACCAACGGCTTCAACTACCAGCATTGCCTTAGCCAGGCGGGCGTGGTGCTGGGTACGGACGGCATGGGCTGTTCGCCTGCGGATTCCAATATCACAATCAACGAGATCGACGCAAAACTGGCTACCGGCGGACGCTTCGCAGCAGCGGCATGGGACAGATTCCACCTTGGGGTGTCCGGGGCCTGGTTCTTCAACCAGGACAATGAGGCGGACATGTCGCTGTATGGGGCGGACCTGCAACTCATCCTCAACCGCTATACAGTGAAAGGAGAATACCTCTACCGTACCTTGCTGCATGCCTCCGGCGCCGAGGAAGTGATTTGTCAGGGCTTCTATGCGCAGGGAATGTATG
>CAZYOC010000167.1:0-10077 GCA_964648415.1 uncultured bacterium | reverse complement strand
AAGCAGGAATCCAGAATAAACAAGTACTTAAGAATCTTAGTGTGTTTGATTCTTTGCAAGAACCACTATAGAGTAATTTTCGAATGAAATGTCCCATGATGTCATTCCTGCGAAAGCAGACCGTCGCAGAATGCAACAGGAATCTCATTCCAGCGAAGGCTGGAATCCAGACAAGGTGCAAGAAAAGATCATGTTCGCAATTCAGCACTGAAACAGGATTCAGCTTGCGGTTGGTATAGCTGACATCTTGTAGTATATAAACATGACTGGATTCCAGCCTTCGCTGGAATGAGAGTGGGGCTTACTGTGAAACAGTCTGCTACGCAGGAATGACACTCGTTGTTGCTTCTGTTACAGAGAATGACACTCGTTGTTGCTTCTGTTATGACTCTACGCAGGAATGATCTCGTTGCAGATTCTGTTACACACTCCATGCACGAATGCCTTCGTCGTTGACCCTGCAACAGCCACGGGCGGGACGCCCGTGCTACCCAAGTAAAAACAATGATGCGCTCGCCATGATGACAAGCGCGCCGCTTTTGCAACAACCACGGGCGGGACGCCCGTGCCACGTTTTCCACAAAAATGGCGCGCCCAACAAAACGCCAGGCGCGCCTCTTCCAGAGTGGTAACATCCTAATGAGGGTGATATCCACCAACCGTAAAACACGCGTCTATTCGCTCCACACCACCGAGGTGTTGATGTACCCGGGTTCATCCAGGTACCAGTCGGTGTACTGGACGCCGTCGCTCTCCGCCCAGTCCCGGAAGTACAGGTAGCCGGAGGTGATCTCTTCGCCGGCCATCATGTGTTGCCAGTCGGTGGGCACAAGGATCGCCCAGGGCAGGTTATCGACGTTCTTGTAGTAGCGCTCTGTGGCGGGATCCGTCGTGTCGTCGCCCTCCCCGAAGAAGCTGTCGTCGGCAAGGTTGGTCGGCGCATAGCCCGGCAGGTGGACTTCCTTGCCACGGTTGCCGTTGACCACGATGAACGGGTTGTACGGCGCGGCGCCCAGGTCCGCCGGCGCAGTGGGCTCGATTTCGATCACGATGGAAATGGTCGGCGCCGTCTGGCTCGGCGCGCCGTATTCCGTGTTCACATAGGTCCAGCCGGACACCGGCGTAATGATGTCCCGGGTGTCGTCGAACACAGGAATCACCGCGTTGGTCGGGCCGCTTTCCGGGCTGGAACCGCTGAAGTTGAACACGTCGCCGGTGCTCTCGCTGCCGGTAATTGAAATCACGTCGCTCGCCGGGATCGGCAATTCAAACGCGAACCCGTTGTGGTATTCCGCCCCCACCGCCTTGATGGTGATGTCGGCCTCGATGAACGTTACCAGGTTGTCGCCGTTGGTGATCTGGTTGGTGATGAACTGCACCACCAGGTCGTTCATGTCGTAATTGCCTTCCACGGGCCAGAGGTCTTCGAAGGCCACGCTGGTCTGGAAGTAGTTGTCAAACGCCTTGTCCGGGTCGTCCGGGTAATCGTCGTAGTCGTCATCCACCCCGTCGTCGTCGGAATCGTCGTCGCCCTCGTACGGGATGTCGATGTTCGGCAGGCCGGTGGTGTCCACGCAGAACGGGTAGACTTCAACCGTCACGATGCAGTCGTTGAAATCGCTGTCGGAATGAGGCTGGTTGCGTTTCCAGTCCTCCACCGCCATGATCAACCGTTCGTTGGCGCTGTCGTGCAGCAGCACAAAATGCCGGTTGTCCTGCGGGTTGTAGTCGTCCACCGACCAGTTGGTCCAGTTGCCCTGGCCCACCATGTCCGGGTCGCCAATCCAGCCGTCGGCCACGATGAAGAAGCCCATGGAATAGTTCTGGTTGAACTCGGCTCGTTCCAGCACGACCCGGTCACCCGGCTCGAGACCGCCGCCCATGCCTTCCAGGCTGGCGTTCGGGAAGAGGGTCAGCTTGGGCTGAAGCTGCGAGATCCCCGGAGGCGGATTGTTGATCGGATACGGGTAAAAGCCCAGCGCGTTCTGCCACGAGGCGCCGTCCGAGACAAACGTCACCACCACCGAATCCACATCGCAGGTGAAGTTGATGTTGTTCTGGACGTCATCGCCGAAGTACTCGGGGTGCGTTCCCGTCAGGTCGATCCCTTCCTGGATGGTCCCGCTCAAGGTATTGAAGAAGCTCTGCGGAAAATCGGTCTGAATAGGGGACAGGTAATCCGGGACACCGTCGTCATCCCACGTACCCAGGTACTGCCAGTCGTGGGACAGGGCGGAGCGTGGGCTCGACGGCTTAACAACCGGGCCGCGCCGGTGCATGGACTGCATCATCCCGCCGGACCCGCCCGGGCCGAAGGTGTGGACAATGGTCCCGTCGCCAATCGGAAAGAACCCCTGGTTAGCCACACCCATCACATTGGCGGTGATATAGACTTCGGAAAGGTAGGTCGGTACCGAGAGGTCCATGACCAAATGGCCGTTGGCGTCCGTCACGCCGCGTCCGATCCGGAGAATCTCGATCAGGGTGTCCGTCGGGTCGCCGTGGTACACTGTAACGACGCACCGGTCCTTCGGGGAGCCGTCCACGTTGATCACGGTCAAGTCGAGATGCAGAGTGGTCACAGTCTCGTAGTTGAAGTCCGGCGAAATCTGGATGTTCCGCAAGCCATCGAAATGGTGCGGAGACAGCATATCCTCGGCGTCGCTGCACGCCTGGAACAGCATGGGTACAGCCGCAAGGATTCCGACTAACAACAGGGCGGTGAGCGGCTTTCTCATCCCGCCTCCTTTCCGACAGGGTTGGCAAGACACGAGTATCATCCTTATTGTACAATATACCGAAAGTACAGCTTGGCGCAAACTGAGGATTATTTATGACTTGATGATCCAGAGTGAGCAACAGAGAGGCGCTTCCCCAATATCATACCCTATATGCTTACGAGGCATTCTCTGAAAATTCTTACCATCTTCCAGAACTGCGAGCACGACAGGGGATGCAACGAAAGCATCCTGCTGCGAATGGAAGGAGGGACGCTGACAACGTCTGACCTGTTCTTTCGCCGACTTTTTGCCCCGGGCGGCTTCAGGGCTTCGACCCGTTGACTTGCATATCGAGTAATGCATCGGGGAATTGTCTCGTTAACCCGGATACTTCACGAATGAACCACGGTTGTGTTTCGCTGTCATATAGTAATTTTCGAATGAAATGTCCCATGATGTCATTCCTGCGAAAGCAGGTGTCCCGTCAGGTCAATATAATACAAGCGGAGAACGTATCGGGCCATGCGCCCAAACTGCTATCATATCATGGCTTATTCAGGTGAAAAACCATTGCGCATGAAAGATCCGACTTTGTCAGGTCTACGGCGACGCAGTCGGTTGAAACACCGCCCCGTATTCCACGTCCACCTCGTCCGGGCTCACCGCCTGGCCCCGGTCCCACGCTTTCTGGACAACGAGCGCCAACGCTTCCCCTTTCTCCAGCAACTCGACTGAGTCCTGCGGCAGGATGGTCGCAACCTCCCCGGCGGCCTGGTCGAGGTGCGCCCGGTAGCGCTCGTAACCGTCGCCCAGCAGCACAAACGGCCTCGGTGTGGCGGGCCAGTCCGGCGCTTGTACCGAGATCTCGCCGGGATCGTCGAGGGGAACCGGCTCCGAACCGCCGCTCATCAACCGGCAGCGGCAACGGTTTTTCCGGCTGGGCAGCAGCGCCCACACGGCGGTCTCTTCGGGCGTACGCGCGGCCACGGCTTCGTAAGCGGTCACAGGAACCACCTTCACTCCCCACCCTTCCGCGGCGGCAGTGGCGAAGGCGACGCCCACCCGCAGGCCGGAATAGCCGCCCGGGCCGGTGACCACGCCCACAGCGTCCGGTTTGTCCCAGCCGTGTTTCGCCATCCAGTCGCGTACGCCCTCCGCCAGGATGCTGTCGTGGCGGCGTCCCGGCTCTACTTCCACCGGGTCGAGCGCGTCGCCGTTTTCCACGCCCACCCACCGGGCGGCGTTGCCGGATGTGTCGATCACCAGGATACGCATGTCAGCTAGTCTCCGTCTGCCGTGTGATGGTGATGGTGCGTTTGTCGGGATCGGCCGCAGCGGGCGCCAGCCGGATCACCCAGTCCGCCGGGCCCCAGTCCTCCTCGAAACGGTCTCCCCACTCCACCAGCAGGATCCGCTGCTCCCGTTCCCCGTCGAGGTCCAGGGCGATCAGCTCCGACGGGTCACTGAGGCGGAACAGGTCCAGGTGGGTCACCGGCGGGGTGGATGGATAGCGGTTGGCGAGGGTGAAGCTGGGGCTTCGTACCGGGCCGGTGAAACCCAGCGCGTGGACGAAGCCACGGGTAAACGTGGTCTTGCCCGCGCCAAGCGGCCCGATCAACGCCACCGTTTCCCCCACCCGCACAAGCGTGGCAAATTCCGCTGCAACCGCTTCAGTCTCACGGCTGCCGGCAGTGATTTTCGGATCGGAATGCCGGTGCTGGTTCATGGCTGGGAAGCGTTATCCAGGGTGGAACGGATCAGTTTCACCAGTTCAATGGGCCGGAAAGGCTTCTGGATATACTTGAGCTGAGTGGCGGACAGGCCTTTTTTCTCGATTTCGTTGTGGGTGTAGCCGCTCATGTAGATGATCTTGACGTCTTCCCGTTGCGACTGGATGTAATCGGCCAGATCAGGGCCGTTCATGTCCGGCATGATGATGTCGGTAAGCACCAGGTCCAGGGAGATGTCGGTGGCGGTGTTGGCGGCGTGGATGGCCGTGGCGGCGTCGGGCGCGCTGATCACATGGTAGCCGTACTGGGCCAGGATCTGCGTGGTGGTATGGCGCACCGAGTCGTCGTCCTCCACCACCAGGATGGTCTCGCTGCCCATCAGCTCGGAATTCGGAGTAGTGATCAGGTCTTTCTGTTTCATTTCATTGGCGGGCACGCAGGGCAGGTAGATGCTGAATACGGATCCGTTTTCGCGTGCGGTTTCCACGGTGATATGCCCGCCGTTCTGATGGACGATGCCATACACCGTCGCCAACCCGAGTCCCGTCCCCTCCGATTCCGGCTTCGTTGTGTAAAACGGCTCGAAGATGTGGGGCAGAACGTCATCCGGAATGCCCAGGCCGGTATCGGAAACGGCGAGGCGAACATGTGGGCCGACCGAGGCGTCGACCTGGCTGTTGGCGTACTCCTGGTCGAGGTGGACCTCTTCGGTGCGGATCAGGAGCCGGCCGCCTTCCGGCATGGCGTCGCGGGCGTTGACCACCAAGTTGATAATCACCTGCTCGAGCTGCACCGGGTCGGCGACCAGGTGGCCGAGCCGGTCGGCGCGTTGCAGGGTGAAGTGGACGTCTTCCCCGATCAGCCGCCGGAGCATGTATTCCATGTTCACCAGGACCGTGTTGAGGTCCACCAGGCGAGGTTCGGCCACCTGCTTGCGGCTGAAGGCCAGGAGTTGCCGGGTCAACGCCGCTCCGCGGTCCGTGGTTTTCGCGATGTCCCTGACGAACCGGTACAGCGGATCGTCCTGTTTCAAGTGCAACAGGGCCAGTTCAGAGTTGCCCGAGATAGCGGTCAGCAGGTTGTTGAAGTCATGGGCGATCCCCCCGGCCAGCCGGCCCACCGCTTCCATCTTCTGCGAGTGCAGGAGCTGGTTTTCCAGCTTCTTCTTTTCGGTGACATCCCGCAGAATGCCCATCACCGCGGGTTTGCCTTCCCATTCCAGCCAGGAGATACGCAGCTCGATGTCGATCTCCGTACCGTCACGGGTAATTCCGGTGAAGGATTGCTCGACTTCAGCAGTATCCCCGGCGTCAAAAGCGTGGAGATGAGACCGTACTCGTTCACGGTCCCCGGGGGCGACAAGCAGATGGATATCAAAGTCATCCGACGTCATCTCGTCAACAGAATAGCCGAAAAGCCGCTCGAAGCTTGGCGATACAACCAGGAAATGCGCACCGCGACGGATGTAGATCCCGTCCTGAGATTTCTTGAACAGGTTCCGGAAACGGGCTTCACTGCGACTTACTTTCTCCTCGGCGGTTTTCAGCTCAGTAATGTCGCGATCCACGCAATGGTAGCCGGTGATGTCGCCACGCTCGTCTTTTGCCGCGACCATGCGGGACTGAATCCACCGCCAGCTTCCATCCTTGTGCTTCAGCCGGTAAATCACGTCGAACCGGTCCACCTTCCCGGCCATTTCAGTGAAGAAACGTTGCGCCTCATCGTAATCATCCGGATGGATGATCTTCTTCCACAGTTCAGGATCATCGGCATAATCGGCGGGGGAGTACCCCGAGGTCTTTGATACGCTATCGGTAAGGTGATTGATGGAGCCGTCGACCCGTTGGAAATAGATGGAATCGTCTACATTGTCGATGAAGGAGCGGAACCGTTCTTCGCTGCGTCGCAAGGCTCGTTCGGATTCGCGCCGCTTGATGTTCAACAGGGACTGCGCGGCCTGGTCGGCCACTTGGCCGACGAACCCGATTTCCTCGTCGTCCCATTCGTGGGGCGCGCCCACGGGCTCGATACAGATGGCGCCGACGACGTGTCCCTCGATACGGATGGGAGCGTCGAGCATGGAGTAGATCGCCAGCGGCTCCAGGTAGTCCTTGAGGAAATCACGGGTGCGGGGATCTTTTCGTGCGTCTGTGGCGGCGATGTATCGGCCGGCGTCCAGCGCCATGAAATAGTTGGGATTGTCAGCCACTACCAGGCGCTGTCCGCTGCTGTGCTGTTCGCCGGAACGCTGGTAGAGGTCGATGCAGGTCATGGACTGTTTGTCATCATCCAGCAGCCAGACACTGACCCGCTCCATTTTGAGCAAGTCGGCCACCGCGCTGGTGATGGTGCGGGCGGCGCGGCTGAAGTTGTCCGCGTGCAGCGAACGGTGGGTCATCAGGTACAGCAGCGTGCTCTGGAAACGGTAGGTGCGTTCCCGCCGGGCTTTGGCGATCTGCTCCTGGTTGCGCCGCTCGGTGATATCCTCGTACATCCCGGTCATCTTCACCGGCGCCCCGGACGAGTCCCATTCGATCACCTTGCCGCGTATGGCCACCCACCCGAACAGCCCCTCGCCAAGACGGATCTGGTATTCTTCATCGTAAGAATCCGTTTCACCAGCCAGATGCACTCGTAGCGACTCTGCGATCCTCTCCCGGTGCGCGGGATGAATCAGGTCCAGCCACTGCTGGTAGGTCAGGGTGGATGTTTCAGGGGCGAGCCCGAGGCGCTCCATGCCGCGCTGGTCGGTCTGCATAATCCCCTGCTTGAGATCGAACTCCCAGACCCCGAACCGGGCGCTGTCCAGGATCATTTCCAACTGTTCGCGCCGGGATTCCAGGTCCTGGCGATGAGTGAGCTGATCGTTGATGTCGTGAAAGACCACGAGGACATGATTGGGGAAAGGCTGGAAACTTGTCACACTGAAGGCGCTCTTGAGACGGTCGGTGTCCAGCGGGATCATTCCCCTGGACCAGGAGCCGCCGTTCTCCGCCACCTCTTTCAGGCGCTGCGGCAGCTCGGTGTCAGCGATGGCGGGGAACGCCGCCTTGATTGTTTTCCCCTGGAAGGGCTCGAGATCCAGCTTCAGGAGGGTGGCGGCCATCGGATTGGAGCCGACAAACACCAGCTCGCCATCGTCATGCAGATGGAACAGGTGGACGCCGAAAGTCGCCGCATGATAGGCCGCAAGCACACTTTCCGCATTCATGCCACGCCCTTCCACCGGCCCTGCACCCGACGCATCGTGGGGTTTATGTTGTCCGGACAATTCCGGTCGGTCGTCTGCCATCATGACTGAAACAATGTGTTGTCGTTCTTTTCCCCAATCACAGGAGATTTACCAGAATAGTATACAGGCTCTTCGCTGGAATGAGATTGGTTCCTATCGTGCAACAGTCCGTATAGTACGATGCCGTGAATCTAAAACAAACCGTTTGAATCAACTGTGTCTCTCGGAACTACCTTAAATCTTTCTACTTACGACAAATGCCCGGAGCAACGCCCCGGGCATTCAAACTGGTTAAAACAAATCAATTACCGGGCGTATTTGGCCGCTGCGGGGTCTTTCGGCGAAGGTTTCGGTTTGGCGGCCTCTTCCTCTGCCGCTGTCACCATCAGCTCCACCGCCTTCGCCAGTTGCGGATCTTTATCCTTGATCCGGTCGCCCGGCGTGTGCGCCACCATGTAATCCGGAATCGCGCCGCCGTGCTCCTGGTTCTTGTTGTTGCGTTCCGGGTTCTTTTCATCGCCCCAGACATACCAGCCGCGGAACGGCATCCGGACGTGGCCGCCGTCCAGCGTGGCCCAGCCGCCGGTGGAAATCACGTTGCCGCCGGTGGTGTTGCCGATCACCGGGCCGCGGTCAATCGTCTTGATCGCGTGGCTGAAGATCTCGGCGTTGGAATACGAGTCCTCGTTGCACAGCACCGCGATGGGTTTGGTCCAGCGGTACATCGGGTAGCGCGGCTGCGGGTAGCCGACCTCGCCGTCCCGGCCGATGGTGTACGCGTGCTCCGGCTGCGTCAGGATGGTCAGCAGCATGTCGGTGGTCCAGCCGCCGCCGTTCCAGCGGACGTCGATGATCAATGCGTCCTTGTCGTGCGCCGCCGCGTACAGGTCGCGCTCGAACTGCTCCACTTCGGCCCAGCCCATACCCCGGATGTGCACGTAGCCGACCTTGCCGTCGCTCATGGTCTCCACGGCTTCACGGTTTTTCTCGACCATTTCTTCGTAGGACAGCCCGTACATACCGATCCAGGACGTGGGTTCGAGCTCGTAGCGGATCTCGTCGCCCTCACGTTCGAAGGTCACCAGCGCGGGCGCATCGTCGCGGTCCACCAGGGTGCGGTAGAAGTTCTGTGTCGTAGAGACCGGCATGCCGTTGACCTCGGTGATCACGTCGCCGGGTTCGAGCCGGGTTTTGACCTGGTCCGCCGGGCCGTCCATCAGCACCGCGCCGACACGCAGGCCGTCGCCCGTGTACGCCGGATCGAACTGCACACCGATGAAGGCGTTCATACCGTACGCCGCGTTCCGGTTGGGCGGGTAGTAGCCCATGTGCGAGGCGTTCAGGCCGCGAATCATCAGGTTCATACCGTCGGCGAAGTCCTCGTCGGTGAAGACGTTCTTGATGATCGGCTCCACCAGCGCGCGCTGCTTTTTCCAGTCCACGCCGTGCATCCTGGGATCGTAGAACCAGTCGCCGAGGGTGTAGTAGGCTTCATCGAGGATTTGCAGGCGACGAGCGCGTTTGTCCACCGTCAACAGCGCCTTGAACTCGGTAGTCTCCACCTTGCCGCCGTCCATGCCGACCACACCCGGCTGGCCGCCCTGGATCACGTAGAACTTTTCCTTCGCCGGGTCGAAGTACATCCCGCCCTTCAGCGATTCGATGATGGTCTCTTCGTCCTTGCCGAAGCGGTTGACCGCGTGCAGGGAGGTGTTGCCGTCCGCGCTGCGGGTATAGAAGATTTTGTCGCCGCGCGGATGAATCGCCACCGCCATCTCGGTGTTGGGGCTGCTGGTCAGTCGACGGCCGCGTTTGTATAGACCGTCGAAATCAATCCGGACCTGGAAGGTGTCCTCGGGGGCGATCTCTTCTTCCTCGTCCTCGTCACCCTCCTCGTCCTTGTCTTCCTTTTTGGATTTGTCGCGGGTCTTCTCCCAGATCTCCCATTCTTCCTTTGTCATGTCGTCGTCGGCTTCGAGCAGGTAGGCGAAGTAGACGTCGTACTGGTTCTCATGGCGGCGCGTGGTCCAGGCCAGCATGCGGCCGTCTTTGGACCATTTCGGCCCGAAGTCGTCGTCGGGATGCTGGCTGACGTTGTATGCGTCGCCGCCGTCCGACGGCATAATCCACACATCGCCGTTGTACTCGTTGTCCTCGACCGAATAGGCGATCCAGCGGCCGTCGGGCGACCAGGTGAAGCGTGGCGTATTGTAACTGCTGAAGAGCTTCTTTTTGCCGCCGCCGTCGGCGTCCATCACCCACAAGTCGCCGTTGTCCGCCACGTAGGCAATCTTGTCGCCTTTCGGGGCCCACTGCGGGTCGTAACAATTCTCGTCAGCGCCGGTCAGGTACTCGATTTTCCAGGAATCCGCTTTACGCAGCAGGGATTCGTCTT
>CAZYOC010000166.1:0-10214 GCA_964648415.1 uncultured bacterium | reverse complement strand
GCTCTGAACGATAATGCGCAGCTCAGAACGATTCATAGCTGGCGCAATGGACCATAGTTGATCGGAGAAGGCGCGGGAAGCGTCAGTGCCAGGAATGACGAAGCCACCAAGGTGCGGCTGCTGTGATCCGCTCGCTGAGAACGCTTCACGTACAGCTCGACAACCACAACGACATGACTTAAATCAAAGACCGGACTCTGTGGAACAACCAGCTCGAAGAGCAGGACAGAACGCGGATCAGCGCCCCGCATCGGGGCGGTCTGGAAGGAGTTTCTGCATGTCCCTTTTGCGCACGGTTTGGGTGGTAGCGACAGTTGCGCTGTTGCTGACGGCGGGGTCTGTCCTGGCCGGCACCACGGGCAAGATCGCGGGTACGGTGAAGGATGCAGCCCCCGGGGATCCCATCCCCGGGGTCAACGTGACCGTGGAAGGCACTTCACGCGGGGCCGCCACCGACCTCAACGGCCACTACTACATCATCAACCTCTCGCCTGGAACCTACACCCTCAAAGTCTCCGCCATCGGGTACGCCGCGCAGACCATCACCGACGTCAAGATCAGCGTGGATATGACCACGACGATCAACGTGGAGCTGAGCGAAGAGGTGGTCGCGGGCGAAGAGGTGACCTACGTGGCGCGCCGGCCCAAGGTGAAAGCCGACCGGACCTTCTCCACCTCATCGGTGGATTCCAAGGATCTGGAAGTCATGCCGGTGACCAGCACCCAGGAGGTGGTGGATTTGCAGGCGGGCGTGGTGGACGGCCATTTCCGCGGCGGACGCGGCGGCGAGGTCGTGTACATGCTCGACGGTATCCCGATCCAGGACGTCTACGATAACTCCCAGGCCACCCAGGTCAACCAGGACGTGGTCCAGGAGCTGCAAGTCATCACCGGGACGTTCAACGCCGAATACGGCCAGGCGATGAGCGGCGTGGTCAACCTGGTCACCAAGGACGGCGGCGCGGACTACCACGGGATGCTGGGCGCGCAGATGGGCGATTACCTGTCCAATAACGTCGATGAGTTTGACTACATCGACAACATCAAGCCAACCGCCATCCAGAACTACGACGTTTCCCTGTCGGGCCCGATGCCGTTCTTCAACAAGCTGAAGTTTTACGCCAATGGCCGCCTGGAGGACACCGAGGGTTGGATGTTCGGGCGCCGGAAATACGATCTGGATTTCTGGGATCAGTGGGTTGACTGGGGCGAGGAATACAACGCCATTTTCGAGAACAACGACCCGGTGACCGCCGGGCAGATTGCCACACAATTTCTGGATTCACTGGGATTTGACCCCAACCTGTCCGAGTCGGAGAATTACGTCCGCTTACTGGACCGTTGGGGACGCGCTGATAACGAAGCCATCCCCATGAACCCAAACGAAAACCTGTACCTGTTCGGCAAGCTGAGCTATGATCTGACCGACAGAATCAAGCTGAGTGTAACCTCCTTGTGGGACAATCGGGAATACAAGGATTTCGACCGGGACTACATCCAGATCCCGGAAGTTGATTACAACCGCTATCGCACCGCCCGCACCAACAACCTGAAGATTGTCAACGCAGTCAACCAGTCCATGTTCGTGGAGCTGGGTTATTCAAACAACTTCATCCAGTATCACCATTATGTGTACGAAGACATTGACGATCCGCGGTACAACTACGAAAACTCGGCCTTGAGCGAGATTAACCCATCGTACACACTGAACATGCAGGGCGTGAAGTTCGAGCATTTCCGCCGCTTCACCAATTCCCACGTGGCCCAGGCAAAGATGAGCTGGCAGATGAACCCGGTCCATTACCTGCAGGCGGGATTCAATTACAACTTCAACGAAGTCTTCTACCGCAGCCTCAACGACGACATCGGCGATGTCGGCCCTACGATTCCGCTTTACGACGGCCACATCCCGCCAGTCTCCGATTTCAACCATGACCACTACCTGTACAACCCCGTGGAATGGGCCGCCTATGTGCAGGACAAGATCGAGCTGAAGGACCTGATCATCAACGCAGGCCTCCGGATCGACTATTTCAACTCGAACGGGAAAGTGCTGGTCGACCCGCGCGACCCGGATGTGTACCACCCGATTCAGAACGGCTTCTATACCGATGACCAGGGAATCAAGCACCTGCTGCCGCAGCAGGAACGGTTGGACATGTGGTACACCGACCCCTCCGCCAAGGTGCAGCTTTCGCCGCGACTGGGCATCGGCTACCCCCTGAGCGAACGGGGCGTACTGCACTTTGCGTACGGCCACTTCTTCCAGCGGCCTCGTTACGAATACCTCTACGCCAACCCGGAATTCGAGATCAAGCGCCAGGGCGCAGGGCTGAATACGGTTATGGGCAACGCCGACTTGGAAGCGGAAAAGACCATTTCGTATGAGTTCGGGTTCGATCAGGCGCTGACGCAGGATCTGAGCGTGGGCATCAGCTTGTACCAGCGCGATATTCGCGGGCTGGTCTCCGCCGACCGGATTGTGGAGACCTACAGCAGCGGCATCAAGTACGCACAGTATGTAAACCGTGATATTGCCGAAGTGAAGGGCGTGATTCTCACCCTCGACCAGCGCTACAGTGGCAACATCAGTTATGGCGTGGACTACACCTTCCAGGTGGCCAAGGGTGTCGCGTCGGATCCGCAGGACGTGTACAACGCACAGCGTGGCGACGATCCCAAGGAACCGATCAAGATGCTGATTCCCCTCGACTGGGACCGTCGGCACACGCTGAATGTCAATCTGAACTACACGGTTCCGGACGTTTACGGCGTTTCGGTGATCGGGACCATCGGCAGCGGTACGCCGTTCACCATCAACACCGGCTCCAGTAAGGTGAAGGACCTGGGGCTGAGCTTCGAGAATGACGGTCGCAAGCCAACCTATATGAACGTCGACATGAACGCCTACTACGTGTTGCCGATCAAGACCAACTTCGGCATGCGCGCACGGGTGGAGCTGATGGTGCGGAACATGTTCGACCGGTTGAACGAGAACGATGTACACAAGGACACGGGCCGGGCGACCTACCGGACGGACATCCAGGAGGGCGAGTACACGCACATCACCTCCACGGACACGTTCTGGCTGTATTACCCGCAGTACTATTCACGGCCGCGTGAAGTGCGCATCGGGCTGGTGTTCGAGTTCTAGAAAGTATCTTGTTGATCTCTAAGGATATCGTTGATCTCTGAGATAAAATGCGATTATCGTCATCCCCGGCTTGGTCGGGGATCGCCACCGGTTTTCGGAGGGAGGAGATACCCGCCTGCCAGACTGTATCACAATAAAAACCGCTCTCATTCCAGCGAAGGCTGGAATCCAGGCAAGGTGCAAGAAAATATAATGTTAGCAATTCAGCATCAAAGTTGTGTTCAACGTTTGGTTTTCATGGTTAACATCTTGTAGTATATAAACATGACTGGATTCCAGCCTTCGCTGGAATGAGATTCCTCTAGCATTCTGGGACAGTCTGCTACGCGGGAATGACGGTTCGATGTACCATCGCTTAAGACATTCGAGACCTTCTACAGTACGTGACTGGGGACCGGAAAACGCCGGTTCAGTGAAAGGATACAGGATGAGCGGACCAGGCATGAAGCAGACCGTAACCGTCTTTCTGCTGGTTGTGTTTGTCATCGGGCTGGGAGTGGCCGGCTGGGCGCAGCAACTGACCGATTACAAGGGCAACGAGTTGTACCGTGCCAAGAACTGGCATACCGGCAACAAGGTCGGGACCATTTTCTACAACTACGGGCTGGTGGCCAATGTCAGCGAACAGAGCGGCGAGTGGCCGCTGGGCACGGGCAACGAGTACGTGGGCGACGTCACCCCGCTTGTGGGCGTGGAATTCGTCCATCCCGGCGGCGATACCGTGCGGTCCGTGATCACCTGTCTCGGTCCGCGCGGCAACAACGAGTACGGCCCGGACGGGAAATTCTGGGGCTTTGAGCCCTTGCCGGGCTTCACCGCCGACCCGATTCCCGGCTCGGATCGCATGGTCGCCATGAGCCATCAGAACGAGACCTGGCCGACATTCTGGCCCGACCGCAGCATCAACGACTCCAAGGACGCCCTCTGGCAGCGCCAGACCAATCCCGGATGGCCGGGCTCCTGGAACGGCTACTTCGGGCGGGATGTGTTCAACGCCGATCAGGAATCCTTCTTCATCATGGACGACAACCAGGACATGGAGTTCCGGTACTGGCCGCCCAACGATCCCCAGCCCTACTACCCGGTGCAGAACGATACCACTCGCGGTGGTCTGGGCATTCGCGTCGCCGCCCGTGGCTTCCAGTGGGCGCACTTCCTGGCGGAAGACTGCCTGATCTGGCACTACGAGATCACCAACATCAGTGATTACGATTACGACAAGGTTGTGTTCGGCATGGTCGTGGGGACGCTGTCCGGCGGACGCGGCGACTCCGAAGACGACCTCGCCTTCTTCGATCCTGAAAACGACATCACCTATTCCTGGGATGAAGACGACCAGGGCACCTCCGGCTGGATCCCCGTGCGTCCCGGACAGATCAATGTCGGCTATGCCGGTTACGCCTTCCTGGAATCGCCGGGCAACTCGTACGACGGCATCGACAACGACATGGACAGCCCGAATGACAGCCCGGTTTTGACCGCTCTGTACCTGTCGGAATGCACCCAATCCGGCCTGTCGTACGGCGTTGGCGACGAGCTGATCCTGATTGACTACGATACTTACGAGCGCACCCTGACTACCATGCCCTCCAGCGGGCAACTGATGTACACGGTGCGCGAAGATACGTTTTACGTGCAAGCCAACCAGTCGTATGTCGAAAACGGCGAGAACGGCATCGACGACAACTTCAACGGCCTGATTGACGAGCGGCTGGGGGAAGAAGTCGGCGGCAAGCGTCTCGACCACCTCGGCATGAAGTACAAGAACTACTTCACCGGCGAGGGCGTGGACGACCTTATGATCGACGAGGCCCGTGATGACGGTATCGACAACGACGGCGACTGGGACGTGACCACGGATGATGTGGGCGCGGACGGGAAGGGCAGTACGGGCGATTTTGGCGAAGGCGATGGTATTCCAACTCCGGGCGAACCCAATTTTGACCGGACGGACATTGACGAGTCCGACCAGATCGGCCTGACCTCCTTCGAATACTTCTCGCCACCGGGTGCGGTGAGGATGAACAACGACCCGATCCTGTGGGATCGTATGCTACCGGGCTATATAGACGTCGTGCCAAACGTGGCGCAGGACGGCGACTTCGTCTACGGGTCCGGCTATTTCCCGCTGCCGTCGGGGAAAACCGAACGCTTCAGCGTCGCCCTGTTCTTCGGCGAAGACCTGGAAGACATCACCAACAACAAGGTGACTGTCCAGCAGATTTACAACAACAACTACAAATTCGTACGTCCCCCGGACAAACCGACCATGACCGCTGTGCCGGGCGACGGCAAGGTAACCCTGTACTGGGATGATGTGGCGGAATCCTCCTTCGATCCTTCCATGCCGCAGGGCGAAGAGGAAGACTTCGAAGGCTACAAGATCTATCGCGCCACCGATCCCGGGTTCCTGGAGAACTTCGTAATCACCGATGGCCGCGGACGAAAGGTCTTCCACAAGCCCATCGCCCAGTTCGACCTGGACAACGGCAACGCGGGTTACTTCCCGGAAGCGGCGTTCGGCGTCAGCTACTACCTGGGCGACGACACCGGTTTACAGCATGTCTGGACCGATACCACCGTCGAGAATGGCCAGAAGTACTTTTACGCCGTCACCGCTTACGACCGCGGTTTCGCAGGCTACCTGAACTACACGGTGGACGACGACGGCGACACCACCTTCAGCGACTACGCCACCTTCTTCCCGGGCGAAACCTCGAAGTACGTCTTCGTGGACGCCAGCGGAGAGGTAGCGACAGACATCAACACAGCGATGGTGACACCGACCGCTCCGGCCGCCGGGTACACCCCGCCGGTGGTGGGTGCAGCCACCCAGGCCGCAGGCTACTCCGATGGATTGGTCTATGTGGAAGTGGTCGATCCTCGCGAGATCAACCAGTCCCTGGGATACCAGTTCCGTTTTGTCGACGTAGATACGTCGGGATACGCGACGGACTACTTGGTGGACCGGGTTGCGGGTGACCAGGTGGAAACCCTGATCGGCCCCTCATACCTCGGCGCGCCTGGTATGGAACGCCGTGTCATCGAGCTGTTTGACTCCTACTTCGACTCGCTGTATGGGTTGCAGCCTGGTACGTTCCAGACGTGGGAAAGCTACGTGAGCTACGAGACGGAAGTGTTTGACGGGATGCGGGCGTACCTCCTGCAACCACGCCGTCCGGGTTTCATCATCGTTGAGGCGTCCAAGTGGTATGCGGGCGGTGGAGTCACCGAGGACGCCACTCGCGAGGACAGCTTGCTGGCCTACCAGCTCGCTTCGATTTCCATCAGCTCCATCAAGTACTACGGCGAGGAACGCTACGCGGATTATTCCTTCATCTTCCACGATGAAGTGATTGACACATCAATGGCGTTCACCCTGGTGGGGGAACGGCGTCCACGCAGCTATGACGCGGCGCCCATCAATTTTGAGATTCGCAACCTCAGCGGCGGTACGGACCCGCTGGTGCTGATGCCTAACCCGGGCGACAGTTGGGATGGCTTTGTAACCAGCGGGACCGAGGTGTACATGCTGGAAGTCGATGACCTCACCAGCGATACAGTGGGTACCTGGAAAGTGCGTTTCGACACTGAATCCAGCGAAGGGCGAGTGTTGCAACCCGGCGCGGGCGATACTTTGCGGCTGAGGATGTACAAACCGTTCAACGTGGATGACGTGTACACCTTCGACGCCAGTTCCGCGAAGATCGACCGTGACAAGGTGGATCTGAGCCGCATCAAGGTCTACCCGAACCCGTACCTGGGCGCAAGCACCCAGGAACCGGCGAACCCCTATACATCGGGGCGCGGCGAACAACGGATCACCTTCATCCACCTGCCGGACCAGTGTACGATCCGTATCTACAACATCCGCGGCGAGCTGGTGAAGACCATCGGGCATTACGACGGGATTCACGACGGCAGCGAAAGCTGGGATCTGCGAAACCTGGACGGGTTGAACGTGGCGTACGGTGTCTACATCTATCACGTGGACTCACCCTATGGCGAGCATGTGGGCAAGTTTGCGCTGATCAAGTAGCCCGGATATGCTTGTCCGGGATGAGGGTAGCCTGAATATGCTTGTTCAGGATGAAGGTCGTGTCAGATCCTTAGCGAAGCGGAGATCTGACACGTGGAGTAGACAACAACGCAAAACGCCTCGAAGACGAGGCAAGCGATGGACGGACCTATGGGCAGACGTTGGCTTTGGGCAGGAATCCTGCTGGTGCTGCTGGCGACGTTGGCGCCGGCGAAGGAACGGAAGACCGGAACCACGGCGGCGCCGTTTTTGACCATCGGAGTCGGGGCGCGTCCCCAGGCGATGGGCGGCGCCTACGTGGCGAATGCGGACGATGCGCACTCCCTGTTCTGGAACCCGGCGGGACTCGCACGAATGCAGAAGTCTGAAGTCCTGATGGTGCACTCCACCTGGCTGGCGGATATGAGTTTCGATTATGTCGGCCTGGCCTTCAACATGGGGCAGGCAGGCGTGCTCGGCGCCTCCGCCACCCTGCTGCAGGTGGGCGAGATGGAGGTCACCACGGAACAGTTCCAGGACGGCGCCGGGCTGATGTTCAACTCCTACGATCTCGCCGCCGCGGTCTCGTACGGCTACAAGTTCTACGACCGCTTTTCCATCGGCTTCAGTGGGAAATACATCCACCAGGCGATCTGGAATGAGACCGCCAGCGGGTTCGCCATTGACATCGGCACCCTGTTGATTACACCGTTGAAGGACATCCGCCTGGGCATGAGTATCTGCAACTTCGGGACGGACATGAACATGGAAGGGCGCGACCTGCTGGTGTTCCATGACCCGGACCCGACCAAAGAGGGGAACAACCCGAATGTACCGGCTCAGATCAAGACCGACGCCTGGCCGTTGCCTCTCACCATGCGCCTGGGCCTGGCGGGCGAAGTGATCAACACTCCGATCCACCGGCTGACCCTGGCCGCCGACTGGGTAGTGCCCAACGACAATACTGAAGCGGTGAACGTAGGAACTGAGTACGCTTTCAACGAGTATGCGTTTATACGCGCCGGCTACAAGGGCATTCGCCCGTACTGGTCGGAGGATGGTGAGTCTTTCGTGGTGGGTGACGGCGACAACGGCGCGGGCTTTACCTTCGGCGGCGGAACCCGGCTCAGTATCCAGGGCGGCATGGGCATCAACGTCGATTATGCGTTTGAAAGCTTCTTTCGCCTTGGGAACGTACATAAGTTCTCATTGGGGTTGAGATTTTAGGGAGTACTAACGTACATTGTAAAGATGAACAGGAACCTGATTTGAATGCGGCCTGGGAAGCTCAAGGGGGGAAGGCGGCTGCAAAGCATAACAGGTTGGAAAAGAAAGGCTAGTGAGCCATTCAAAAACACAAGGAGAAGTACAGATGAGTCTGTTGCGAAAAGGTTTGTTAAGTGTCATGGTGCTGGCTATCGTGGCGGGCGGGGCCATGGCGGCCAACGTCACCTTCCAGGTGAACATGGGCTTCCAGATGTCGCTGGGCAACTTTGACCCGGCAGTGAACGAAGCCGTGGTGAGAGGCGATTTCAACGACTGGTCCGGCAATGACTGGGCGCTGGCGGATGACGATGCGGACAGCATCTACACCGGTACATTCGAGGTTGCGGACGGCGACTATGAATACAAGTTCGTAAACGCGGACCCGGCCAACGGCGACAACGACGTCTGGGAAAATGTCGACAACCGTCAGCTCGGTGTCGCCGGTGAAGACATCACCCTCGACGTGGTCTGGTTCGACAACCAGGAGCCGCAGGAAACCACTGACCTGGAGATCCTTTTCTCCGTGGACATGGAAATCGCCATCATCCAGGAACTGTTTGACCCTGCCACAGATATGGTCGTGGTACGCGGCAACAACGACGCCATCGGCAACTGGGGTGGCGCGGTGGAACTGTTCAACGATGAAGGCGACGTGTACGCGGCCTGGATCGAGTTCGACGGTGTGGTCATCGGCTCCACCATCGAGTACAAATTCGTGGTCCTGACCAACGGCGACCCGGACAATGCCGTCTGGGAATCCGCCGACAACCGCACCTACGTGCCGACCGGCGAAGAAGAAGACAGCGACGACAACGGCTACGGCGAGTACATTCCGGAAACCGCGTACTTCAGCAACGTCGGCCCCGGCGACATCCTGACCCAGGATCTGACGGTCCGTTTCCAGGTAAACTGCACCCCGGCGTATTACAAGATCGCCGCGGAAGGCGCCATCTACGACGTGCAGGACAGCACGGAAGTCACCGACTTCACCTTCGTGGCGGTTTCCGGCGCGGCTCCGCTGACCTGGGACTGGGGCAGCATCCCGGCCGAACACATGGCGTATGACGACGGCGCCAACGGCGACGTGACCGCCGGCGACTCCGTCTTCAGCCGCGACATCGAGTACACCGCTGGCGATCCCATCAGCCAGGAATACAAGTACGGCACCGAAGGGTACGACACGGAAGCCGGGTTCGCCATGAACCACAATGTCACCTTCCAGGACAATGGCGGCGTGTTTGAGGTTTATGACGTCTACGGTTCCCAGGACACCCTGTATGCCGGCTATCCGGCCGATGTGGACGAAGCCAACGCCACGATTCCGGCGTCCTTCACCCTGGAGCAGAACTTCCCGAACCCCTTCAACCCGACCACGCAGATCGCGTTCAATCTGAACGAGCGCGCTACCGTGATGGTGAAGGTGTTCAACGTGAACGGCCAGGAAGTGTTCTCGCACCGTGCGGACAACCTGAATGCCGGTCGCCACAGCATCACCTTCGATGCCGGCGACCTGTCCAGCGGTGTCTACTTCTATCAGGTGCAGGCCGACGGCAAGATCGCCACACGCCGCATGACCCTGCTGAAGTAGATCAAGCCTCGGATAGAGCTGTGCTCAAAGCCGCAAACTTACAATGTTTGCGGCTTTTTTTATACTGATGCATCCGACATTGCTTTTGAGTTCCTATGTTCCTATGTTATAGTAATTCTGCTATGTATAGCGACAGAACTGTCCGGTTCATATGTTCAGTCTTCTTGATCGTGTTTTCGCAATCTCGT
>CAZYOC010000165.1:0-10251 GCA_964648415.1 uncultured bacterium | reverse complement strand
GCGAAGGCAGACTGTCGCAGAATAGAACCCACTCTCATTCCTGCGAAGGCAGACTGTCGCAGAATAGAACCCACTCTCATTCCTGCGAAGGCAGGAATCCAGGCAAGGTGCAAGAATATAACAAGTTAGCAATTCAGCACCAGAGTAGTGTTCAAGAGGGCGTTTCCATAGTTAACATGTTGTAGTATATAGACATGTCTGGATTCACGGCTGTCCCAAACTACGGGACACCGCAAGCTACACTTCGTTCCGGTTCCAGCCTTCGCTGGAATGAGATTCCTCTCGCATTATGCGACAGTCTGGAAGGCGGGAATGAGATCCATTGGACATTTTGATACAGTCTGGAAGGCAGGAATGAGAGCTATTGGGCATTTTGATACAGTCTGCTTCGCTGGGGATGACAACTTGGGGCTTTCTGCCGACAGAAATTGATCATCTGTCTTTCGAGTCGCGTTTTTCACCGTTTAACCAACCGCCAGGAGCGCCGGACATGAGTTCCGTCAACTTCACCGCCACACAGCCGCCCGAAGACCGTATCGGCAAGGTCCAGTGGATTTTCAGCCACATCACGCCGCATTACGACCTGCTGAACCACATCCTGTCGGCGGGCAACGATTTCTTCTGGCGCCGGTTCACGGTGAAGCGTCTGCCGAAACGCTGCAATCGTGTGCTGGACGTGGCCACCGGCACCGGCGACCTGGCGTTTGATATCGTCCGCATGAGGAAAAAGACAACCGTCGTGGGGGTGGACTTTGTGCCCCACATGCTGGAAGTGGCGATCAGGAAGGGTAAGCGGAAGGGCCTGCTGGACCGTGCAAGCTTTATGACCGGCGACGCCCTCGCGCTGCCGTTGCAGGACAACCAGTTCGACGCCGCCACGATCGCGTTCGGCCTGCGGAATATCGTGGAACGGGAGCGAGCCTTGCGGGAGATGGCCCGCGTGGTGCGGCCCGGCGGCAAGGTCATGGTCCTGGAAATGACTTTCCCCCGCAACATCGGCGCACGCTGGTTCTACACGTGGTATTTGAACCGTGTTATCCCGCTGATCGGAGCATTGATTTCCGGCAACAGCAGCGCCTATCGCTACCTGCCGGATTCCATCCAGGAATTCCCCGCCCCGATGGAACTGGTCGACCTGTTTCATAAGGCGGGGCTGCGGCGCGTCAAGGCCTTTCCCCTCAGCCTGGGAATCACCTGGCTCCATGAGGGAGTCGTCCAGCGCTGATCTCTCAAAAAACCCGGACAGCGTCTGCTGTCCGGGTGTGATCCCAATCGTTGCTTCTCTACCGCCGCATCATTCCGGGATGCTGTGCTTGATCTCTTCCCAGAAGGTATCGTAGTCGAACGGCTTGTAGGTCGGGCTCTCTTCGTTGTGACAATCAGTGCAGTGTTCTTCCGGGTTGGCCACCATGCCGGCGGCGACAGAGGCGTCATGGTCCCGCATCACACTCATCTTGCCGTAGTCCGCACCCGGACCGTGGCATGCTTCACAGGTGATGCCGTTTTCCATCTCCACGGCTTCGGTCATCTCTGCCGGTTCACCATAACCGGTGACGTGGCAACGCAGGCATTCCGGGTTCTCATGCTCGCCCGCATCCACGAGGGTCTGGTACGCGTGAGCATGGGGGCTCTCTTCCCAGATCTCCTTCATGTTGCCCTTCTTGTCGCCCTTGTGGCACATGCTGCACTTTTTCGTACCCTGGTACGCATGCCCGCCGTCCTCCGCAAAGGCGAAGAACGCGGCCACCGCCAGGATCAGCAGGACTACAATCGTACGTTTCAGCATACTTGATCCCCTTTCGTTCACACGAGTATCACGGTGTTACGTGTTTCTATGGTTTACTTTGCCGCAGCCGGGTCAGTTCCGGTCCACGGTCCCGTTGACATGTTTGGTCCCGTCAATGATCATACCGGCGCCGTCAATCACCGCCCCGTGGCAAGTGCTGCAATCGTCTGGATAAGACACACCGCTGTGGTACGCGGTCTCCGGCGGTAAGTCGTGGCATGTGTTGCATCCGCCGCCGCTGCCGGCTTGCGACCAGACCGGAGTCTGCTGGCCGTGGCAATACGTGGCGGAGCAGGAGCCGTCATCCGCACTCCACGCCGGCGTCTCACCTTCATTGTACACCCACTCGTCATCGGCAATCAACCGCAGGTCCACTTCAGCCGTGTTGTCGCCGTCGAGATGGCCCTCGGCGTTCCAGGCCAACGGTACGATGTGGCAGGAGGCGCAAGGCACGGCGGCGAACGTGCCGCCGGCATCCAGGTGCGCCTGGTGCGCGCCGACCGCATCGTTGCCCGCCAGCCCCTGCGGCGGGGCGGAATTGTTCAGCACGTCCGGGTCGGCGTACCGGTCGCCGTGGCAGTTGTTACACTCGTAAATATCCGGGCCGCCGGTATCGTGACAGATCGAGCTGGCGCAGGACGACGCGAAGGTGCGTTCGCTGCTGTTCGGGTAATGGGTATGGCAGGTGAAGCAGGCGTCGAAATCATAGCCCGATTCCAGCATGTGGTCGGCATGTCCCAGCGCCGCGCTGCCGCGCAGGTCTCCGCCGGCATGCGGCGCGCTCTTGTGGCAGGTATAACAACTGCGCTGAACACCTTCGCCGTCTTCCAGGTTCACTCCCTGCCAGCCGGTCCCATGGCACTCGGCGCACTCGTCAAACGGGTAGTCCGCATGGGCCATATAGTCGCCATGATTGGGCGTGGGAGGGTTCTCGAAGTTATGCAGCGAACTGGGCGCGAAGCCGGTCCAGTCCTCATCCACTTCGGCCTCGCAGCCGATCATGCCCACAGCCAGGGCCAGGATCACGATTCCTGTCAGGAAAGTCTTGGTCTTCATCGTCATCCTCCGAATTCCGTGTGACAACTGGCGCAGGTCGGCTCCATCGCTGCCATGTCATGGCAGACGATGCAGGTTTCCGGGAAGGCCCGGGCGTCTTCCACGTGCAGGCCGCCGTCGACGCCGTTGGCGTAGGTCGGCCCCAACTCATGGGGGACCGGGGCCATGGAACGGTGGCAGTCCACGCAGTAGCTGTTGTCCTCATGGCAGGTCAGGCAGTTGCCGCCGAAGGTCGCCTCGATCCCGTGGTCATGAATCCAGGTCGGATCGTGCGGGCTCATCCCGCTGCCGTAAACTCCCGTGCCCTGGTGACAATCATCGCAGCTCTCCTGGTTGTGGCAGATCGTGCAGGACGAGTTGGAGATGGAGGCCTCCATGCCGTGGTCAGCGGTCCAGTCGCCCATGCGGTGATCGGCGGGCAACGGCTGCACGCCTTCATGGCAGGTCTGGCAGTCGGAGATCAGGGGCCGCATCACTTCGGCTTCCATGTCCGTAAGCTCGCCGTGGCATTTCTCGCACGAGTAGTCACCATGCTGGGCATGGTCGAAAGTCGGATACCAGTCGGCGACCTCGATGGCCACGGGATTGTCGGGATCGGTATGACACATGTTGCAGTTGTCGAAGTCCTCGACATCGTGGCACATGCCGCAGGTCTCGTGGTCGGGCATACTGTAGGTTGAGGCGTCGAGCACGTGACAATCTTCACAGGTCATCTCGGCGACCGAAACGTGCAAACCGTGGCTGAAATGAAACACCTTCTCCCCGGACTGTACACTCAGCACCAGCAGCAACGCGAGCCCCACTCCCATGGCGGCGATCAGGTATTTGGCAAACATCCGTGTCATCATTTGGCCCTCCGCGTGTCAAACCGCCAGTTGAACCCGAACAGCCCTCGCCGGTCCTGGGTGAACTGCGGAGTTTTATAGACCTGGAATTCGCCGAAGGCGATCACGCCGGTGTCGCCGATGACATACCGTGCGCCGGCGTTGGCCATCACCAGCTCCTGCTCCTCCATGTCCATCTCTTCCCATTCGTAGGTGACCATGGAGCCGCGGGCGTACAGGTGCAACTCCCGGTTGACCGAGTACCTCAGGCTGGCCCAGGGGCCGCTGGTGGTGGCGCGGTCGCCGATCTGCATCCGGTAGCCGGCCTCACCCCAGGGCGAGGTTACCACCGGACCGACCCGGTAGCCCGTTCCGTTCTCGGTGAACAGCCCGCCGCCGTCCACGCCCGCGCCCCACTTGTCCTTGACAATCCAGCGGTTCAGCGACCAGCGCGCCCGGCCATAGGTCTGCATGAAGTCGGCGTAGAGCGAATAGTCCGCCACGTCCGGCGTGGCGATCCCGCCGCCCACACTGCCGAACCAGGTGTCGCTCTGGTAGTAGAGACGTGACTGGTACTTGCGGAGCACATCCCCCAGGAGCCGCAGGTGCAGCTTGTTGCTCCAGCGCAGGGACGAGCCCCACTTGTGCTGGGTCTGCAAGCCGACCCGGTTGCGGATGATCTCGCCGCCGCGAGTCTGGTGCGTGTACGACAGCGACATCAAGCCCTGGTCCGCGATGAAGCAGAACGGCGGCTTGATCTTGACTTCCGCGCCGAACGCCTGCGCGTCTTCAGGATCGGCGATCTCGAACTGACGGTTGAGCGGGCCGAGCAGGCCGCCGTAAACCGTAGCGCGGATATGCTTGCCGAAGACCTGGCTGACCTCGAGGCCGTCCACGACACCGTACCCCACTCCGCGCCAGAGGAAGAACCGTCCCGCGCGAGCGTAAGTCTGGCCGTACGGGCAGCCGTACTGCAGGTAGCCCTTCAGCAGCCGTCCACGGGCGCTTTGGTCGAAATCATCCCCGCTGTCGCCCAGGTAGTTGCCCGCCATGTGGAGCTGCAACGGGAACCCTTTTTTCTGGATGCTCAGCATGGTGGTGTTCATCAGCCAGATGTGCCGGGTCTCGTCGGCGTCAGAGTAGCCATAGGTCTTGGCGCCGATACTGCCCTTGACCCGCCACCCTTCCGCCCCTGCGGGCAGCGCCATGGCGAGCGTCAGCAGGCCGACCAGCACGACAACCGTGGTGGCTTGCCGGCGTGAGGTGTGTCTCATGATCCCTCCCCGGGGCATACGTGGGTGCATGCGAACCAGTTCACAATCTCTCTCCCGGTCCCCCTTCTGGATCCGGCGGGGGACAATACCATCCTTAAAGCAACGACACGGGCGGCGTCAATGCAAGGGAAACCCTTAGCTAACAACATATTCTCGAGGTGGTGTTACAGAAAAGCCATTTATGAAACATTAAGCTCCCCTAATCCGAAACCGGAGACGCACAACGCAATCATGCCAAGGCGTTTGGGGTGAGAATGTCCCGTTTCGTAATAGGCGAATAAATCTGAAACTGGGCGGATACCTGCTCTGGAGCTTTCCTGCCCGCCGCCGGATTTGCTCCGGGATTTACCATGGGCTTACTTCAGCGGGTCATTCCAACATACCCGACACAACTCCGAGTGCAGCACCGACGCTGTCGGTCATGGGGTCTGATGATCGCCGCGCGAGTGTCAGATCCCCAGCGCACACCGACGCGCTTCACGACCTGACACAACCCCGAGTGCCGCACCGACACCCCCGTCGGTCGAATGAGCCATAAAGCACACCCTTGCCATCCCTGGTATCCTTACATCCTGTGAATTGGATCGCATTGGATCGCATGGATCGCAGCCCGAGTATCTGGCTGAACGAGACCGCCGGCCTTGTCTCCATGCCGTCTGTGCTGTATTTTGTAAACAGATAACGCATCCCCCTTGAATCGATCCGACTACGGAACGGGGGAGCTATGCCTTCGACACGGGATGCGTTGCTGAGCCTCACCATCTGTCTTTCTCTCATTCTTGTTCCAGTTACCACCGCCGCCATTCTCCATGTGCCGGACGACTACACGTCTATCCAGGCCGCGATAGACGATGCGGATCTACTCGACACGGTTCTCGTCCAGCCGGGGACGTATGTCGGCGAGATTGTCATCGACGCCATCCCGGTGGTTCTCGCCTCCACCTGGCTGACCACCGGCGACACTTCGGCCATCGCCCAGACCATCCTTTCCGGGGCGGACTCATTATCCGTCCTGCTGATTGACGACCCCTATCATATTGGACCGCGTATCACCGGATTCACCATCACGAATGGACATGATGAGCCATATTATGAACGCCCGGATCGGATTGGCGGCGGCATCAGTTGCCGAGATGCCGGGGCGCGAATTGATCACGTGGTAATTGAAAACTGTCTGGCTCGCGATGGCGGCGGCGTTTGGTTGAGCAACAGCGCCGTAACCTTCGATCAGGTTGTGATCCGAAACAATGAGGCCTATGGATCCGGTGGCGGGATTCATGCAAGCCACAGCGATCTCACCATGGAGCACAGCCGCATCGTGGGAAATTATGGACGCTGGGACGGAGGCGGGATCTATTATTCCGCCGGGTATTCACTTTCCGAACTAACGCTCGAAAACGTCAAGATCGCGGACAACACCGCCAAACGTGAAGGCGCTGGATTATGGCTCTGGAGCGAATCCGGCGAACTCACCCATGTCTCGATTCATAATAACCGCGCCACGAGTTCATCGGGCCGGGGCGGAGGCATCTATCTCGCCGCTGGGGACATTGCGTTCAGTGATGTATCTGTCGTGAAGAATCATTCTGGCTGGGCGGGCGGTGGGATTGCCGGCGACATCGAGAATATCACCTGGGATCAGGGCGACCGTTGCAACCTGTATATGAACACCGCCGCCTGGGGAACGGACATCTATTCAGAAGATGAAGCCGATGTTTATCTGGACACGTTTACCGTCGTTCTCCCGCACCAGCATCTCGCCCCCTCCTCCCATGACATCAGCCTGCATGCCAACCATGCCGCATTAGGGCAATACAACCAGGATCAATGGGTGGCCCCCTGGGGAAGCAACACCAACTCGGGGCTTGAACCGCAATCACCCCTGAAAAACATCTGGATCGCTTCCCTGCGGGCGGTTCCCGGAACCACCATCCACCTCGATTCGGGGATCTATTCCGACAGCACGATAAACGAACGGTTTCCCATCAACCTGGCTGCCGATGTAACCCTGCAGGGGAGTGTCGTCGAGCCTTCCATCCTCGACGCAGGCAGGGAATGGCGAGTCCTGACCGCCATTGGAACGGGCGAACGGGAGATTCTCAATACCACGATCCAAAACGGTGTAGAGGGAGTGTATTCGGAAGGTGCGGATCTCCTGATCGATGGGTGTCTGATCAGGGGGAATCGCTACGAAGGTATCAATTCAAGTTATTTTTATGAAAGCCCTACAGAATACTACGGTACGCTAACCGTAGAGAATTCAGAGATTTGCAATAACACCGGAAGCGGCATCCGTTCTTCTGGAAGAACGATGCTATCGAACCTGTCCATCCACCATAACGAGACCACAGGGTCAGGTGGAGGTTTGGGAATTGCCGATACGCTCTATCTCGCCAATGTCAGCATCACCGAGAACCGAGCCGGCAGAGCAGGCGGGATGCTGGTCTATGATCACACCCTGGTCACGTTTGACCCGGAGAACCGCTGTAGCATCTACGACAACCATGCCGCCCTGTCGGGGAAAGATATTCTCCTTGACGCCAACTACCATGACAACTCCAGCATCATCCCGCTCGACGTCTTCCTCGACACAGCCAGCGTAGCAACGCCGCAGGACAGGTTCATGCATCCTGTAGAGGTGATCCGTCTGCACGCTGATCATGGTGTGGTGCAGCAGGTCCGGGAGGATCTGTATGTCAGCCCCGATGGGAATGACAATGCCTCCGGTTCGAGTGAAAACGATCCGCTCAGAACCATCAATGAAGCGTTTGCACGTGTGGACCCTTCCCGGGATGAGCCGATCATTGTCCATCTCGCAGAGGGAATCTATGGACCTAACTACCAGAACGACCTGTTTCCGCTGCTGCCGCCCAACAGCATTCGTCTGGAAGGAGCACACCGGGAGGCGACCATCCTTGATGCCTGCCATCGAAATGCCTGTCTTATTGCCGACAACCTGGAAAAGGTAGAGCTCGCAAACCTGACCTTGTCAAATACTGGTGGTTGGTATAACCCCTATCCGTATGGCGAACGCTGGGGAGCAGCCTACCTGGAAAACAGCAACGTAAAGATGGAATACGTCACCATACGGGATAATGACCATGACTGGGGGTCTGCTATCTACGGAATAAACAGTGATGTGTGGCTGGATCATGTCGCGATTGTGAACAACACTGCCGAGTTTGATATGCTTGCCCTGTTCGCACTCGAAGAAACGAATGACCTGATCCTTACGAACTGCACTATTGCAGGCAATCGCCTGGATGGCCGCGGGCTGTATGCGCAGAACATGAATGTGCTGATACTCAACTCGATTCTTTACGATGGAAGGTATTCATTTTACCCACACGACTTGGCCGTGACGATCCATTCCTGCCTGGTGACCAACCCAACCTGGTATCACGGGGAAAACCTGATCGTCGCTAATCCTGGCTTTCTCGCACCCAGCGATGTCGATTATCGCCTCCGGGACACCTCGATCTGCATTGACGCAGGTCTGACCGAGTACAACTGGAATGGCATGCAGGTTCTCGACTTCGCAACGGGAGATTACCTCGGAAATGGGCCGGACCTGGGCGCGTACGAGTACGGCCACTTCCGGCTGCTCTCACCAACAAATGGCGACACTCTGGACCAGGACACCCTCTTTCACCTGCCGTTCGTGTGGGAAGACATGGGTTTTCCGGAAAACCGTGAGTTTGCTCTCAGCATCACGGTGCAGGAAGGCGACGTCTGGGATACCACGCTCGCGGTGAGCGGTCTGGATACGGCTGCAACCACGCTCGATCTCCACCGCAGGATGGGCCGCCGGGAATGGGAGGAACCGTTGACGGTGACCTGGAAAGTACTCGCCGCCAACGAGACGGACACCCTCGCCTGCGACTGGCCCTTCCGGTTCTCGGTTCCCACTTACTCGGGTGTTGCGGACCGGGAGATCGATCTACCGCAAAAATTCGCTCTGACGGCGCTTTACCCGAACCCGTTCAACCCGGTGATCACGGCGGAGGTGGCGTTGCCGCGTGCTGCGGAGCTGGAGGTGCGCGTCTACGACCTGCTGGGGCGCGAGGTGGCGGTGCTGGCCCGGGGTATTCATGCCGCCGGCCATCACCGCCTGACCTTCGACGGCTCGCACAACGCCAGCGGGGTGTATTTCCTGAGGGTGCGTGTGCCGGGAGAGATGGAACGGGTGGAGAAGATGGTGCTCTTGAAGTGAAAAAGGTAAAGAAAGTGAAAAAAGTGAAAAAAGATGGATAATATTGATGTCCTGATAACCTTTCCCATCATGTCATTCCTGCAGAACAGACTGTTGCAGAATGCGAGAGGAATCTCATTCCAGCGAAGGCTGGAATGAGAGACATCAGAATTCGTGCAACAGGCCCTATAGGGCCTGCACGAATCGAACTTCCGGTGTTTTTTGAGAAGTAATACAACGAAATAAAGGAAGAGGGATTAGTTGTATAATATTCTTAAATCTAATGTTATAAAACTGCTACTGTTTGATAATAACCAAGGAGATTTCGCAGATGATCTGGATATAGGGTTCATGCAACAGGCCCTATAATATAATAATATATGATGTACGCAACGAAGGAAGGGGTTACGACCGTCTGCCGTAACCCCTTAGAAAAACAGTGTCGGAGCGACTGGATTTGAACCAGCGCCCCCCTGACCCCCAGTCGCATAAGGGGTATTCCGCTAACTGGGGAAATGGCCCGTATACGCCTAAATTTACAAACCTTTAAGCTTTCACACATCGCCACAATCTGACACCATCTTTGCCTACTCGTGAACACGGGTTGTTGACTCTGTGTTGACTCTGACAACTCATACGTGCCTGCCCTTTTTCCTCTCCCGCGATCACGCTGGTGGGCACCGCCCACGTGCTACCCACTTGTCACGGTACTGTTCGGCCAGCCACAGACCCCGTGGGTCGAAGTCGTTGCTCTCGACAGGATAGATGTTTCCTTCGCCTTCCGGGTCACCATAGCCGAATTCAACTCCATAGCCGCAGCTGAGGCAAACGATCTCGATCTTGACGTCGCGCTTCTTCTCCCACAAAAGCGTTACTTCCGGTTCATAATCCTCGATCGTCTCCGCGCAAGCCGGGCAACCAGGACAAACGATGACACGTGAAAAGCAGGTCAAGGTTCAGTTCGCCTTGGCGCGCTCATTGCAAAAGTCTATAGCCAGCATCGAGGTTCATTGCAAAAAAGTGTTGTAAGCCGTACATTTAACGCGTTCAGGTTCGACGTTCGGTGGGTCGCGTCCCAGGAGTTGGTGGAAAAAGAGTATGGGTGTGAACTACCTTTCG
>CAZYOC010000164.1:0-10269 GCA_964648415.1 uncultured bacterium | reverse complement strand
CATTATGTCGTTGTTTTTATAGACTATAACCCTGAAATGCGTTGAAGATCCGTTGGAGGTCCGCTACAGGACACCCACACTCGGGAACCCTCCCCGTTAATTCAATGAGACATTCCAGAATCGGTATCTGCGTTTTACTTCGTAATCACCAGTCTCTCGATGCGTGTCATCGGTTGCCCGTCGTGAGGCTGGACATTCAGGTGCATGAAGTAGGTTCCGCTGGCGAAGTCGTTGCCGTCGATCCGCAGCAGGTGCGCGCCGACCTGCGCGTGACCCTGCATCAGCGTGGCGACTTTCCGGCCCAGCACGTTGTACAGTTCCACCCGTACATCCGCCGGGGCGTCCAGCATGAAGCTTACCCGCGCTTCGGCGTTAAACGGGTTCGGGTACAGGCTGAACCGGGTATCATCGCGGCCGCGCAAGGGGACCGTAATCCGTACATCGCCCGCAACAACGCCCGTCTCCTCGCTGATCATCTCAATGCGGTAGACATACGTTTCACCCGCGACCGCCTGCCGGTCAGTATAGGTTTGCACGGTGATGGGGCGGTCGGTCAGGCGGAGGAAAGTCCGGCCGCCGTTGTCGCTGCGATACACCACGAAGACAGCGTCATCGGGCACGACAGGCACACGCCAGCTCAGCTTGACCGCCCCGCGTTCCAGGACGGCCTGCACCGGAATGCGGCCCTCTTCCACCGGCGTGTCGTAGGAGGTGTACGGCGTCAGGATGCCGTACCGCAACGACAGCTCGATGATCATGTCGATGATTTCCTGGTCCTCGCCGTTGACCGCCATCCAGGCCAGCCAGTAGTCGATCTTGGCTTTGGCCCACATGCGGGGTACGAAGAGGTAATCGTTGGCGTTCTCGGAGAAGTCGAAGGGCCCGTACGTCAGTTCCACCTGTTCGCCCACAACCTGCCCGGTCAGTGTGCAATAAGCCTCTCCGCCCGGTTCATAGCGCCCCGCCACCAGGGTCTGCGCGCCGACGAAAATGGTGTAGGGCTCCGGCGGGTAGTAGTCGTACACGCCGATCTCACCATAGCTCACATGAATATCGATCATGGCCGGCTGCGAGAACCGGGTGAAGAAGACCTCGATCTGCTCGGAGATGTTCGGGTCATTCTCGTCGATGAACAGCGACAGACCGTGATTCTCGTAGCCGATCATTCGCAGGAAGTCGAGGTTTGACGCATACTGGCCGTTGGACAGTCCCACCCCGATGGTGAAGATGGAGGCGTCGCTCTCGTTGGCTTCCTCGATGTTGTCGAGGATCTGCGGCAGACTGGTGACACCCGCGGTCGGTTGGCCGTCGGACAGCAGCAGGATCTGGTTGGCGGCGGTGGTATCGGTCGCCTGGGCGAGGGCTTCCATCATGCCCGCGTTGAGGTTGGTCCCCCCGCCGGCGGTCCGTGAGTTGATGTACGAGATCGCCTGGTTGATATTCGACGCCGTCGCAGGCACCGGGTCCGGTTGCCATGAGCTGACGCTGTAGGCGAACGTGATGATGTTGAGGTAATCGTCTTCATCGAGGTGTGAGACGCAGTATTCGGCGGCCTCTTTGGCCTCTTCCAGTTTGTTGCCCACCATGCTGCCGGACACATCCAGCACGAAGGTGAAATATTTCTGGAAGACGTGATCCGGCTCCACCACCCCCGGCTCCAGCACCGCCAGGAAATGGCCGTTGGAATCGGGATCCTCGCAATGAGGCATCACCCACATCCCGGTGTCGCCCGGATCCACCATCACCCGGATGACCATGTCCTCGTCCGGAATGGTGGTGACATCGGTGAACAGCAGGCTGGCTGAATTGTCGTCTTGATTGAGGATCTCCATGTCATAGTTCTCGACAATAATGCCGGAAATGGTGCGCTGTGAGGTGATGGAAATATCCACGATAATCGAGTCGATGCTGCCCGCCAGGAACGGCGAATTCAGCGGATAGGTAAATACGTATTCGCCGAAATCGTAGGCCATGAGCTGCGCGTATTCCAGCCGCATGTCAAGGAAGGTGTTGGGCAGGTCCTGCAACGGCGCGAAGAACGGGTTGGGCTGGAGATACTCCATAATGTCCGGGAAGTTGTCACCTCCGTTGTCGCCGGGCTGCTGCTGTTCTTCCGGGACCAGGGGATAGTAATAAACGCTGCCGTCGATCCAGCGCCCGAAGCCTGTAACACTGGCCTGCTCCGGGACCGGATAGGCGTAGAACACGTCGATGTCGCCGCCGTTCCACCAGGCGTCGAATTTCTGATCCACTGTGGTGAGGACCACCTGGTCCTGGATGGTAATGTCGGCGTGGATACGCCGGAGTGGAATGAGATCGCTGGGATAGCCGGGTGTCTGCGGAATCATAATAGCCTCGCCAAAAGCTCCGCCGGACAGAATTAAAATCAGACTGACGATGCAGAAACTGCGCAATCGTGCTTTCATAATACCCCCCTGTGCGTGTGACCCCCTTCACAACGCCGAAGTGTTTCTGGTCACACTTCTTTGCAAGGATCGCTCCAATACGAACACCCTGAAGGTGCACTGTCGATTACAAGCGGGTGAGAGTTCTCGAGAATCTGGTTGTAAATCTATTATTATATATGGCTTGCGTGTTAGGGTAAACAAAGAGAGTCACAGGGGCGCAGCTACAGTGCGGCAGATTGGAAGGCGGAAGGATACGCGGCGGCATGCACACCTTGTGTGAACAGAATGCGCACCTGCTGTCGCGACGTTCCGGCGCCGGTTCAGATGCAGCCTTTTTCACGGCGCTGAGGCGCCGCTCTATGCACATGGTTCCTTCCAGGGAATGACACTCGTTGTTGATAAAGGATGCCAATCCACGTACCCGTCCCAGGATTGCAGCTTCGGGTTGGCGTCGTGTGCGACCTCGTCTTTCCCGCAAGTATTGTTTTGGTTGTCTGACTCTGCAGCAATTTTCCGGATTCTCCAGGCACGGGAGAGCGGTCTCGCTTCATTTTCGTACTCTGAGCAGAAGTTGTACCTTGTCTGTTCAGAAGGACTCTGGAGGCGAAATGCGATTCAAGACAACAGCAACACTGTTATCCACGGGTGCGTTGGGCGCGCTGGCGGGACGATATTATTTGAAGTGGCGGGATGACCGGCTGATGGTGCAACGTACCCGGGCGGAACTCGCCGCGATCCGGGGCGGTAAGGAGACTTTTCACGAGGGTTTGACGGCGTCGCTTCCGGAACCGGTGCGAAGGTATTTCCGTCATGCCATCGCACCGGGGACGCGACTGACTCGTCGGGTTGAGCTGGAGATGAACGGGCAGTTCAACGCTTCATCCGAGGGCGACCGCTGGCTGCCCATGCAAGCGCGCCAGGTGCTCGCCCCGGGGGCCGGCTTCGTCTGGGAGGCGACGGTGGGGTCGGGATTTATGACCCTGCGTGGTGCGGACACGTTGAAGGATGACGACAGCCTGGTGGCTTTCTGGCTGCACCGGTTGATTCCCATGGTACGTGAATCCGCCTCCCCGGACCTGGTGCGTAGCGCCTGGGGACGGGCTATCGAAGAATACATGTGGAACCCGGCCGGGCTGCTGCTGGACGACACGATTCAATGGGAGGCGCCCGATGACCACACCATCCGGTTCAGCGTCCAGCGCCTCGATTTCCGCCAGGAAGTGACGATGACCCTCGATGCAACCGGGCGTGTGATCGAGGTGGTCGCGCCGCGCTGGGGGAATGTCAACGATGGGAAAACATACGAGCTGATTCCATTCGGAGGAACCCTGGAGGCGGATACGACGTTCAACGGGTTCACGATTCCTTCTTCTTTGACGGTCGGTTGGCATTTCGGAACCGAGCGGTATCGTCCCTTCTTCAAGGCGACCATCACACGAGCGATACAATATTAATGTGGATAGAAGCATTTAGCGGGGCAGTTTGTTGTTGTGGTACGGCATAACCATCAGCATTGCGATAATGGCCATACTGAAACGTCTCGCGGTTGGTCGCTACCGTCTCGCCCGGCAATTGGAAACCCCTCCCGCATGTGCTACCTTAACGGGTTCACCCGTCAAGGGTTACGAGCACAACAACCAACAAACCTTGAGTGATTGCATACCATGAGTAACAATACCCGTAACGTATACCTCGACAACGGCGACTCGACTCCCATGTTCAAAGAGGTCGCCGACGAGATGCTGCCCTACTACACCGAAAAGTTCGGCAACCCTGCATCGCTGCACCAGTTGGGCCTGGAGGCGGAAGAGACGATGGACGCCGCCCGGGCCTCGCTGGCCGAATCCCTGGGCTGCAAACCCGCTGAAATCTACTTCACCAGCGGCGCCACCGAAGCCAATAACCTGGCGCTCAACGGCCTCCGGATGCAGCGTCCAGAGAAGAAGCATGTCATCGTCTCGCCCATCGAGCACGCCTCTGTGCTCAACGTGGTCAAGCGCTGGCAAAAGTCCGGTTGGGTGGAGCTGACCGAGCTGAAGGTGGACGAAGAAGGTTTCGTCGATCCCGACAGTCTGCGCGAAGCCATCCGAGAGGATACCCTGCTGGTCAGCATCATTCACAGCAACAACGAGATCGGCGTGGTGCAGAACCTGCAGGAGCTGGGCGCGATCTGCCGTGAAAAGGACGTTCCCTTCCACAGCGACATGGTGCAGACCCTGGGCAAGATGTCGTTCAACCTGAGTGAACTGCCGGTGGACATGGCCAGTTTCAACGCCCACAAGACTCACGGTCCCAAGGGTATCGGCGCGTTGTATGTCCGCAAGGGGCTGAAGATCCGCCGCTTTTTCGAGGGCGCGCCACAGGAACAGGGCGTAAGACCGGGCACGGAGAACGTACCCGGGATTGTCGGCTTCGCCAAGGCTGCGGAGCTGTCGCTCAAGGACATGAACGCCGAGATGGAAAAGGTGGACGCGCTGAGCCGTAAACTCAAGGAGGGCTTGCTGGCGATTTCTCATGTCCGTTGGAACGGCCCCGATGTCGGTCCGAACCGCTTGCCGGGAAACGTCAATGTCACCTTCCGCTACATCGAGGGCGAAGCCATCCTGATGATGATGAACATGAAGGGCGTGATGGTCTCGTCGGGGTCGGCCTGCTCATCACGTTCCCTGGTGCCGTCGCACGTCCTCACCTCCATCGGCTTGTTTCACGAAGAAGCCCACGGGTCGATCCGATTCACGTTGAGTCGGTTGAACACGGAAGAGGACATCGACTACGCATTGGAAGTGACACGCGAAACAGTGGACAAACTGCGGGCGATGACGGCGTTCATACCGGAAGAGCACAGCGAACGCGAAAGCAGTAAGGCGACAACTTTCTATAAGAAGCGGCAGTAGAATCACAAGGGACGACTGCTTGTGAAGCGATTCCAGCGGTTGGTACAAGACGTAGTCCACCAGGGAGGGGTCTTCATGTTGGGGAAGCGCTATCGTTCGAGTGGGAAACCTCTTCTCTCCCTCAATGACTTGCAGATCCAAACGAAGCTTCAGGTAGAACAGAAGATTCGGAACGGCGTCTATGAGCTGGAGACGGCCCCCTGTATAGTCTGCAACAGTACCACGTTTGAGCCGCTGGCAGAAAAGGATCGTTACGGTTTCACATTATCCGTAGTGGTCTGTAGGAAATGCGGCCTCGTTCAGCTCAATCCTCGCATGCGCCAGGACGCCTATGACCAGTTTTTTCGCGAGGAATACCGTCAGCTTTATGTTGGCGCGCCGAAACCGACGTCCACCTATTTCCAGCAAGAGTATAACCGTGGGAACCGTATAGACGTCTTTCTCAGGGAAGCGCTTGGGCCTGTTGACTACACGGGTATGCGCGTACTTGATATCGGTTGTGGCGCTGGCGCGGTGCTGCATTATTTTAGAGAGAAAGGCGCCATAACCTGCGGGCTGGATCTCGGCGGTGAGTATGTACGTTATGGACGAGACAACTTCGGACTGAACCTCGTAGAGGGTACAATCGATGTACTGGAAACCGACCAGACATTCGATTTAATCATCTACTCGCATGTCATCCAGCACATGACAGATCCTTTGACCCAAGTATCAAAGGCCATGAAACACCTTAACGATAATGGCCAGATCTATATTCGAGTGCCTGGGATCAAAAATCTAACAATCATTTACAAAGGTGACTTTTTAAGAAATTTACAAAATGCTCATGTTTACTATTTTACGCTGCTAAGTGTAACAAACCTGATGGCAAAAGCGCATTGTTCGCTGATATATGGAAATGAGGAAGTTCGTGCTCTTTACAGGAAACAACCGGACTCTCGTAAAAGGACAAAGCTGAATAATGAGTATCCAGATATTGTAAACTATATTCAAGACCTTGAATTGAAGCGAAAATTAGGGTTCCCCCTGATAAGACAATTAAAACAAAAAATGATTCACTTAATAATAGTATTATTAAAAGCTGTAAAGGTGTATTCGGTATTGAAACGAATCAAAAATACATTTCTTTCCAGGTAGGCATCTTTACGGGCGAAAAGCAGCAGTATTTTTAAGGCAAGGGATTTGATCTGTTCCATAGATTTGCATTCGACATGCGGCATGGTGAAAGAACTGTAGCCAGGGAGAGCTCATGGGTGAGACACCGGCAGGTGTGGAGCAGGACCGGGAGAACCTGAGCCAGATCGAAAAAGACCGGTTATGGGTCAAAGAGGTATACCAGGGAAATATCCCGCAATTGACCCTGCGAGCTGTGATCACCGGCCTGCTGCTGGGCTGGATCATGGCGCTGGCGAACCTGTATGTCGGCCTCAAATCGGGCTGGGGGATCGGGGTGGAAGTCACCTCGGTGATCCTGGCCTTTGCTATCTGGAAGGGCATCGAAGCGATCCGTTTGACCAAACGGCCGCTGCACATGCTCGAGAACAACATCATCATGACCGAGGCGGTCACGCCCAGCTACATCGTCTCCGCCGGGCTCGTCTCCTCCATTCCCGCCATGATGATGCTCGACCCGAACTTCACCATCAAATGGTGGCAGCTCGGCATCTTCCTGCAAGTCACCCTGCTGCTGGGGATGATCGTCGCGGTGCCCATCAAGCGGCAAGTGGTCAACTCCGGCGAGCTGCCCTTCCCGGCGGCGATCCCCACGGCGGAAACGCTCAAGAGCATCTACTCCCAGGGCGCGGGCGCGATGAAGAAGGCGATGTCCCTGTTCGCCGCTGCGCTGGTGGGAGTGATCGACCAGGTGCTGGTCCATGTGGGCGTGATGACGGCGCTGGTTACCACCAACGCCATTCGTATCGGCCAAATCGGGATGACCAAGCTCACCCTCGGCCTGGACACCAGCCTGCTGTTCGTCGGGATCGGCGCGTTCATCGGCCCGCGAATCGGCTTGACCATGCTGGTCGGCATGATCCTGAACTTCGCCGTGCTGGGCCCCTGGATGATCCACAAGAAAGAGATCAGCCACGATCCACCGGTCCTGACCAGTCAGACGATCCTCGACTTTCCCATGACGGTTCCCGCCGGCAACATGCTGGCGTTTGAGACTGAAGAAGCGATCCACGGTCCCGAATTGCAGGACGGCAGCGAAACCCTGCGTGTCAGCAAGACCTGGCCGCGGAATATGACCTACCGGGACATGGACCACCTGCTGGCCGACCTCAACGGCCTGTTGATTCACCCGTCGCACATCGCCCGGCCCATGGAGCTGGCGGCGATGCTGAAGGACGTGCGCACTCCATTGGCGAAGAAACTGCACTCCAGGCTCAGCCGGCAAACCCTCGCCGAGCTGGCGTTGTTCGACGAGAACCATCCCCCGGGCGATTCCCTGACCCGGTTGATCGCTCGTGACCTCAGCGAAACCCTGTTCATGCAGGGGTTGTACGAGGAATCTCTGTTCCCCGGGAACACCCGCAGCCACGAGACCACGCTGCTGCTGGAAACCCGGCAGGCCCTGCTGGACACCAGCACGGCGAAGGACTTGAGCGGGCAGCAGTTGGTGAAGTTGAACCGTCTGCTTTTGGAAGAAGGACTGAGGGGCGCGTTGACGGAATCGCAGGACCTGAGCCACGACAGCGAGAACTCGCTGCCCATGGCGCTGAACTTCACCAGCGAAGAGATCGGGGTCCAGGTGGGCGAGGACCCGGTCCGGATGATTCCGTTCCTGCCGATCTCCAAGGTGGATCCGTTAGTGAAAAAGGCGCAACGTCTGAAAGTGACCGCCCCGGACCTTACCGGTTGGGAGGCGAAGCTTTCGCTGGTGACTCCCGACGACCAACTGGCGGACAAGCTGGGCGCAAGTATCGACGCCGCCCGGAAGGACCTGGCGGGCGAGGGCGCGTTTGTGATCAACCAGAAAGCCACCGCCGCCGGGATCGTGGCGCTGTATCCCAAGGGCGACATGCCGGCCGCGCTGCAACTGGGGTTCCTGCCGGATGCGACTCACGGGACCAGCATACGAGCGGTGGGCGGCTACCGGAACATCGTCGCCTGGACCATGTGGCCCGCGGTGGGCATGATGGTGATGGCCGGCCTGCTGGCCTTTGCCTTCCAGTACAAGACCATCGCCCATACGTTCAAAGGGCTGTTCGAGAAAAAGGACAAGAACACGCCCCCGGGGAGTGCCAGTGGCGATCCGCTGGCGGGCATCGAGATCCCCATGGGCTGGTTCGTTATCGGGTTCATCTTCTTCGGCATTCTTGCGATTTTCGCCATGGCCTGGATCTTCTCGATCCCCATGTGGATGGGCGTCATCGCAGTGATTATGAGTTTCTTCCTGGCGATGGTGGCGGTGCGAGCTTCTGCGGAGACGGGCATCATTCCCATCGGGGCGATGGGGAAGGTGACGCAGCTTACTTTCGGCGCACTGCACCCGGGCAGCATCAGGACCAACCTGATGACGGCGAGCGTGACCGCGGGCGCGGCCACCTCCGCCGGCGACATGTGCAACCAGCTCAAGGTGGGCCACCTGATCGGCGCGAAGGCGCGCCTGCAGTTCATCGCGCAGATGATCGGCATCTTCAGCTCGATCGCCGTGGTGCCGGTGTTCTACATCATGGTGCCGGACCGGACGGCGTTGGGTACGGCCGCGCTTCCAGCGCCGTCGGCGGTAGTCTGGGCCGGGGTGGCCAGGCTGCTCAGCCAGGGCATCGACACGCTGCCCAAGTCGGCGGTTCTCGCGCTGGTGCTCGGTTCGCTGTTTGGTGTCGCCATCGCGTTTCTGGAGAAGCTGTATCCCAGGAGCCGCCATTGGGTGTGGCTGCCTTCACCGGCCGCCATGGGTATCGCCATGATTGTCCCGGCGCAGTATTCGCTGTCCATGTTCATCGGCGCCATGATCGCGCTATTGCTGGGCAAGGTCGCGCCCAAGACCAACGAGATGTACACCATCCCGGTGGCGAGCGGCTTCATTGCGGGCGAGGCCCTGACAGGAGTCGCGATCGCCATTATCGCGGTGCTGACCGGCGGGCTGTTCCTCTTCGGGTAGAGGATTTCGAGCACGGTGTAGGTATGCTCTGCGTAAGCGATTATATTCTGAGCAGGCAACAACGAGGGGAACCATGCGTATTCTAACCTGTGACGACGACCTGCTGATGCGGAGCATCCTCAAGGAGTGGCTGACAGAACTGGGCCACGAGGTCGTGTCGCTTGAGGACGGCCGGCAGGCGTGGGAACGCTACCAGCTTGAGCATTTCCCGATCGTCATTTCCGACGTGATGATGCCCAACATGGACGGCTATGAGCTCTGCAAGAAAATCCGCGCCGCCAACACCGAAAAGTACACCTACATCATTGTGCTGACGGCCCTCGAAGGCAAGGACAGCTACCTGCGGGGGTTGAACGCCGGGGCGGACGACTTCATCAACAAGCCCTTCGACGAGGCCATCCTGGAAGCGCGCCTCGAGGTCGCCCAGCGTATTCTTAAACTCCAGTCCGAAGTCAAGCAGCTCGAGGGCTTGCTGCCGGTCTGCTCCTACTGCAAGAAAATCCGCAAGGATGAGAAGGAGCATGACCACGCCCATTGGGTTGAGATTGAAGAATACATACACGACAAGACGGATGTGGACTTCTCCCACGGTGTCTGCCCCGATTGCTACAACCGCATTGTGAAGCCGCAGTTGGACGAGCTGGATTAAGAACCAACACAGCCTTCAGGAATGTTAGTGTATAGAAGAACCGTGCTCGCTGGAGCCCGGTTCTTTTTTTGACTCCATTTTGTGCAAAACTCGTCTCATTCAATTGCATTGTTGCACGGCGCCATCTCGAGGAGCCTTTTTCTGCTGATCCGCTATTAACCCAACTTTCGCAATTGTCGACGTAAGTGGTTGATAAATATGGGCCGAATC
>CAZYOC010000163.1:200-10311 GCA_964648415.1 uncultured bacterium | reverse complement strand
ACAACAAGCTGCCCGGGGCAGATATCGCTCATAGCACGTGAAACGATCCACTAGTACTCCGTAAAATACATGTAACGGTAGTCTTCGATCTTGGCGCGTTCCCGCGCCTCGTCGATCCAGGACTGGAACAGGTTGTTCTGCAGCTCCCGCACCATCTCGGCCATCTTCTGGTCCTTCATCCGCTCCCAGCGCGAGAGGTTGGCCGGTGTCTTCTTGTCCAGGCGAATGATGTACGACCCTTTTTTGCCAGTCGCCGGCTCGGAAATCTCACCCTGTTCCAGCTCGAAAGCTGCGGTGGTGAAGGCGAAATCCCGCCCCACACCGGTGACGAAATCCTCAACGGTAAACGCTTTCCGGGTCTTCTTCACTTCCAGGCCGGTCGCCGCCGCGGCCGCTTCCAGGCTGCCCGTTTCCTGCACCTTCGCATATACTTCCGTCGCTCGCTGCCGGGCCAGTTCCAGGCCCTTCTCCTTCATCAGGTCTTTTTGCAGCGTGGGGCGCGTCTCCTCGAAGGGGCGATAATGTTCGGGCGTCACGTCGATCACCCGCATCACCACAAACCCGCTACGACGGAAAAAGTAGACTGGACTGACTTCCCCTTTGGGACGGTTAAACAGGAATTCCGTCACCGCCTGATTCCGGCCAAACCTGGGAATCATCCCACTTTCGGTAAGCCCTTCCAGCGTGTCAATGTCGACATTGTAAATCTGGGCGGCCTGTTGGAAGCTGGTCTCGTCGGCCTCGTCACGGAAGCCCTCGGCCTCCCCGCGAATATCGCTGCGGGTCTGCGAGCTGCGTTCGATCTTGATCAGGATATGCCGGGCCCAGACCTCGTAATCCTCACCGCTGCCGCGTGTGGAATCTACTCGAATGATGTGGTAGCCGAACTGTGTTTGCACCGGCCCGACGATTTCACCGATTTCAGCGGTGCTGGCGGCGCGCCAGAACTCTTCCACCATCCGGCCCTCACCGAACCAACCCAGCTCGCCGCCCTTGTCAGCGTTGCCCGGGTCCATGCTGTACTCGGCGGCCAGATTCTCAAAGGAGCCGCCAGCCATCAACCGTTCCATGACACGTTTAATGTCTTCGCGAGCGTACACGGTGTCCTCGGTCGACGCCTTGTCCTCGAACAGTACGTATTGAACCGTCCGGGTTTCCTCCTCGAAGAAGTCCTCTTTCTGCTGCTGGTAGGCCTGCCGCAGTTCGGTATCTGTCACCGCCGAACTGTCCACCTCCATGTCGCGGTAATCAATCAGGATGTACGATGCTTCAGCGCGAGTGTTCTCACGAATAAACTGCTGCTTGGCCTGCTGCTCGGAAATATGCACCCCGGCGGAAATCCGCTGCAGGATCTTCTGCTGCAAAAGCTGGTTGCGGGTTTCCTGCTCCAGGTAAATCACCTGCTGTTCATAACGGGGATCCCGGAGGAACTGGCGGTATTGGGTGGAATCGAACTGTCCGGTTTCTTCGTTGGTGAACGTGTTACGCACAGACGGCAGTGGATAATTGAGTACGGCGAAACTGAGCTCGCCCGGCGACATTTTCAGGCCCGCCTTTTCACGGTACTGCTCGAACAGGATTTCGTTGATCAGGCCATCCCAGACCTCGTTGTGGATCTGCGTGATCTGGTTGGGGGACAGCTCCTGATCACCGGCCTGCTGGCGTTCGTATTCCATCCGGCTGTCGCGGGCGTTGCGGTATTCTTCCTGGGTAATCTTGACCCCATTGACCTTGCCGATCACGCCGGGTTCATACTTCCCTTTAAACCCGCCCATACCCCAGCTGAAGATGATCGTAATCAGGAAAGCCACAACCAGCAAAATCATAATGATGGTCATGCGCTTCCGCATTTCCGCCATGACGGCCATGCTTGGTATCCCTCGTATCAAAAGCGTTTCGGTTTGCGCTGCACTCAATAAGAGTGAGTAAGCAGGAAATATAGACTTACTGCCTGACGGAGGCAAGGGGAAAGAACAATCATTGAGTCACGAGCAATGGGGTTAACCTTTTGATACTTCTATACTCGGAGTGTTTCACTTTCCTGAACGTCTCTTCCTCACGAGACCCCACTCCGATTACCGGTGCGGCTTGCCCGGCTCCCGGAAAAATACTAAGCTACATGGAACTGTGAAACGCATGGAGAGCAGTCATGTCCCGATGGCGCAGCCCGCTTTTGTGGGTGCTGGCAGTCCTGCTGACCCTGGCTTCGGTTATCTATCAGCGCCGCACCGGCCCGACTTATCCTGTTCGTAGCGAAGTTCAGCTGCAGGAAACAGAATTCACCTGCAAACTGCTGCGCAGCCATGAAACCCATGAAGACATGCCTGTCCACATTGACACTAACGATCCGGGCGTCCACGGTACGGTCTTGTGGAAGCGCTATAAAACGGAAGACGCGATCTCCGCGATACCGATGACCTATACCGATGGCGCCCTGCAAGCCGCGATTCCTGCGCAACCCGCCGCCGGGAAGGTGGAGTACCAGGTTCTGCTGGAGAAAAACGGCGAACAGCGCGTCATTCCGGATGAACCTGCTGTCGCGCGTTTCAAGGGAGCCGTACCGGCGGGCGTGTTGATCCCGCATATCCTGTTTATGTTTACCGCCATGTTGCTCGCCTCGCGTGTGTTGCTGGCTGCGCTGGCGGGGGAAGCACTGAAAACAAAGGTCTGGCTCACCTTCATCTTCCTTTCCATTGGCGGGTTGATCCTGGGCCCAATCGTACAGAAACACGCCTTTGACGCCTACTGGACCGGCTGGCCGTTCGGGGAGGATCTGACCGACAACAAGACTCTCGTGGCGTTCCTGGCCTGGCTGCCTGTGCTCTGGTTCCTGAGGGACCGCGACCGCCCGGGCCGCGCGCGCTGGTGGGCGCTGGGGGCAGCCGTGATCATGTTCGCCGTCTACCTGATTCCACACAGCATGCGAGGCTCCGAACTCGACTACAGCGCACTGCCTCGGGAAAGCTCCCAGCCGGCTGCAATCAAACAGGATTCCAGTACTTTCAAAGATTCCACGATTAGTATGCCTGGTGAATAGCTGAAATCCAACACATTGAAACTGCAAATATTGAGACCTCCCCGAGAACGATGCATCGGAGAAGGCTTTGAAATCTGCATTGTTAATTGTATTGTAAAACACGAAAAGAACGAAAACTCAAGAAAAGTCCAAGGATTGTTCAGGGAGTTCGACAGTGAGACAGTGCGGCACACATATGCTTCGACCTGGGATGGTCCTCGCGCGTCCCGTGTACGACCGGAATTTCCGCTTGCTGCTTGGCCAGGGGCTTGAGCTGAGCGGCTCCTATATATCCAAACTGAAGTCCATGGATTACAAGTACGTCTATGTGAATGAGTCCGGCACGGAAGATATTGTTGTCGACGACTTGGTTGATATCAAGGAGAAGAAATCTGTTTACGAGGCTTTTGACGAGTACACCAGCGAAGCGGTTAAGCGGGACAAACAGGACAGAGGTAAAAAGAAAACCAGCCACATGATGAAGTCGCTACGCAAGAGTAGTGGTCACACCATGCTCATGCGCCGCGCTTCGGAAGGCTTGCTGGACAGCCTGACCAACAACAGTGTGCGTTTCTATTATCCGACATCCATGCAGGCGACCGGCTCGGGCTTCAATCACGCCTTCGATGTGGCCATGATGAGCGCCATGATCGGCATGCGGCTTTACTATGGCGTGACCGAGCTGAACAAACTGGCTCAGGCCGCAATGCTGCACGACATCGGCAAGACCATGCTGGAGAACGACGCCGACAAGATCCATCCCGCGGATCGCACCGAAGAGCAGGAGAAGGAATATCGCCTCCACCCGACACTGGGCGGCGATATCCTGCTGGATGACCGTCAGATTGATCCCTCTACCGTGGTCGGTATTCAGCAGCATCACGAGCGGTTCGATGGCAGCGGTTTTCCCGACGGCATCCCCGGCGATCCCGAACCTCCACACGAGAACCGCAAAAGCCGCGGAACGATCTTCCGTTTTGCCGATATCATTGCGGTGGCTAATCATTTTGATAACCTGGTCAATGGCAGAGTGGAGCGAGAACCGATGCCACCCATTGAGGCGGTGGGACGATTGATCAAGCTGTCGGGGAGCTGGTTTCACCCGGCAGTCGTCAAGGAAGCCGTCTCCATCATCAATGTCTTCCCGGTAGGTACTAATGTGAAGGTGGAACGGGCGACGAATATGGGAATCGTTGATTACCGAGGCGTGGTCGCCAAGGTGAATCCTCAGAAACTGCATCAACCGGAAGTGCTACTACTGTACGACAAGCACCAACAGCGTCTGAACAAGCCTTTCCTGATGGATTTCTCAGCCGACATCTTCGCGCGGTTGACCTACATTGATGATTTGTAGGATTCTTGCCCACCGTCCATTGGGTTAATCCTCACCCTCATTGCAGGATCCGGAATCGTCATAACGCATCTCGTGCATGATTCCGGCCTCCGCGAGATCGTCATCGTAGGGCGGGGCGTCGTATTCCCGGCGGAACAGATTAATCAAACGCACCAGGAAGAACAGACCGAACACCAGGCCGCCAATGGCGTAGCCGCTTATCGTCATCATGGGATGGTGCTGGGCGTAACCCAACCCGATCAGGCCTGCCACAATTGCCATAAACAGGAATACCACCAGAGCTGAGATGGCAGATGTGGTTCTGCGGTCATGCATGTCGCCCCCCGGCTCCCACAACGATTGTGTGTTCTCATCGAGAACCGTGCCAGTAACCCATGCAAATATGCGGCCCCGCCCCACGAACCGCAAGTGTATTGTTATGCTTCGATCCTTTTTCTCGGGCTTCCAGGGCGAGGTGGAGCGATTTTAGCGACTTGACTCCCCTCACCGCCGCGCCTACATTCGATGTAAGGAAACGCCAAACGAACCAAACTTCCGGGAGTGACGGATGAACGTTTTTGATTACAGCATGAAGATGGAGCAGGACGGGGAAGCCTTTTATCGCAAGATGGCCGAACAGACCAACGACAAGGGTTTGCAGGCGATCTTCACTATGCTGGCGGACGAAGAAGTGAAGCATTACAAGACGTTCAAAGGCATGAAAGAGGGACGCACCGACCTGCCCGAAACACCGTTTCTGAAGAACCTGAAAAACGTCTTCGAAGAGATGGAGGAAGGCGGCGGAAAGGTTGACTTCGGCGACCAGACCAGGGATCAGTACGAAACCGCCAAGGAGATCGAGCTGAAAAGCGAAGAGTTCTACCGGGAACAGGCGGAAAATGTCAAGGGCAAACAGCAGCAGGAAGTGATGCTGAAGATTGCCGACGAAGAACGCAAGCACTTCGAGATCGTTGACAACATGATGGTGCTGATGGAACGGCCGGAGCGCTGGCTGGAAGACGCCGAATGGCGGCACAATATCCAGTATTGATGCTCTCGATGCACAGTTCTGCTTTTTCAAGGCCCGAAAGGGCCTTTTTTTCTCTATTCAGCGGATCGTCTCCGGTACACGATCCACCCCCATTCACCAACCGTGCCCGCCTTTTCATACTCACGTTCGACATAGTCATACCACGGCTCGAGTGCGGCGGGTATCGTTCCATTCCAGGTCTGCGCCTGCGGATTCCAAGCGCCCAGGGGGGGGATACTCTTGTTGCTCGGCGACGTTGCGATGATCAGGGGCGGTTTGCTCCGGTTCAGATCTTCGATCAATTCGCTCACCTGCTCCGGTCCGGCGTAGCCGGGTGCGAGCAACGGATAGATGATGGTATAGCGGCTGGCGTGAGGACGCTCGCTCTTCAGATAGACATCGGCCATCACGCCCCAGACAAACACTGCGTCCCCGGGATCCGTCGCTTCCTGAATCAATGCCGCAGTCGCTTCGATCTGCCGTACTCGATCATTATGCAGATTCCGTACAATCTTCCGGTGATGCTTGACCACAGTGAGCAATACCACCGCAATGGCCAGTCCGATCCAGACCTTTCGCCAGGCCGGGGACAGCCCCATCCCGGTCTCAAGCAGCCGAACCGTCACCACCGCAACCAGAATGGTGACGACCGGCAGTAATGTCATATAGTAATGGTTAAACGCCTGCCCGGAAACTGTCGCGAATCCCAGCGCGACCGGCAACCAGATGACCAGCAGCAGACGCCGGAAGGGGACTCGAAGGGCGCTGTTCGCTTCGCGCTTTTGAAACTGTTCTCGACGATAGCCGCCGCGTTTGAGTTCAGTATACAGCAGCAAACCGTAGCCCAGGAACGTCAGGCCGATGGCGGGAACATAGTCGAACATGGGCAGGTGCCCGAAAAGTTTCTGAAGCAACGGCCCGGAGGTCTTGAAGCCAAAATTGTATACGAATGCCGCTTCCCAGAACTCCGTCAGCGCGTCGTTGGCCGCCAGGTAGCCCAGGATCGAAAGCAGCACCGCACTCACGCCAAGAGCTTTGCCTGCGATTACCTTCAGCAAAGGAAGCCACCGCTGCTCCAGGATCAGAGTGACATAAACCGTGATAGCAACCGCGACCGGCGTATCAATCAGGTTCTGGCGCAGCATCATGCAGAGCGCGCCAAACACCCCCAGCAACAGACCGAACAACAAGTCGCCCGGTTTGCCTTGATCCCGCCAGAGCAGCACCAGCCACACCAGCGCCCACTGGAGAGGCAACGCATACGATTCGGTAATATTGCCGCCGGCATACACTCCCGGCAGCGAAGCGCTGAACACCACCATCCCGATCATGGCGGCGCGCGAGCCCGCCCATAGTTTCAAAGCTTTGTACGCCAGAAAGAGCGATAACCAGAGGGTTAGCAGCGCCAGCACCCATGGCCCCCAGAGGCCTCCTCCCGAAAGAGTCAACGCCAGCGCGTTCAGGAAATAGATTACCGGCGGTTTCTGGTCCCAGAAATCCTTGTAAACCACCTCGCCCTGGGTGATCAGGTGTCCGCAGTAGGTGTAGATGGCGCAGTCACGGTTGTCGAAACCGTTGTTTACCAGCACCGGCCACTGTTCAAATTGTATGAAGGCCAGCCAGAGCAGCAGGAAGACAAACAGGAACCATTCATGGCGGGTTCTCGACCTGGCGGAGGGTGGGTGCTTCTCGGCTGCGGTCACGGCGCGCCTCCGGAGCTCTGTTCCGCTTCTCCAGGGGCGCCGGGTTTATCGAGACGAACCGGAATAGCCTGCGAAGCTGCTGCTGTATCGGATGAGTCCTGCCTGATCGAAGCGGCGCTGCGCTGTTTGAACTGCCTCCTCTCCTCCGCGCGCCACATTTCGCGGCGCAGCGAAGCTTCAAGCTGGTCGTAGTTATCCAGCTCGGTATACAACAGCGGGGTCGCGTCGATACCTTTCGCCTGGTTGTTCCGGATAACAAGCCCCAGCTTGCCTTTGGGAATCGGTCCGTAGGCAAGCAGTCCGAACACCAGGGCGAACGCCGCCAGCCCCGCCAGGGCCTTCACAAGTCGCTGTTGTAACGGTTGCTTCACCGGGCCTGGTCCTGGTCCTGGTCGCTTCGCCGCTTGAAGAAATCACGCAGCCGTGAGTGGGATTTCTGCTGGAAATCATCCTCACGGCGTCTTGTTTCTATGTATGCTTCCGCCGCCTGCTCCCCTTTTTCAATCAAGGTAGCGATCTCGTCAAAATCGAACATGCTGAAGGTGCGCACATCAGGTTCAATCACATCGTCCGCCCATTCCAGATACTCACGGTTGGTGCGGACATCAATAATCCTATTGGTGCGGATCACCACATCCAGGCTGTTCCTGACTTCGCGGGTCTGTGTTTCACTGGGCAAGACGTTGACCGCCACCACCCAGTGACGGCGTCGGGAATCACGCCGCGGCGCCGGAACGTTTGCAGTGATCCCGCCGTCCACAAGCAGCCAGTCCTTGATTTCTACAGGCTCGAAGATGCCCGGGAGTGCGGAGGAGGCTGCGGTCGCCACCGCCAAAGGCCCCTCATCCAGCACCTTGGGTTCACCGCTGTACAGATCGGTAGCAAGGCAGAGAAATGGGATCTGGAGATCCGCGAACGTCTTGTCCTCGAAGAACTCCTGCAGCAACCTGACCATGGTTCGCTCACTGACCAGGCCACGGTTACGCGTCGCCCACGCGAAGGTGACCAGACGCAGGAAAGCCTCGCCGAGCTCCCAGTTCATGTTGATGTGGTGCTCTTTTTCCATCAGTCGGCGCAGACCGATTCGGCGCTGCAAAATGTCCTCCACGAACATGTGGGTCGCTTCTTCCAGCTTGTCCACGGAGTTGTGCAGCGCGAAGATACCGCCGACAATGGCGCCCATGCTGACGCCGGTAATCAGGTCGGGGCGCCAGCCGTGACGCGCCAGCGCCTTGATCACGCCGATATGGGCCAGACCCCGCGCGCCTCCGCCCGCCAGGGCCAGCACTTTCGCCTCGCCGTCAGGTTTGATCCGGTCAATATAACTTGAATCAAGCATCGCATTCTCACCGTTCAGGATGTGTCCTTCAGTATACGATTCCCCGCGAGGCCCGGCAAGCAATCCCGCCGGTCGCCTCGATAATCACCCCGTTGTATATTGTGCGCATGACTCTGAAGCAAGAACCATCCCTGGAGCAACTGCTGGCGGCGTTCGACGGTGAACTGTTGGATCGCCGTTCGTTGTCGTCGTATGAACAGTGGGCGCTGGATTTCTTTCCCGACCCCGACCACATCCTCGATCCCAACATCGACATGACGCTGCAAGTGGACATCAGTGAGGCGCTCGCTGTATATCGGATGCACCCGGAGATCGCTCGTCACGGCTCCTTCACCGCCCGCCTGACCTGGGCGTTGGCGCGCGCCGTACGTGACATCGACTGTTTCTGCTGGCGCAGGCTGGACGGGCGCTGGTATCGGTTCAACAACCTGCCGCTGTTCATCCCCATCGCCACCGGACAACGGGAACGGTTCGGGGAGATGCTCATCGAGAATGCCTTGCACATGGATTGGCCCGCATTCGCAAAACGGTATCGAGAACGGGTCAACACGGTACGGAAGGCCGGCGCGTCCACCTTTCAGGCGCTGCCCGAAGAGATCTGGCGTGTCGCGGTCTTCATCGGCAATCTGCCGGGGCTTCGGTTTACCTCCTTGCGGCCGCACCAGTCCATCGCCCGCACCGGCCGGCCCATCTTCTATTTCGGCCAACGCTACCTCGAAACGGACCGCACCACGATCCCCTTTGCCGCCTATTTCGATCACGCGAACGTCGACCCGGTGGTGCTGGAACAACTGCTCGCCACGTTCCAGCGACACGCTACGCAAGCCCTCTAAACAGGCTGACATTGGGAATCACAGTTGCCCTGTTTCACCACTTTGTGATACTTTGTTGAGGCAGGCATTTCAGCACAGGAAAGACCATGCTCCAACCGATTTCAGGAAAACGACCCGCATCAGAAGCGCGTCTCTGGACGCAGGCCAACGGTGCGTTTGTCACCTTCAGCGGCATTGTCCGGATCGACATGGCGAACGCCTGGCTTGACAAGGTGGTCAAGGTCGGGAAGGTCAACTGGCTGATTCTCAACATCAGCGAGATGAGCCAGGCGCAGAAAGGCGTGTGGGCTTCAATCGAAGTCGGTCTAAAAAAGCTCCAGAAAAAGGGCGTGCAGCGCATTGTTGTAGTCTGGAAAGACAAGAACCTCTTCGCTCAGCTGAAGGCCTCGTTTAAGCGCGTCGGATTGCTCGGCATTTCGGAATACATTGATACCAATAAACGGCCCTACAACCAGAAAGCGGTCGCCTCCTGGTTACAACAGAACTGGGACAAAGCGCAAGGCTGAGGATCGCCATGCGGTGATCAAGAAGTAGCGAACTGCGGGAAGAGGAGCAAACGCGCTGAGAATGCCGACAAAAAACCCGCCAGGTTTCATTCCTGCGGAACATACAGTATCAGAGTCGACAACGAGTGTCATCCCCCGCAGGCAACCAGTATCAGAATCGACAACGAGTCTCATCCCCTGCAAGCAGCCAGTATCAGAGTCGACAACGAGTGTCATTCCTGCGAAAGCAGGAATCCAGGCATGTTTATATAGCAATTCTCGAATGAAATGTCCCATGATGTCATTCCTGCAAGCAGCCAGTATCAGAATCGACAACGAGTCTCATCCCCTGCAAGCAGCCAGTATCAGAGT
>CAZYOC010000163.1:0-100 GCA_964648415.1 uncultured bacterium | reverse complement strand
CGACAACGAGTGTCATTCCTGCGGAAGCAGGAATCCAGATATGTTTATATAGTAATTCTGCTATGTAAACAGTCAAGGGTGTAAAGAGCCTGTGCATCGT
>CAZYOC010000162.1:0-10342 GCA_964648415.1 uncultured bacterium | reverse complement strand
GCGGAAAAGGTAGCTGTACCAATTTTCTGAGGGAGGAGAGCGGCGCCAAACTACTTCAGATACCTATTGAATGCAGGGGAAAGGGGTACAGTTATCTTTTTGGAAATAGGTTCAAGTCTGTATGCTTTTGGCATGATTTGAAAAGGTAACAGTCCCTTGGCATAGTGCTCGAAAGGCAAACCGCTTTGGGTATCATTTTATGTAGACAATCGATTTGGTTGCTGTAGTTTCTTTTTGTCCCAGCACCTGAGCGAAATAGTATCCACTGGCGGTAGCAGAGGCTGGAGTCCAACTCCATGTATGTGTTCCAGGCGTAAGAGTCTCCTTCCGGGCGAAGATGACTCGCCCTGAAAGATCATAGATCCGGAATCGATATGTCTCTGTGGCGGGAAGAGCCACTTCAATGTTCGTAGTAGCGTTGAAAGGATTGGGCCAGGCGTTCAGGATACGAAAGTCGTACGGGTGGGAGGAACGGTCTTCTTGTTCATGAATGCCTGTGTCTCGCCCCGCCACACGTCCATCGCTCAGGATCTTATACAACCAGAGCTCATAGCCCCACCCTTTTCCGATGGACAGAATGACAGCATTCGATTCCGGGCACGGGACACATTTCGGGAAAAAGCGGCCGCCTTGCCCCATAGATACTTCAACAGTGTCTGTGCCCCAGATCAAATTTCCTGTGTCATTGATCCTGTGAACACGCATCCCCCCACTGTAATCACCATCACCAACATATCTAGCCCAACCATAAAAGCCATAGATCCCTCCATCTCCATCCGTACAACTGACAGAGGTCGTCGCAGTGGTATACCTAACCTGGTCGTTGTAGGTGTCCTCAACAGGGATTTCGAGGCTGTCATAATACGCCTCACCATTGCGGTGCATCCGTATCAGGTTGGCGGAATAGGGTGCACGTACAGTGGTAACCACAAGTGAGCCGTTCAGCATAGGTAAGAATTCGCTTGGTGAAACAGTTCCATAAACGATCGTCGTCTCCATCCCGTAAATCCCCCACAGTAAGCTTCCATCGGGTGATATATGTTGAAAAACTACGCTACTCCCTCCAAAACACAAATAAAAGCCACCAGCACCGTCAGGGATGCAGGAATACCGGGCATAGTTTCTTCCTGGCTGTAGCAAGATAGCTTCAAAAGGTTCATCGAATTGACGTTCTCCCTCCGCATTGATATGCTGGCACATGGTGTAACTGAGCTCATAGCTCTCCCAGACAATCCAGGCCCCGCCCAGGCCATCTTTGCAGATCCCCGATTGAAGCAAATCACCAAAGTACTGTTCGGATAGCTGTACCCCTTCTTCCACCTTCTGTGTGCCATTTGCGTTCAGACCGGCAACAGCCAGGCGCCCATTCACATGGTCGTCTTCACGGTATAACTGCCAGAAACCGCCCGCGCCGTCGCTGCAGATAAGGGGATTGTATGTGGAAGGAAGCTGTTGGGACATTGGTTCATCCACCACCAACACACCTGTGCTGTCGAACACGAATGTGCCGTCCAGATTCACTTTCTGTGCGTACACGCTGAATCCCGCGTCCGGGTCAACCGTGTCATTGATATACGTGACCCAGACAGCGTCATCTTCTGCCGCAAGCAAACCAAGGTACTTGTTGCGGTTGATGTTGTTCGTGTCTGCCGGTCCAATGACCAGGCCGAGGCTGTCGCCGAACAACCGGTAGCCATCACCGTCGATTCGCTGCAGATAGGTATGTGCCGTGTACCCGGAATGCATGCCAAATGCGACCCACGCGCCGTCTTCGCCATCAGGAAGAATATGGTGGCGATTATTGACAAACCTTGCCAGAAAGAGGCCGCCATCTTCGGAGGACCACTGCGCGTGGAGAGGGGCACCAGCGCCTGTCAGGAAAAGGAAGAAGGCGAGAATAATGTGGAGGTGACTATGCCGTATCGTCGTGCATCCCATAGGAAACTCCCAGCAAGAAATTGAATCCTTTGAAGACTACTTTTCAAAAATGACTATCTATCCTTACCATGCTGCTTTTACCATCCTCGAACCTGAAGAACAACACCCCAGACGCCAGCCAATAGGCGCATCATTCCAATCGGACGCAAGAGAAGCAGAAACAAACAGAAGAACTAGTGCAGAGCATACTGTCAGTTTAGAAGACTGGATACTCATGATGGCCTCCCCATCGCTAGTCAGTTAAAGAATATAGCAAGAATCAGCGAACCAGAATCAACTTATCACTAGCCAGAATTTGCGAATGTTTATATAGAATGAGGTTATATATACCGGAGCTAAGGGATTGTTCAGGATGCCAGCTAAAACTGTATTTTCCAGCGCTTTGGAAAAAGGTATTGTTATCAATTAATTGCCCAAGGATTGAATAAATTCGAAGTGAATATTCTCCAGAAACGGGTAGACTGACCTCGCAACGCACCGATGAATTAAATGGGTTTGGATAGGCATGTATCAATGGTGTATTCGGTAGATAGCTACGATCAGGTTCGTCTACATTTGTATCCCTCCCGGCAATACGGCCGTCGGGAAGAACCTTGTAAAGATGCAACCAGCGGTAGGTACTGCCATTCAGTACCGCGAAGATTACTGAGTGATCCTCATCATTCAACGCTGCTTTGGCAATCAGGGTATAGGGTTGAAACACCACAACCGGCCCCTGATCCATACGACCCCAAAGACAAGTTCCGTCATCCTGAACCCGTTGAATCCCGATTCCGCCATACAGAAATCCGCCACCATGCCAAAGTGAGCGGAAGAAGAAATACATGCCTCCCTCACCATCTGGAACGATGGTAGCGGGAACATCATAGGCAAATGCATTGTCTTCATCATCAGGGATCGAATCCGTTGACATGATGTACGATGTATCATCAAAGTAGGGATCACCATTTTCGTGGGCACGGAACATGACCGTTCGACGATGTCTTTGGGGAGTGCAATATGCAACGCTGCCGTCATCCATGACCATGGGATGACTTGGATTCGCGTAGCCAATTCCTGGGATTACTATTCCTTGATCACCCCAGGGTCGAGTGCCTTCTGCCGTCACATGTTGAAGATCCAGGGCACTTCCGCATGTCAGGTAGAAACCTCCCTCACCATCGGGTGATGACATCCAGTAACGACCGGCGCTTGGACTCGAAATGTCTGAGCAAAGATTGTACAGCTCAAATTCTGTTGTGCCATCCTCAAAAACATGCTGATAGAATGTTGTGCCAAATTGCGACCAGATTACAAAAACACCACCGGCACTGTCAGGACAAACCTCCATTGCTTGGGGTAGAGACCCAACATTAAAGGTGATTTCCAATTCATCGTCCAGCTTGGATGTTCCATCGCCATTGACGCCACAAACCCAGATGTGCGCCAGGTCAGTCGTATACAAGCCCCATAATCCATCAGAGCCATCCGAGCAAATCAGGTAATACGGATGCGAAGGTCGATCCTTGTCTTCAGCACTAATGACGACAGGAACTCCTGTTTCCCCCCACAACCGCTCACCATCGGCTGAGATGCATTGCGCGTAGATGTTGAAGTACTGGCTCTGATCAATCTCATTCGTCCGGAACAAGACGACAACACCGCCATCCGATGTGGCAACCATGCCCATGAAATGAGTCGAGATAGTGTCCGGTACGATCGTCATACCACCATCCGCTATGAGGGGAATCCCATCCTCATCCACGTGTTGTACATAGGTGATCGGTGGATTCGTACTCATCTCGAAGCCCACCCAGACACCGTTTGATGTATCGGGCGCCATGTGAAACCACTGTAATCCTGCGGCGAGCAATACACCACCATCTTCGGAGGACCACTGCGCATGGAGAGGGGCGGCGGCGCCCACCAGGAAAAGGAAGAAGGCGAGAATAATGTGGAGGTGACTATGCCGTATCGTCGTGCATCCCATAGGAAACTCCCAGCAAGAAATTGAATCCTTTGAAGACTACTTTTCAAAAATGACTATCTATCCTTACCATGCTGCTTTTACCATCCTCGAACCTGAAGAACAACACCCCAGACGCCAGCCAATAGGCGCATCATTCCAATCGGACGCAAGAGAAGCAGAAACAAACAGAAGAACTAGTGCAGAGCATACTGTCAGTTTAGAAGACTGGATACTCATGATGGCCTCCCCATCGCTAGTCAGTTAAAGAATATAGCAAGAATCAGCGAACCAGAATCAACTTATCACTAGCCAGAATTTGCGAATGTTTATATAGAATGAGGTTATATATACCGGAGCTAAGGGATTGTTCAGGATGCCAGCTAAAACTGTATTTTCCAGCGCTTTGGAAAAAGGTATTGTTATCAATTAATTGCCCAAGGATTGAATAAATTCGAAGTGAATATTCTCCAGAAACGGGTAGACTGACCTCGCAACGCACCGATGAATTAAATGGGTTTGGATAGGCATGTATCAATGGTGTATTCGGTAGATAGCTACGATCAGGTTCGTCTACATTTGTATCCCTCCCGGCAATACGGCCGTCGGGAAGAACCTTGTAAAGATGCAACCAGCGGTAGGTACTGCCATTCAGTACCGCGAAGATTACTGAGTGATCCTCATCATTCAACGCTGCTTTGGCAATCAGGGTATAGGGTTGAAACACCACAACCGGCCCCTGATCCATACGACCCCAAAGACAAGTTCCGTCATCCTGAACCCGTTGAATCCCGATTCCGCCATACAGAAATCCGCCACCATGCCAAAGTGAGCGGAAGAAGAAATACATGCCTCCCTCACCATCTGGAACGATGGTAGCGGGAACATCATAGGCAAATGCATTGTCTTCATCATCAGGGATCGAATCCGTTGACATGATGTACGATGTATCATCAAAGTAGGGATCACCATTTTCGTGGGCACGGAACATGACCGTTCGACGATGTCTTTGGGGAGTGCAATATGCAACGCTGCCGTCATCCATGACCATGGGATGACTTGGATTCGCGTAGCCAATTCCTGGGATTACTATTCCTTGATCACCCCAGGGTCGAGTGCCTTCTGCCGTCACATGTTGAAGATCCAGGGCACTTCCGCATGTCAGGTAGAAACCTCCCTCACCATCGGGTGATGACATCCAGTAACGACCGGCGCTTGGACTCGAAATGTCTGAGCAAAGATTGTACAGCTCAAATTCTGTTGTGCCATCCTCAAAAACATGCTGATAGAATGTTGTGCCAAATTGCGACCAGATTACAAAAACACCACCGGCACTGTCAGGACAAACCTCCATTGCTTGGGGTAGAGACCCAACATTAAAGGTGATTTCCAATTCATCGTCCAGCTTGGATGTTCCATCGCCATTGACGCCACAAACCCAGATGTGCGCCAGGTCAGTCGTATACAAGCCCCATAATCCATCAGAGCCATCCGAGCAAATCAGGTAATACGGATGCGAAGGTCGATCCTTGTCTTCAGCACTAATGACGACAGGAACTCCTGTTTCCCCCCACAACCGCTCACCATCGGCTGAGATGCATTGCGCGTAGATGTTGAAGTACTGGCTCTGATCAATCTCATTCGTCCGGAACAAGACGACAACACCGCCATCCGATGTGGCAACCATGCCCATGAAATGAGTCGAGATAGTGTCCGGTACGATCGTCATACCACCATCCGCTATGAGGGGAATCCCATCCTCATCCACGTGTTGTACATAGGTGATCGGTGGATTCGTACTCATCTCGAAGCCCACCCAGACACCGTTTGATGTATCGGGCGCCATGTGAAACCACTGTAATCCTGCGGCGAGCAATACACCACCGTCTTCTTCTGACCATTGGGCGTGAAGCACCCCAGGGAGTGCACACACAAGGAGGAGTAGGGCAAGTAGAGTAGCTCGAATTCGAGTATTCATCCAGTCCTCGCGATCGTGCAAGTCTGTTTTCTGTCAACTGTATTAAACTACCCGAAGGAATTTCGGAAGAGCAAGCGTTTTGAAAATTTTGTGAAAAATCCATGGCGCTATTTCCCGGTTGGGGTAAAGAGCTGAACAGAAAGGCTCAGGCGAGCCTCATATATCACCTTCCAATATAATGGAAATAAACAGTTAAGAGAGAATAGTAGAGGTAGGCGGCCGCACTGAACAAAGTTCGCGCTACGAGGACGAACCTTCATGGACCACTAGAAGCCTGGCCGGAAACCCACTTTTTGCGAAATACCGACCAAATCCCGGTTCTCATACAACGAACGCTCCAGCGCCATCACGCTGTTTATGAAACACTTCCGTCGCGCGCGATTCAGCAATGAGAACCGACTACTCCTGTAGAAATGTCTGAATCATACTTTCCGGCCAGGCTTCTAGTTTCCGCGCGGGGATGAGAGTGGGGGTCTTTTCCGAGCCGGCGGTGTGCAGGGGTGAAAGCCAACACCGTCCTGCAACCGTCTGGAAAGCAGGAATGGCATCGCCCCCGGCAGTCCCGAGCCAGACGTCACAGCATCGTTGGGTTCACTTTTATTTTACCTTTTTCACTTCAACAAGACCATCTTCCGGGTCCAAACACCACCGTTCTCTGTCTCCAGCCGTACGAAATACATCCCGCTGGCCATGCCGGGGGCGGCCTCGAAGGTGACTGTGTGGCGGCCCGCGTCGTTGCGTCCCTCCGCGAGGACAGTTACCAGACGCCCCAGCACGTCGTACACAGACACCGTAATCGGCGCACTGTGCGGCAGGGCGAAGCCGATGCGCGTGACGGGGTTGAACGGGTTCGGCCAGGGCGCGTCGAGGGAGAATTCGGTGGGCAGTGATGCTTCCCCCGCATCGTCTTCATCGACAGCATATTCATTGGAAAGCGTGATCGGGAGGATGGTCTCCCCCACCAGGGTGTTGTGCTCCAGACGGAGCTGACCGGCATGATCCATGTCACGAAGAAGATCATAGGCGTAAAACCAGATGTCGACGGTTTCAGTCTGCTCCGGTTCGATCGTCAGGCTGACCGGATCGGCCTCCACCCACGGGTACCATCTTCCAAGGTTCCAGTGCAGCAGGTAGCCGACGGAATCCTCGGGGCTGTTGGCGATACCCGCCAGAATGAAACGGCAGGGGTCGTCTTCGGAACGACGCAGTTCGGTCAGGTCCACCACGTTGTACGACTCAGCCGGCAACGGCAACTCGCCAACCTCAACAATGTCGCCGCTTCCCGGATTCATCTTGTACAGCCTGTTGCTGACGCTGTCGATTTGCGAACCGACCATGTACAGAGGGTAGCCATCCGGATCTCCCCAAAACCACGCCAGGCCGTCAATGTAGAGATTCGTCGGATAGCCAACAGAATCCCCCGCACTGTCGAATCCGTAGATGACGCCGTTATCCTCGCGTACCGCCCAGTAGTCTCGCCAATAATCATCCCAGCGCCAGTGTGGACGCTCCGGCGAGTGAACCCCGCTGATGGCGCGTAGAGCATACTCCAGGGGATAGTCCTCTACGGGGCCGGTGTACCGGTCATATTCGTAAATCCCACCTGAGTATAAGGCATAGAATTGAACCTGATGGTATTCGTGACACGCATGCGCCAGATCACGCCACCCCAAAGTCCAGACCGTGTCTTCAGGCTGAAGAATCTGATCATGTTGATATACATATCCCGTATCGTTGCAGATGTACACTTTGTCCGTTGAGTCGGAATACCCGGCGGCAAGTAGTATTTCGTTGTTGGGCAGTGAGGTGATGCCACGCAGCTGATCCTGTCCAAGATCCAGAGGCACACATCGCAACGTATCCAGCAGGGGAATCGTATCTTCCTCGGCGGCTTCCACGTAGAGCTCTACATGTAGCGTGGAGGCGCCTGTATTGGTGAGATCCAGAAAATCATCTTCAAACTCGTTTGCGGTATGAAAATCCACGCTGAAGCCAGGCACCTCAATTGGCAGAAGCGCTCCCTCGATCTCCCCGTCCTGCGTAGTGGTTTCGCCTTCGGTAATGACGACATCCTCATAGAACTGCTCCGGCAGCGGCGGGATCACGGCGCGCACGGTATACGTCCCGGTCTGCACCTCGAACTCGTAGTGGCCGAGGGAATCGGTGTAGGCGTGCCGCCGGGGGCGTTCGACCATCTCCACCCGTACACCTGCCATGCCCTCGCCGGTGTTGGCGTCGAGGATGGTTCCCGAGAGCGTTCCCATGGGAACCGGGATGGCGTCGAGCGCGGCGATCACATCAATCCGTCCCGCGCCGTACTCGTTGTCCTTACCCTGGGCGCCCAGGTCTACCGCAAACAGCTCCAGCAGAGAATCCATCTCCACCGGGGTGAGATCTGGATTCTTTGAAAGCAGCAACGCGAACGATCCGGCGCCGTGGGGGCAGGCCATGGAGGTCATGCCGAAGCCTGCGTACCCGTTGTCGTCGTTCAATGAGATGGTGAGGCCGTTGACCCCCGGCGCGGTGACATCCGGCTTGATCAGGCCGACTTGCTCCGGCGGGGCGAAGGGATAGTCGTCATAGGGTTCGACGCCACCCCAGGTACTTGGCCCGCGGCTGGAAAACGCGGTGACTTCGTCTTCCTGATCCGTCGCGCCTACCGTGACCAGCCCGCTCCGGGTTCCTTCTTCGACTTCCGAGGGATGCCGCCAGGGTGACGGGACACCTCCCGGAATCGAGATAGAATTCGGCGGATCCACGTGCCCGTTGTTGCCGGCGGACTTCACGCTGATGATGCCCGCCGCTTCCAGGACATCGTAGTTGTCGCGCCAGACGGGGCGATCCTCCGGCGGCGGGTTGCCCCAGCCCAGCGACATGCTGGACACGTCCACGCCGTGATCCAGCTCGAAGTCCTGCGCCAGCCAGGTGTCGGTGACCACGCCGGAGCCGAGCGTGTTACGGACTCGCAGCACCATCAGGGTGGCGCCGGGCGCGACGCCGGTGGTGTCTCCCGCGCTGCCGTCGCCGCACAGGATGCCCGCCGCGCTGGTGCCGTGACCGTTCAGATCCGTGGGATCGTCGTCATTGTCGTAAAAATCCCAGCCGTGGTTGGGGTATTCTTCGCCGCCGTCCCAGAGGTGGTTGACCAAATCGGCGTGGTCCCAGTTGACGCCGGTGTCGATAATGGCGATGAGGATTCCTTCGCCGGTGTAGCCGTCACGCCAGGCGTCCACCGCGCCGATATGTTCGATGCTCCAGCCGATCTCGTCCAGCTCGTCAAGCGGTTGCTCGACGGGGACGGGATGCTCGCGAACGCTGTTATCGTTGACCTGGTAGACGTCTTCGCGTTGCGCGATGGCGCGTAGCACGGCGGGCGTCGCATTCAACGCGATGCCGTTGCAGATGCGAATGGGCTTGATCTCGGCGACATGGCCCCGCTGCTGTTCCCGTTGCAAATACGTCAGCAGGTTGTACTGGCTGCGGTTGGTCAGGCGGGTCAGCTCGGCGTAGACCACCTCGCTACGGTCGTTGCGCGGCAGGTTGCGTACCAGTGAGCGGATTTGTTGGATGTCCGGGCGTTGCGTCATGAGGAGGTAAACGGGCACAAGTTGATCCGGGGCGGCTTTGGCAAGCTCCTGCTGGAGTGTGGGGCTGATGACCCCGGCGGCGCAGAAGCTGGCGGTCAGAAGCAGCAGCAGAAAACAGGTCAGGCTTGTTCTGAACATACGGAACTCCCAGAAAGCAATCTTGAAAACCACTGAGTGCGGATGCCGGGGTGTGGATCAGGGCGATACCTTAAAGTAAGAGGAGAGCCGGGGCGGAATGCAAGGAGGTGGACAGGTCGACAACAATTACATGCCGACGAGCTTCAGCACATGCGGGAAAATGCGAGCCACTTCAATGTCAATGATATCGGCGATTTCACGAAACGTCCGGTCGCTGCCGATGGTGGGATCGGGAATGTCGCCGAGAGGATTGGGGTTGCCGTTGCGCTCGTAGTCGGTGATACGGTGAATCCGGCCTTCCACCTTGGGAAACTTCTTGATCACCTTTCTGGTGTGCCGGTCTTCCATGGTGAGGACCAGGTCGGCTCGCCGTTCCATGTGGATGTTGAACGGGGCGGCGATGAAGTCGCTGACATCCAGGCCGCGCTCCCACGCCACCTTCCTCATCTCCATCAGAGGAGTGGAGCCCTTGGTGGTATGGATGCCGGCGCCGACGATCTGAAACGGGATCGGATCCTTCCGTGGGTCGCGGCCATTATAGTACCACTTGTTCAGGAGCATGAATTCCAGACGCGACACGGCATATGGGCTGCGCGCACGATTCGCGGTGCAGACGAAGACAATCGTACAAGGCTTGTGTTTGCGGATCAGCCGGGTTACAAAGTTCACCATCGAAACCAACTCCTTAAAACCGGAACTAAACAGGCTGTTGCACAATAGGAACCGATCTCATTCCAGCGAAGGCTGGAATCCAGA
>CAZYOC010000161.1:0-10346 GCA_964648415.1 uncultured bacterium | reverse complement strand
ATTCCAGCGAAGGCTGGAATCCAGGCAAGGTGCAAGAATATAACAAGTTAGCAATCCAGCACCAGAGTAGTGTTCAAGAGGGCGTTTCCATAGTTAACATGGTGTAGTATATAGACATGTCTGGATTCCAGCCTTCGCTGGAATGAGATTCCTCTCGTATTCTGGGATAGACTGCTTCGCAGAAAAGACACTCGTTGGGCGTTTTTATAGAGTTTGCCCACAGGAATGATACTCGTTTGGCATATTTATATAGTATGGCCCGCTGGAATGACACTCGTTGTGCGTTTTGATACAGTTGGCCCGAAGGGATCGAGAATAAGCAAGTACTTAAGAATCTTAGTATGTTCGATTCTTTGCAAGAACCACTATATCTGTCTTTTTTCACTTTCTTTACTTTCTTTACTTCTTTTCACTTAACCATCTAGACAGGTACAACCAGCGTGAGTAAAAAAGCCGCACCACTGGAATTGCCGGTTCAGTTCGTCCGGGGGATCGGGGACAAGAAAGCGGTCGCGTTTGACAAGGCGGGCGTGAAGACGCTACGCGACTTGCTGACCTATTTCCCGCGCCGCTACCTGGACCGCACTCACACGACCAAACTAAGCGACCTGAGGGGGCCGACCGATCACGAGATTACCGTGATCGGGACCATCGTTGACGCCCGCATGGTGAAGGGCAAGGGCAAATCGCGATACGAAGCCATTCTCGAGGACGGCAGCGGCGGCGGCATCAAGCTGCTCTGGTTCCGGCGCGCCCACCAGATCCAGAAATGGATCACGCCCGGCTACACCGCCGCTTTCTCCGGGAAAGTCAACCAGTTCGGCTTCGACCTGCAGATCCCCCACCCCGAGGTCACCTACCTCGCCAAGGGGGAAGCGGAAGACCTGAAAGCCGGCAGCGGACGTTGGGTGGCGCTTTATCCCGGCGGCAAGGAATTCGACAAGGTCGGCCTGGACACCCGTGGCCTGAGAAAACTGATGGAGCGCATCGTCGGCGAGTTCGGCCCCTCCATGCCGGAAATCTGGGACAACGAGCTGCTGAACCGGTACAACCTGATGCCGATCCGTGAAGCTCTAAGCGCCGTCCACCGTCCGCGCAGCCGGCAGGAACTCGAGAAGGGCCTGGAGCGCTTCAAGTTCGACGAGCTCGTGTTCCTCCAGCTCATGTGGGGCTACACCCGGTACAAACGTAAAGAGAAGATGGTCGGGATCTCCTTCCCGGCGGTGGGCGACACCACGCGCGAGCTGATCAACAAAAAGCTGCCCTTTGAATTGACCAAAGCGCAAAAGCAGGTCCTGCGCGAGATCTGGAACGACATGACCGCGCCCCAACCCATGAGCCGCCTCTTGCAGGGCGATGTGGGCTCGGGAAAAACCGTGGTCGCCCTGGTCGCCATGAGCATCGCCGTGGAGAACGGCTACCAGGCGGCGTTGATGGTTCCCACTGAAATCCTCGCCGAACAGCATTACCTGACCAGCAAGAAGTTCCTCGAGGGGCTGGGTGTGACGGTCCACCTGCTGACCGGATCGACCAAGACCGCCCAGCGTAAAGATATCCTGCCCCGGCTCGACGCGGGCGAACCCTGCATCGTCATCGGCACTCACGCCATCATCCAGGAGAGCGTGATCCTGCCCAAGCTGGGACTGACCGTAATCGACGAGCAGCACCGTTTCGGCGTGGCGCAACGGCAACGCTTGATGAACCCGGGCCTGGAGAAGAAGCCGGATGTCCTGGTGATGACCGCCACCCCCATCCCCCGCTCCATGGCGCTGACCATGTATGGCGACCTGGAGGTATCCCGTCTCGACGAGATGCCGCCCGGGCGTGGGACCATCACTACCCATGCCGTCAACGGCGACACGCAGCGCGACGACATGTACCGGCAGATTCGCAGGCGCCTGGAACAGGGCGGGCGGGCCTATGTCATCTTTCCACTCGTGGCGGAGTCGGAAAAGATGGATTTGCAGGCAGCGGTGGAAGGCCGGGAGGAGTTGCTGAAGGGACCGTTCAAAGGTCTACCCGTGGAGCTGCTGCATGGCCGCATGAAGATGGAGGAAAAAGAGGCGGCGATGCAGAAGTTCTCGTCCGGGCAGGCAGCGGCGCTCGTCTCGACGACTGTGGTCGAGGTGGGTATGGACGTGCCGGAAGCGACCGAAATGGTGATCGAACACACCGAACGCTTCGGCCTGGCGCAGTTGCATCAGCTACGTGGGCGCGTGGGACGCGGCGGACGCGACAGCCGTTGCTATCTTGTGGGTTATCCCCCGGTGACTGAAGTGGCGCGGGCGCGGGTGAAGACGATGATCAACACACTGGACGGCTTCGTGATCGCCGAGGAAGACCTGCGGTTGCGCGGCAGCGGCGATGTGTTCGGGACACGTCAGCACGGCATGCCGGAGCTGAGGTTCGCCGATATCGTCGAGGACCAGACGCTGCTGATCCGCGCTCGTCACGCCGCCGATGAACTGATCAACAAGGATGTCACGCTGAAATCCTGGCCTGTACTCCGGGAAGAGTTCCAGAAAGCCGCGAAGAACAAGATGCAGTGGATTGCTGTAGGTTAGGACTGCGCTACATCATCATGATCATGCCATTTGGGATTAAACAGATCATCCCTGACGTAAAAGGCTCAGCGCCCACGCATCAGGGATTTGCTCTGAGTCACAGAGAAAACGGACCCATTCTGAAGGGTAAAAGCAGCACAGGATACCTGATGGGGTTGCTGGAAGTCTCTCTCCTGGCGCTGGCGCTGGGAATGGATGCGACAGCGGTTGGCGGAGCGCTGGGATTGAAATACCGAAGCGGACGGCAGCTTTTTCGGATCTCCTTCCATTTCGGCCTGTTCCAGGCGCTATTCCCGCTGGCGGGGGCGTTGGCGGGAACTATACTGATGCGCTGGATCGGGCCGTGGGATCACTGGCTGGTGTTTATTGTTCTGGTGTTCCTGGGCGTTCGGATGATCGTGACTCGTGACGGCGAAACGGAACGGGCGGAGATAATCGACGCCACACGCGGCTGGAGCTTGGTCGGCCTGTCCACCGCGGTTAGCATTGACGCGCTGGGAGCGGGCCTGGCGTTGCCGGATGCGTCGGTCGGCATACCCCTGGCCGTGACCATTATCGGCGTCACCACCACTCTGATGACGGCGATCAGCATGCGCGGCGCGGCATTTGTCACTACCCGCCTCTCGGGCAAGTTGGAGATCGTAGCGGGGATCGTGCTGATCCTGATCGGCGCCAGAATCCTGCTCACCCATCTGGGAGTAATTGGCTAACGGATCATTCCGCCAGTTCGCCGGCGGGCTGTCATTCGTGGTGGCAAAGCTCAACGACCGCCCCATGGTCAAAAAACTCTGCTGGCGAAATAATCCTGCACTCGCCCCGAAAACCAAGAGGTTGGCATCTCCCGTGAGTCGAAATAGTTGCGAAGAGCGGCGTGCCCGGTTCGCCATACCCATAGGAAACAGACCACCACGACAGGGAGATGCCCGATGAGCAACGACCCGCTTCCGATCCGCAAATTCCACCACCTCGAGATCCTCGCCGGCAACGCCAGGCAGGCGGCGTACTATTACTGTGAAGGTTTCGGCTTATGCCTGCACACCCACACCCAGTTCGGGGACAGGCCCGCACTTGACATCCTTCAGCCGGAGCTGGATGCTGATGCGGCCGTTCCACTCGTTCTCTTCGATGGTGTATACCACGTGGTTCAACGGCCGCATGGGATCGAGCTGGTTGATCCTGTCGCCCAGGTTGAACCCGATGCAGTCGATGATGGTACCGCTGCGCCGGAGCTGGAACTTCAGGTGGTTGTTGCCCACGATGCGCGGATAGCCCGCCAGCGCCACATTGTAGCTGACAAACACCGGGCGGGGGTTGTGCGGCCCGAAAGGCGCGAACTGTTTCAGCCGGTCGAACAGCGATGCAGTGATGCTGTTGATGTCCAGCGCCGCGTCAATCTTCAGCTTCGGAATCAGGTCGTCGTCCGTCAATCGTCCCGTGGCGACCTCGTTGAAACGAGCGCGGAATTCGGGAATGTTCTCCGCCGGGATGGTCAACCCCGCCGCATAGGTATGCCCGCCGAACTGGGTCAGCAGGTCGCTGCACTCTCGCAGTGATTCATACAGATCGAACCCGGGGATGGATCTGGCGGACCCCTTCCCCACACCGTCCTCGATGGAGATCATTACCGTAGGACGGTAGTAGCGTTCGATCAGACGGCTGGCGACGATGCCAATCACCCCGCTGTGCCACTGATCCTGCGCGGCGACGATCACTTTGTCGATGTTTGGATCGAACATGCCTTCGACTTGCGTGATGGCTTCGTCGAGGGTATGGGTGTCGATCTCCTTGCGGGCTTTGTTGTCCGATTCAAGCTCGCTGGCGAGATGCAGGGCGCGCTGTGAATTGGATGTGATCATCAACTCGACGGCTCGCTCGGCGGAGCCCAACCGGCCGACGGCGTTGATGCGCGGCGCCAGGCCGTAAATGATCTGCCCCACGTCAATCTTGCCGAACCTCAGGTTGGCGGTCTCGATCAAGGCGCGAATGCCGACATGCGGCTCGTTGTTGATCGTGTTGAGCCCGTATCGTACGAAAACACGGTTCTCGTCGACGAGCGGCACGATATCCGCGGCGGTGCCCACCGCCACCAGGTCCATTAAGCGGTCCAGGTAGTTGGCGGCGAGATCGAGCTCGGTACACACCCCCTGGGCGAGCTTGTAAGCCACGCCCACCCCGGCGAGTTCGCTGAAGGGATACCGGCTGCCGGGTAGTTTCGGATTGACCACCGCCACGGCATCGGGAATGCCCTCGCCGGCCTGGTGATGATCGGTGATGATCATGTCCAGGCCGATGCCTTGGGCGTACTCCACCTCTGAGATCGAGGTGATGCCGCAGTCGACTGTGACAATCAGGGACGCTCCCATTTCCTTGGCGGCATCAATGCCGGCCTCGGAAATGCCGTACCCCTCCTCCTGGCGATTGGGGATGTGGTAACAGACGTCCCCGCCGATTTCGCGGAAGAACAGATAGAGTAAGCTGACGGACGTAACGCCGTCTACGTCGTAATCGCCGTAAATGCAGATTCTTTCCTTGTCCCACAGGGCCCGGACAATACGCTTGGCGGCTTGATCCATCCCGTCGAGGAGCATCGGATCGTGCAATGCATCCTGCATGGGATGAAAAAACGCGCGAGCGGTATCGGCGTCCGTAATCTCGCGACGCACAAGGATTTGTGCGATCACAGGATGGACGTCGAGGTCTCGGGCCAGCTTGTCTACGGTGACAGGATCAACATCTCCAGCGAACTCCCATCGTTTGTTCATGGCCTCGTGAATGTATGTGGTTGTGACGGATCAGCATGGTTGTAGTCCTGTCCACCAATAGGGCGAGCAGTTTGGCGCCTCCGAACCGGCAGGCGAAAAGAAAGAGTATCGAGGCGACCTGTAAGCCGAATTCTGTATCAGCCGGCAGGCTGATGACGGTCATCGATCTGGGCGACGCTTTGCAGCGCGCCTCAAGCGGCCTACCCGCGGGTCGGACGGGACGAGCAGCCCCTTCCCGCCTATTTGGCCTTGCTCCGGATGGGGTTTACCATGCCACCGCTGTTGCCAGCGCGTGCGGTGAGCTCTTACCTCGCCGTTTCACCCTTGCCTGTGTCCCGACGGATCGGGACCATCGGCGGTCTGTTCTCTGTTGCACTTTCCGTCGCCTCACGGCGCCCGGTGGTTAACCGGCATCCAGCTCTGCGGAGTTCGGACTTTCCTCCCTTCCGGCCAAGCCGGAAAGGCGACCGTCCGGCCGCCTCGAAACTTTTAAAAACCAGTTGTTTTCGTAATGACCAGCAGACCGCTATTCTTCGTCCGCTTCCGGGAGCAGGATCACACCGCACGATTCGCACAGGATGATGTCGTCCATCTTGCGAATCTCCGCCTGACGCTGTGGCGGAACCACCGCGAAACAGGATCCGCAGGCGGCATTAAACAGACGAGCCGCGCCAACTCCTTTGGCCTCGCGAATCCGCTCGTAGTGAGCCAGGATCGGCTTCTTGATCCGAACCGCGAGCTTGTCACGTTCATGCTGAAGCGTCAGCTCTTCCTGTTCGGTCTCCTCTTCCTGGTCGCCCAGCTCTTTCTTCCGCTCGTCGAGATCCTTGGAGATGCTGCCCATTTCGCCCTTGAGTTCTTCGATCTGGCTCAGCAGCATCTCTTCCTGTTCCAGTAAAGACAGCTCGGCTGCTTCCTGGGTTTCGATCTCTTTCTCGCTGGTGTCGATCTGCTGGGTGATGGCGTCGTATTCACGGTTTGTCGTGACAGAATAAAGCTGTTCTTTGTATTTCTTCAGCTTCGCCTTGGAAAGCTGAATCTGGCCTTCCAGGTTTCGTTTCTGTTTGCGGACCTCGGCCACCCGGTCATTCAACTCGCGGGTCATGTCCTCCCGCTTGTCGTACTTCTTGTTCATCTGGTTTACCAGCCGGGGCAGGTCGCCTTTTTCATCTTCAAGGTCTTGAATCTTGTTGTCAACATCCTGCAACTGGGCGACCATTTGCAGTTCCTGGTGTACATCAATTGCCGGCGGCATGCCTACACTCTCCTCGCTGACTGCGTTTCAACACGGTAAAAAAAACGCGCTCATGTCGGGTTTGAGCACGTTCAAGGTCACTTGTTCCTACCAATCACCTGGTGGTTCGTCTGTACAGGGCATTTTCTGCCTCGAAAACCCGACATCAGTTTGTGCATCGTTCCAATCGTCTTCCCCTGCCACGGCAGGGTGTTAGCTTCACGTTTCCAAAACGGGCTTTGTTCCACCCGTCGCAAGCTGTATCCACGGTGGGCCCACCAGGACTCGAACCTGGGACCTACCGATTATGAGTCGGCAGCTCTAACCAACTGAGCTATGGGCCCATCTCACACTGGCCGACGGGCTCGTCATACCCCAGGGAGCCCTCACGTCCGAGCCAAACCATAAGATAACGTGACAGCGCAATTCCCGCAAGACGCACTCGCAAGCTCAACTTGCCCCTGAGGAGCATGTAAAAAATTGCGAATGCTAGGTTTACCGGATTCACCGGAACAAACCCTAATCCCCGTTTACACCTGCAATGTGACGAGTGCGCGTTTCAACAGGTCTTCCCCACGCGTCCAGGCCCACTGCATCCGCAGCACCGTCACCGGCGGATCGCACCGCCGGTGACTACTGGGCCATTTCACCGCGTCCTTCTCCGTTATCACTACACGTTGGGCTTCCCTGTTTCTCGCCAACTCCAGGAGCCCCTCCACTCGAATCTCCGTGACCGTGGCGTGATCGGACCAGTCAATCCGGCCCACGACATCCGCGCCCAGCTCTTCCAGTGTTCGTTCAAAGCGTCCGGGGGAAGCAATGCCGCTGCCCATCACCACACGTTGTCCCAGCAAAGACAATAACGGGATCGTCGCAGTCTCCCCATTCACACCATCACCGAGCTCGCGCAGATCCATCGGCGCCAGCATTCCTTGCAGCACCGGGGCCTGTGTGTAACGTCGAAGCCACCTCATCAGCGCCCTCGACCGCTCCGGCCCCACCCTGTCCCGAAGCACGATCAAGCCGGCGCGTTCCAAGCCGTTCGGGCTCTCCCGCAAGCGTCCCGAGGGCAGCCAGCGCCAATGCCATTTCGGAATCGAAGGGTCCAGCAATACCACATCGAGATCCCGTGCGACCATGCGGTGCTGAAAGGCGTCATCCAGCACCACGACACGCGGTTTGAACAGGGCATGCGCCAGCTTCACACCCGTCGCCCGCTTCTCCGCCACGATCACCGGCGTTCCGGGCAGACGCCGGGCGATCAGCACCGGTTCATCGCCGCCCCGGGTAGCGTCGAGCACCACATGCCGTGTGTCCGCAACCACTTTCACACCCTTTGAGCTGCGGCCATACCCGCGGCTCACCACCGCCATGACACCGTCCGGATAGAGCGCCTGCAGCTCCTTGACCAGCGCGATGGTCACCGGCGTTTTGCCCGTGCCGCCCGCCGTAAGGTTGCCCACCGAGATCACCGGAACCGGAAAACGCTTCACTTTGCACAGACCGGTGTCAAACAGCCAGTTGCGTACCGATGTGGCGGCGCCGTAGCCCAGCGAAAACGGAGCGAGAAAGTCCCAACCGTTCATGAGTCCTCCCGGTTGATCACGATCCGGTCAGCCTTGTCTTTCATCTCCAGCATCCGGCGTTGCAGTTCGAGACGCAGCCGCTCCATCTCGTCCTTGTCGGCGCGTTTCGGAATAACCAGCGGCGGGCCATACAGCATCACGCCCCGGCTGAAGGGGAGCGGCAACTGGAAACGGTCCCAGGAGCCGAATTGTTTGTGCGGATTGGCGGAGGCGAGCAAGGGCAGGATGGGTACTCCGGCCAGCCGTGCGATGGCGATCGTCCCGATTTTCGGGTCGTGGATCGGTCCCTTGGGGCCGTCCACCATCACCGCGCCGTTATTGCCGTTTTTGATGGCTGAGACCATGCCCTTCAACGCCCGGCTGGCGCCACGGTGGCTGCTGCCGCGCACGGTGTCGTGGCCCAGTTTCGCCACCAGGCGCGTGACCGCTTCACCGTCACGACTGCTCGAGACGAGGGCCGTGAACCCCTTCTTGCGCAAATGCCAGACCGGGAGGAACATGCGGCCATGGAACATCGCCAACAGGTAGCCGCCCGCTTCTTCTGCCGCCTGCTTGTGCTCGAGGCCGACATACTGCATGCGCACGGTGCGAGCGATCAGCCCGACCAACGGCGGCCCCAGGATCTCGCTTACACGGTACAGGGTCTCATCTTTCACTGCTGCCCTCCATCATAGCGATGCACTGGCGGACCGATTCACCAGAAGCGAGTGGTTCTATTCAAACCGCTGCACCAGCCACTCCGCCAGCCGTTCGGTGGCGCCGGGCTCGCCCAGGTCTTTCGCCACTTCCCGCAGCCCGCGTTTCACCTTGGCGCGGGTCTTCCCCTCCCACATGCGCAACAGGTCGGCGGTGAGCTGCTTCGGGGTGGCGCGGCGCTGAATGCGTTCCGGGACCACTCGCCGGTCGGCCAGCACGTTGACCATGGCGATATGCTTGACGCCTCGGATCAGGAAACGGCCCATGGCATAGGTGGAGGCGCTGGTAATGTACATGACCGCGAAAGGGGTTCCCGAGAGGGCGGCTTCCACCGTGCTGGTGCCGCTCTTGACGAGGCCGACCCGTGCGACGGAAAGCGCGTCGGACGCGCCGCTCTCGACGATACGCACCCACGGCAGGTTGTCCACGTACTTGTCGAGCAGCTCGCGTTCCACGGTGTTGGCCCGCACCAGCAACGCCCGTGTCCCGTGATGACGCTCCCGGATACGCTCCGCCGTCTCCAGCATCACCGGCAGGTGACGCTCGATCTCCTGCTTGCGGCTGCCGGGCATGAGCGCCACCGCCTCGCGTTCGGGCGGGATCTCGAACTGGTCGCGCAGCTCGTTGACGTTCATCGTGGGAGCCGTCTCCCCGACCATGGGATGCCCGAAGAACACCGTCTCCAGCCCGTGTTCGCTGTACAGCTCCTGCTCGAAGGGGAACAGCACCGCCATGGCGTCGAGATTGTCCGCCATGAAGGTGATCCGGCCTCGTCGCCAGGCCCAGACCTGCGGGCTGACGTAATAGAGTACTCGGATGGAACGTCCAAAGCGCTTGCGGATCTGCTTCAGCAGGTTCAGGTTGAAGTCGGGGAAATCGACGAGGATGACCAGGCCGGGGCGGCGCCGTTCGATTTCATCGAGCAGCCGGTCGCGCAGTTTCAGCAGGCGCGGGATATGGCGCACGACCTCGGTGAGACCCATAAGGGCGGCTTCCGCGATATCGGCCACCGCCTCGCATCCGGCGGCCCTCATCTCTTCACCGGTCATCCCGCTGTGCCGCCACTCGGGACGACGTTGCGCCACCGCCTCCATCAACCCCGCAGCATGCCGGTCCCCGCTGCTCTCGCCCACTACCCAGAAAAGTTCCATCTCCGCCCCATTGTCGTTGGTTCGGATACGTTACATGATTGAGCCGGAACTGCGCAACCGGTTTTCTCGGGCGGGTCGTCTCCAGAACCGGTCAGCCGTTCCGCAAATAGGATTTGTCCCGGGCAGATTGTTGTGAACAGCCGGACTCTGTGTAACCCATACCAATGAAACTTACTTGATGTTGCTGGTACAGACGCTTGATCGCCGCCCGGGTTTGTACTAGCCAGGCTATTTCACGCAACAGGCGGCATGGACGTTTCCGGAAAAAGGGACTGTTACCTTTTTGCCGCGAAAAGTATTATGTTCAGTACAGCGTGAAACAAAAAGGTAACTGTACCATTTTTCCAATAATT
>CAZYOC010000160.1:0-10351 GCA_964648415.1 uncultured bacterium | reverse complement strand
TGTTGGCGATCCGGTCGATCTCGGACTTGAGTTGCTGGAACTCCACGTTGAGGTACGTCCGGTCCAGGCTGGTCAGGGCGCCGTTGGACGCCTGGATGGAGAGGGCGCGCATCCGGATCAATTTCTCGTCGATCACCGACATGGCGCCTTCCGCCGTTGCCAGCAGGTTGATGTTGTAGTTGGTGTTTCGTTCCGCCTCATCAGCAGAAGCGATTTGTGCGCGCATGCGTTCACTCACCGCCAACCCGGCGGGATCATCCCACGCGTAGTTGACTCGCAGGCCCGACGACAACCGGTTCACCGCAGTGTCGAGCTGGTTCTGAGATTGCCACACATTGCGCTGCGCTGTCAGCGACAACACGTTCTGGTTAATGCGGGTACTCATGGTTCCTCCCATCGAAAGATGGCTTGAGCAATGATGACCATCCAGCAGCGAGTCGCACCTCGCTCGGCTGGCTGCAAGGGTCGCCGGCATCACCGGGACAGGGGATGGGAACAAGGGAGGAATCCCGTGGGGTGTCACTCACCACCTTGCGCTTCTGTTGATGCGTTGAGCGACGCACAGAAGCCGCCGGGGTTCCCTCAAGGGGATGAATCGGGTCAATTGTACAACAAGCTGGACACTCGATTCTTTCCTCTTATCGGAGGAGGTCCAGCGCAACTTTAGGAAATGTTCAAATGATAATCGAATCGTAACGTCAGAAAACGTAGAGTTTTGTGCGAGTTTTTGTCACATTTCTAAAGTGCTGCTTTAAGGTTGATTCGCCGTGTTATCGGGGTGAACTGGAACTGAAAAACTGTCCAGCCGAGTCTACAGAATCAAGCCGATGGGGTGCTTGAGCAACTTGAGTCAATTGGGGCGGGGGGGGAGTTGAGTGAAATATTCGGGAAAAGGTCGTTCAGATTTTTGTTCATTCGGCTGAGCTTTGCTTAAACAGAACGACCTCTGTTTTTTTCTGAGTTTGCTGTCTCTGGAGACGAGTTCGGTCAAGATATTTTCCGGCATGCGCGAGATTCCTCTCTGCTTTCTCAACATAATTCGATCAGCTTGAACGGTGTTGAATACTGCGAAGAACCTCCCGTTTTTTGAATCTTGAAAGCCCTGGCAGTTCGATCTGGAAATGGAGGAGATCCCCCATGGGAGACAGTATCAGCATTGACAACGATGTCATTCCTGCGAAGGCAGGAACCGGAACGAAGTGAAGCTTGCGGTGTCCCGTAGTTTGGGACAGCCGTGAATCCAGTCATGTTTATATACTACAACATGTTAACTATGAAGACACCCTATTGGATACTACTCCGGTTCTGGGTAGCCTGCATTGTGTATTCTTGCACCTTGCCTGGATTCCAGTCTTCGCTGGAATGAGAGGGTTCCTTATTATTCTACAGCCAGCTGCGCTGCGGATGACAGAATGGGACACTCTTATCGAGTTTCACTCTGGATCAATCACTATCCGCAACTCGAACTCGAGCTGGCAGAGAACACAAAGGCGATGGGATGCCATCGCCTCTGGTGTATCCTGAAGTGCATGGTCAGTATCACGGCGTCGACAGCTGCTCTTCCAGTTGCGGAATTCGCTGTTCGGCCTGTTTCAACTGCTCTTTCGCCGCATTGAGGCGTTCACGCAGTTGCGGGATCTTGCCGGGATCCTTCTCGCCGAAGTGCATGTCCAGCTTATCCTCGAGCTCGTCGGCTTTGGGTTGCAGGGCGCGGGAAGAGGCATCGGCGCGCAGGATCAGGCTCATCAGCTCGCCGCGGTCCTCGAAATCCAGTTGATCACCGGTGTCCTTCAACCGGATCACCTCTTCCAGCACCGCCACGGCTCCCTTGACCACCGCCACCTGACGGAAGTATTCATCATAGTCGAGAACGCCGACTCGAGGGTAAAAGATCGGATTGGCATCCAGCACGTCCGTTGCATCAGCGTCACCCACCTTGATCGAGCCGACGCCCAGGTAACGCCGTTTCAGCTCCTTTTCCTTGATTGGCTTGCTTCCGCCGCCATACCAGAAGCTCGCGCCCGCCAGGCCGTCGGGGTAGTTGCACTCTGTTAAGCAGTAAGAGAGGCCGACGTTGAAGCTCATCCCGCTCCAGTTGAAATAATCATCCGAGGAGGTGGCATAGCGATAGCCTGCGTCAAGAGTCAGGTTGAATCGGGACGAGAGGATGAACTGCGCTTCGATGGTGGGGCGGGCGCCATAGCCGTTGACATTGTTGCTGCTGGTCTTGGTTGAATCCAGGTATTCGGTTGTGTTTTCGATAGTGTTCAGGTAGATATCCAGGCCGATACCGGCATTCAACCGAAACATTGTCGATTGGTATATATTGTACAGGAACAGGGATTCCAGATTGTGAGCCGATAGATCCTTCTTATCAGCCACGAGGTTGCCGGCTGTGGCTGGTGTCCCTTCACTGGAAACCGCCAAATTGCGGTAGTACAACCCATAAACCAGGTGATCCGACAGAAACACCCTCATCCCGCCGCCGAACGACAAGCCGCCATCCAGGTTGTCAATTTCCCAGCCCGCATCCGCCTTCCGGTCGATCGTCTCATTCAAATCGGGAAAAGCGTAGGTGTTATAGCCGGTTTCTCCATGCAGCTCCAACCGCAATGCCGCCTGTCCGTTGTTTGCTATCCCCAGGAAAAACAAGCTGCATAACACAAAAATGCACGTTGTTCGCATGCTGAAACACTCCCTGTAGACGTGACTGCTCGCCGGACACTCCCCTGTCCGTCCTGAATCCAAAAAGTACGAAAAAAGGGCTGCTCAATCTCTTGAGCAGCCCAACTTTTTTCGCTACTTGGGATATGTCGCTCGCGGAGGCTCTTACTCTTCCGCCAGCGCGCTGTAGTCCATGTTGGCCATGTGCTGGTAGTACGCCCAGCGGAAGTTGACGTCCTTCTGCGAGAGCTCCATCAGCTTCTTCGCCGTTTCCGGATCCATCTTCTTCAGCATCTTGAAGCGCGTTTCCGCCATGGCCCACTCTTCCGCGCTGATCTTCGGCGCTTTGGAGTCGAGCAGCAGCGGGTTCTTGCCTTCACTGCGAAGCGCCGGGTTGTACCGGTACAGTGGCCACGAGCCGCTGTCCACCGCCATCTGCTGGTGTTCCATGCCCTTGGCCATGTCGATGCCGTGCGCGATGCAGTGGCTGTACGCGATGATGAGGGACGGGCCGTCAAAGGCTTCCGCTTCCAGGAACGCCTTCACGGTCTGCGCGTCGCTCGCGCCCATGGCGATCTGCGCCACGTACACGTTACCGTAGCTCATCGCCATCATGCCCAGATCTTTGCGGGGCAGGGGCTTGCCGCCGAATGCGAACTTGGCGACCGCGCCAAGCGGGGTCGCCTTCGAGCACTGACCGCCGGTGTTCGAGTACACGCCCGTATCCAGCACCAGCAGGTTGATGTTCTTGCCGCTGGCCAGGGTGTGGTCCAGGCCGCCGTAGCCGATGTCGTACGCCCAGCCGTCGCCGCCGATGCCCCACACGCTCTTCTTCACCAGCGCGCCCGCCACGCTCTCCAGGTTGCGAGCCTTCGGATCGTCGATGTCCTTCAGCTTGCCCATCAGGGCGTCGATCCGTTCACGCTGCTCGATGATGCCCTGCTCTGTGGACTGGTCGGCTTCCATGATGCCCGTCATCAACCCGTCGCCGACCTGGCCGGCCAGGTCGCTCAGCAGCTCTTTGGCGAAGGTGTTCTGCTTGTCCAGCGTCAGACGGAAGCCCAGGCTGAACTCGGCGCAGTCTTCAAACAGGCTGTTGTTCCACGAGGGGCCGCGGCCGTCCTTGTTGAACGTCCACGGGGTGGTCGGCAGGTTGCCGCCGTAAATCGAGGAACACCCGGTGGCGTTGCCGATCACGGCACGGTCGCCGAACAGCGCGCTCATCAGACGGACATACGGCGTCTCGCCGCAGCCCGCGCAGGCGCCGCTGTACTCGAACAACGGTTCCAGGTACTGAGCGCCCTTCACCGTGTGCAGCTTCAGCTCGCCGCGAGGCAGATCCGGAATCTCCTCCAGGAAGTACTTGTAGTTTTCGCGCTCGGGGACACGCAGAGGAATCTGGTCCGCCATGTTGAGCGCCTTCTTTTCTTTGTCCTTCTTGTCCGTGGCGGGGCAGACCTCGACACACAGCGTGCAGCCGGTGCAGTCTTCCGGGGCCACCTGCAGGGTGTACTTCCAGCCCTTGTGGTCCTTGCCGCGCAGGTCGACAGACTTGAAGGTTTCCGGAGCGTCGTCCAGGTACTTGGGATCGAAAGCCTTGGCGCGGATGGCGGAATGCGGGCACACCAGCACGCATTTACCGCACTGAATGCAGATGTCCTCTTCCCACACCGGGATTTCCAGGGCGATGTTGCGCTTCTCCCACTGCGTCGTGCCCGTGGGGAAGGTGCCGTCCTGCGGAAACGCGCTCACCGGCAGCAGATCGCCTTCACCGGCGATGATGCGGCCCAGCACGTCCTTCACGTAATCCGGGGCCTCGTCCGGCACCACTGGCGGACGTTCAAAGTCGCTGGTGACCTTGTCCGGAATCTTCACCTCGTGCAGGTTGGACACCGACTGATCCACGGCGTTGTAGTTCATCTTCACGATCATGTCACCCTTTTTGCCGTAGGTCTTCTTGATCGCGTCCTTGATCGCCTGGATCGCTTCGTCCTTCGGCAGCACGTCGCTGATCGCGAAGAAGCAGGTCTGCATGATGGTGTTGATCCGTGCGCCCATGCCGGTCTCTTTCGCCACCTTGTAGGCGTCGATGACGTAGAACTTCATCTTCTTGTCGATGAGCTGCTGCTGCATCTTCTTCGGCAGCGTGTCCCAGATTTCATCCGCCGGATACGGCGTGTTCAGCAGGAAGGTCGCGCCTTCTTTCGCGTTCTCGAGCATCTCGTATTTCTCGAGGAACACGGTCTGGTGACAGGCCACGAAGTCGGCGTTGTTCACCAGGTAGGTGGAGGTGATGGGCTCCTTGCCGAAGCGCAGGTGGCTGACCGTCACCGCGCCGGCCTTCTTCGAGTCGTACACGAAGTAGCCCTGGGCGTTGAAATCGGTGCCTTCGCCGATAATCTTGATCGAGTTTTTGTTGGCGCCGACCGTCCCGTCGCTCCCCAGGCCGTAGAACAGCCCGCAGAACCGCTCGTCGGGTTCCGTAGTGAAGCTCGAGTCGTAGTCGAGGCTGGTGTTGGTCACGTCGTCCTTGATACCGATGGTGAAACGCTTCTTCGGCTTGTCGTTCTTCAGCTCGTCGTACACGCTCTTGACCATCGCCGGGGTGAACTCCTTCGAGGAGAGCCCATACCGGCCGCCGACCAGGATGGGACGCTGTTCAAAGTCAGCATACCCGTCATAGTAAGCGTCTTCGATGGCGGTGATGCAGTCCAGCAGCATCGGCTCGCCCAACGCGCCCGGCTCTTTCGTCCGGTCCAGCACGGCGATCTTCTTCACCGTCTTCGGCAGCGCCTTGATGAAGGCTTCGGCGGCGAAGGGACGGTACAAGCGCACGATCACCAAGCCGACATTCTCGCCGTTGTTCTCGTTCATGAACTTGACCGCTTCTTCCGCCGCGCCCGCGCCGGAACCCATGATCACCACCACACGTTCCGCGTCCGGGGCGCCGTAGTAATCGAACAGGTGATACTGGCGGCCAACGATCCCGGCGAACTTGTCCATGGCCTTCTGCACGATTTCCGGCACCGCGTCGTAGTACTTGTTCACGGTTTCCCGAGCCTGGAAGAAGACGTCGGGGTTCTGGCTGGAGCCGCGCAGCACCGGCCGGTCGGGGCTCATGCCGCGTTCACGGTGGGCCTGGACGAGCTTGTCGTCGATCATCTGCTGCATGTCGTCGGCTTCGAGCTGCTCGATCTTGGAGACCTCGTGGCTCAACCGGAACCCGTCGAAGAAGTGCACAAAGGGGATGCGCGATTCCAGGGTGGCGGCCTGGGCGATCAGTGCGTTGTCCATGACTTCCTGCACCGACGCGGAGGACAGCATCGCGAAGCCGGTGGGCCGGACGGCGTTGATGTCGCTGTGGTCGCCGAAAATGGACAGCGCGTGAGTGGCCACGGTCCGGGCGGACACGTGGAACACGGTGCTGGTCAACTCACCCGCCAGCTTGAACATGGTCGGGATCATGAGCAGCAGGCCCTGGGAGGCGGTGAAAGTGGTGGTCAACGCGCCGGTCTGCAATGCGCCGTGCACCGCGGCGGACGCGCCGCCCTCGCTCTGCAACTCCGCCACATCCGGGATCGTGCCCCAGATGTTCTTCTGGCCCTTGGCCGACCATTCATCGGCCCATTCGCCCATATTCGAGGATGGGGTAATGGGATAAATCGCGCACACCTCGTTGATGTGATGCGCTGTATACGCGGCAGCCTCGTTGCCGTCGATGGTGACAAACTTCCTACCCATTGCTATGGTTCTCCCGTATGGTTTCGGGGCCGCTTCGCCCCTGCATTCGTAGACGTTACTCCACGCAGACGTACTTCTCCTCTTGTGAAAGGAGACACAATATCGGAAAGTCTGAGGCTAAGTTCAAGGAACCAATATGTTAGGAGGGTTTAATCTGTTAGCGATTTTGCTTGTGGCGCGTGGGATTGAGGGGAGTTGAGCCGCCTCCTCGAGAGGCGCATGAGAAGCGAACTCGTACGTTCCTTACTTCACTTCCGGACTTCCAGCGGGACGGATGGGTGGCCCGATTCGCTGGATGTATAGCCCGACAGTTTACTGTCGGGTTTCGGACGGGTGAACCGACTCGAGCGTGGACAAGTTGCTCGTCCCGCTACTGATCTCCTGTTCGATTCTGATCACGGATTCCGGGCGAGGTCTCCTGAGGAGTTTTTCAGTGATAAATAGTATGAAAATCCGTAATTCGCTTTGCAAGAAAGCACTTCCTCCTTATACTTTCATATTGTAGTAAACTGGCTGATCCCTTGCAATTGCTTGCTGGAGGCATTATGCGTTCCCTGACCATGCTGCTGTGTTTCGTTTTGTCACTCCTCGTCTTTTCGCCTGTACCGGCCCAGGAATTCGAGCTTGAACTGGCCGGCGTCCTTTTCGACGAGTGGTATATCAGCGGAGATCCTTGCGTTGTCGGTGAGTACCTTTATACTCCAGCGAATGGCAATATTATTAAGGTGTTAAGCCTGGACGACCTGTCCAACCCTGATGAAATCACCCGCATCGAATCCGAAGAGCCTGTTACAGGTATAGCACTGCTTGGGGATCGGCTGATTGTAAAACAATGGCGACAATACAGTGTGTATGACATTACTTCACCATCTGATCCACAATATCTATCTATTGTTGACAATCTCCCTTTTTCAGGTTATTACTTTCAAAACCAAAGGCTTTATCTCAAGCATCCTCATTATCCCTGGTTTCTCATTTACGATGCCAGCGACCTTGAACATCCTCAGGTTGTCGACACACTCTACACGGGTGGCGAGATTACAACGTTTGCGACCTCGGAAAATTACCTGTTTGTTCACCTGCTAAATGAAGAGGTACAGATTTACTCCATCAATGAACCCGGTTCTCCGGAATTGGTATCTTCGTATCCCCTCTCCAGCAATCCGGATACTCTTTCCGCTATGGCGGTCAGCAACAATGTTCTCTATGTCAGCAACGGCGATCAGTTTACTCTGTACGATGTAACCGCTCATCCGGAACCCGTAGAAATCGGATCGGGATCGCTTGAGGGATACCAGCTCAACACAATGAAAATTGAAGCCAGTGACCAGACCTTATATTTATTTACCAATGACCGCATACTCCATGTGATTGATTTTTCGGATCCTGCGAATATTCAGCAAGTAGCCGAGTATGACCATGGCGGTTACCGTGGAATGCTTTTGCTGGATGATGCCAACCTGCTACTCGCCTGCGACATGCATTTCTCGATACAGGATTTCACGGATCCAGAAAGCCCGGCAATGGTCTTTGCGGATACGATCGACGTCTGGCTGGAAGACGTGGCGATCGAAGGGAATTACGCTTTCGTGTCGAGCACCAATGGCCTTATCGTGGTCGACATACATAACCCCTTCTCGCCAGAGATTGTCTGCACACTTGAAACAACAGCACGGAAATTGATCGAAATTGAAAACGGACTCGTAGTTGTGATCAATCAAAATGGCCCATGCTCTATTATCGACGCATCAAATCCAAATGATCCCATTTTAATACGAGAAATTGATCTTGATATCAGCATATTCTGGGAAGCAGAACATATACTACAAAACAATATATGTTATATCCCCAGCACGCTTCATAATACATATGCTCAATCTGTCGATTTAACCAATCCAGATTCGCCTGTTATCAACACTATTGGTGAAATTGACAGCTACAATATTAGCGTTTGGGATTCATTCATGGCTACCATAGGTAATGGTCTTAGTCTTTACGATATCAGTAATCTTGAGTACCCAGAACAACTCTGGTCAATGAACTGTGATTTCGGTGGTACAGCAATTGCCGTGGAGCCTTATGATGATTATATCTTTGTGATCAGCGACCTGGGATTCATCCGAACCTATGATTTAACAGACATTGAGCAACCTACGCAAATTAATGAGTTGAATCCCCAGGTTAGTCATGGCGTTATCACCCATTCCGAACTCTTTGACAAGTACATTTTCCTCCCCTCTGTGGTAGGTAAAATGCGCATTTATGATATCGAAGACCCGACTCAGCCCGATTTGGTTTGGGAAGAGTCCCAGTACTTCATGAGATGGCGTTGCGATGCCGAGAGGTTCAACGAAAAGGAAAACGTAGTAGCCGCTGTAAATGGATGTAAACTGTATATTTATCTGTTTGAAAACGACAATGAGCAAACTGCGTCCGAAGGTATCGCCTTGGCGCCACAGGACTATCACATAGACAGTGTCTATCCCAATCCCTTTAACAGCACATGCTCCATCGAGTTTCATGTACCATCCGTTGCGAACCATGCCTTGGTGGTGACGAATGTATTGGGCCGGGAGGTGTTGCGCTTTCTGGGCGACCACTGGCAGTCTGGCAGGAATCGTGTTACGCTGAACGCGGCCGCCCTGCCATCCGGAAGTTATTATATTTCGCTCACAGGTCCTGGCGGGGTGCAAGACAGAAAGCGGGTCACATTGTTAAAATGACATACTTATGCCTTCAGTGTCCTGTACTGGCCTCGGCCAATGATGACCGCTGACTTTTCGCGCATCTATCAGGGATCATTGTCACAAACCATGTCCGCACCGTCTGTGTAGCGCAGCCATTGAGTGAACAGGGGCGAACAGGATTGCGCCCCTTAACCTCCATCATCAACACCAACCCCGGCATTGGCCAGTAGTGTGTGAACACGTTCCAGTACTGGACCCATTACAGGCATGGGCTCCTCTCGTCACCAGCCGCACCAGGAGGCCACCGTCATCGCCGACCTGTAAAAGCAATGATGGCAGATCGAACTCTTCTTCAAATGGATCAAGCAGCCCCTGAAGATCAAGACCTTCTGCGGTATCGATGAAAACGCCGTCATCGCCCAGATCTGGATCGCGATGAGCGTGTCGGGAGCGTCTATCCCGGCTTGCTCGCATGCCTTAACCGCAGACTTGTCCGGCGTCATCCATCGCTGTTTGTGATTTCAGACTGCCCTCAAGCGCACAGCATACCGGGCCATGCCGCCTGTTTCGTGAACTATCCGGGCTATGCACATGCCGCCCCGCCCAGGCTTGCCTTTGGGAAAATGCGTGTGCAGGAGCGAGGGGCAACGGCGCATCGCACAGGCCGGCAAACGAGCACAGCACCAGGATGTATCCTGACTTTCGTGGTTGACACCTGTTTGCATGCGGCCTAATTTCAATAATTCGATTATCCGGTGCAGATATCGTCGGCCGCTCAGCTCAAAACGTTCACCTGAAACATGAGGATAACGAGTGCAAAAAAAATTCAAGAAGCTGTTGCGATACCCTGGAGAAATTGACGGATTGGGTGCGTATACTTGCATCCTTGATGTGCTATTGGGCAGAGAAATAGTACGGTCCATAAGCATAAACGGCAATCAAGTTTATGTCCGAACAAATACGTCGGATTTAGAAGTAGCCATCAGCAGCCTTTACAGAAGGGAATATGATCATATTGACTTATCAGAACCGGGAGTAATTATTGATGCGGGAGCCAATATCGGCACGAGCAGTATTTTTTTCGCTAGAAAGTATCCTGGCGCACGGATCTTCGCTATTGAGCCAGAGACCAGCAATTTTACGTTACTGAAAAAGAATACACGAAAGTATCGCAATATTGTCCCAATCAAGGCCGCCATTTGGGGTAATATAGTCATTCTCGGAAATATGTCGTCATAGCACATATGGATTTTACTTTT
>CAZYOC010000159.1:0-10374 GCA_964648415.1 uncultured bacterium | reverse complement strand
GAGTAGTGTTCAAGAGGGTGTTTCCATAGTTAACATGTTGTAGTATATAGACATGCCTGGATTCCAGCCTTCGCTGGAATGAGATTTCTCTCGCATTCTGCGACAGTCTGGAAGGCAGGAATGCAGCAACAGCAAGGAGTTGTAAACGACGAAACACCATATTCTTTTCTAGAATTGACATAACACCTGAAATCAATAGTTACTGCACAAAATGACTCTCAAAGATCTATTATCTGTTTCTTTTTTCACTTTTTTCACTTTCTTTACTTTTTTCACTAGGAAGTATCACTTTCTTTACTTTTTTCACTAGGATTAAACCGATAGAAATGTCCCACAGTGTCATTCCTGCGAAGGCAGGAATCCAGAAACAGCAAAGAATTGAGAATGACGAAACACCATATTCTTTTCTAGAATTGACATAACACCTGAAATCAATAGTTACTGCACAAAATGACTCTCAAAGATCTATTATCTGTTTCTTTTTTCACTTTTTTCACTTTCTTTACTTTTTTCACTAGAAGTATCACTTTTTTCACGTGGATTAACCCATGATCCTCCTCGACCACGTCATCGATGTTTTCGCCTACACCAGCTTCGTGGTGCGCAACGCGCACGACCCGGAGCTGACGGTGGAAGGGGTGCGTGAGAAGCTCGACGGGGCGCTGGACAGGGCTGTAGCGTCATGCCAGGCGGACAACATCGACAGCGAAATTATCCGGCTGGCGCTGTTCGCCGTGGTCGCCTGGGCGGATGAAACGTTGATCACCTCATCCTGGCCCGGTTCGACGCAGTGGCAGCATGAATCTCTCCAGCGCCGGCGGTTCCATACCCGCAACGCCGGGCGAGAGTTCTACGAGAAACTCAGCGAGCTGCCCAAAGACGCCCGTGGAGTGCGGGAAGTCTACGAATACTGCCTGGCGCTGGGATTCCGGGGCAAGTACTACCGCCGCGAGGACGAGAACGACCGGCAGAATCTGGCTGCGGAAAATCTCCGACAGATCACCGGCGCGCCGACCATCGACTATCCCCGGCGGCTGTTTCCCCACGCCTATTCCGGCGTGGACAACATCACGATGCGCAAGCGGCCGCCGATCTCGCTGTTCAATCTCGCGGCGACCATCATCCCGGTCGCTTTCTTTGTGGGGCTGTACGCCTTGTACGACAAGATCCTGGATCGTCTCATCGCCGGCCTGTTCGGTGGTTAAACGGAGCCTGCTGACCCGTCCATGAAAAAATTCTTCACCATACTGCTGATCGTGCTGTTCGCCCTGGCTGTGGCGGCGCTGATCGTCTACGGCATCTGGTGGAAACACTGGCACTGGTGGGTCGGTGTGGTGATCGGCTTCGGCGCTCTGGCTCTCGTGTTCGGTGTCTGGTATCTGAAGAAGCTGCTCTTTCGGAAACGGGAGCGCGAGTTTGTCAAACGGGTGATCGAGCAGGACGAGGCGGCGATCAAGGGCGCACCGCTCCATGAACGCCAGCAGCTCCGGGAGTTGCAGGCGAAATGGAAGGAAGCGGTCGAGGCGCTGCGGGAGTCGGACCTGCGTCGCCACGGCAACCCGCTCTACGCTCTCCCCTGGTATCTCATTATCGGCGAATCGGGCTCGGGCAAAACCACCGCCCTGAAGAACGTGGACATCGCCGCGCCCCTGACCGAGCTGGGCCATCTGTCCGGCCTCAGTGGCACACGCAACTGCGACTGGTGGTTCTTCGAAGAAGCCATTGTGCTGGACACCGCCGGCCGGTACACGGTGCATGTCGACGACACCCGCGACAAGGAAGAATGGGAAAGCTTCCTGGTCCTGCTCGCTAAGTACCGCAAGAAGGAGCCGATCAACGGCGTCGTGGTCACGGTGGCCGTGGACAAGCTGACTTCCGGCGATGAGAAGGCCATCCGCAACGAAGCCCTCGCCGCCCGCAAACGTATCGAGCAGGTCATGCGTGTGCTGGGCAACCGGTTCCCGGTCTACCTGCTGGTGACGAAGATGGACAAGGTGCTGGGCATGACCGAGTTCAGCGCCGCTTTGCCGCAGGACAAGCTCGCCCAGGCCATGGGCTACATCCATGAGCATACCGATGACGACTGGGCGAACGTCTTCACCGCCGCCACGGATACCATCGGGCGTGAGCTGCGGAACTTGCGTCTGACCATCGCCCATAAACAGGAAGATGTACTCCCCGAAGTCCACACCTTCCCCAACCGGGTGCGTGATCTGCATCCCGGTTTGAAGATCTTTATGAAGGCCGCCTTCGAGGATAACCTGTACCAGGAAGCGCCCATGCTGCGCGGCCTGTTCCTGTCTTACGGCAGGCAGAGTGGCGATCCCATCCCGCAGTACGAAGAGACGTTCGGCAAGCCGCAAACGCCTGGACGCGGCAGCGAGGACGGCAGCTTCCTGGGCGACCTGTTCAGAAGCGTTCTGCCGGCGGACCGTTACCTCTTCACGCCCATTCGGGAATTCGTAGCCTGGAAACGGATTACACGCAACCTGAAGCTGCTGAGCTGGGTGTTGCTGTGGCTGTTCCTGTCGGGCGTATTGACCTTCTCGTTCCTGATGAACATCCGCATCCATCAGTTCAGTTCGACTTATTTCGATCCCACGGAAATCTCCGAGGATATCAGCGCCAACCTCCTGATGTTCGACAAGTTCAAGGACGAGATCCAGCGTATGCACGAGGCCAACACCGGCTGGCTGCTGCCCCGGTTCGGGCTCCGGCAGAGTGTGGACCTGGAGAACCGGTTGAAAGCTCGTTACACGGACCTCTTCCGTGACAAGTTTATGACCCCGCTGGATCGAAAATTCGATGCGACGCTGTCGGAGGAGATTGGAGACGGCGTCACTTCCGAATTCGAGGGCAACTACGCCGCCTTCACCATTGTCCGCCTGCTGCTGCTGCGCGACCGGTTGCATCACCAGCAGCCGGAGATCAAGGACAAGTTTGTCAAGATCGCCGCGAAGCTGCTGATCCAGGAGACGAATGTGTCGCCCGAGACGGCCTATTTATTCGGCGGAGCGTATGTCGCGTATATCCAGTGGCAGTCGGATACTCCTATGCTGGAAAACCGATACGCCAAGCTGCAATACGAGCTGAACATGATCCTGAACGACGAAAGCGAAACATTGACCTGGCTGACGGACAACTGGGTGCATAATGTGCCGAGTGTGTCGCTCACCACATTCTGGGGGGACGAGGCGGTACAGGACAACACCGTGTCCGGCTCCGGCCTGCCGGTGGTCCCGGGCGCGTTTACCGCTAAAGGTCACGATAATATCCGGGACTTTATCACTCTGATTGACAAAGCCATTGATGACACGGCTGCATTCGGCCACAAGCGCGACCTTTTCTGGACATGGTACAACCGGCGTGTGTTCGAGAGTTGGGAGCAGTTCGCGGTTCGCTTCGATGCCGGGTCGCCGTCCCACGCCAGTATGACCGAGCACCAGCACCTCGCCTCGCTGATGACTACGAAGGACAACCCGTATACAGACCTGATCGAGCGCATGCACGATGAGTTCACGGCTTTTCCGAAGTCGATTCAACGTCCGCCCTGGGCCGATTTAGTCATTGAGTTAAAGCGAATCGACGACCAGTGGAAAACACAGCAGGATATCCAGGCGGGCAAGCTACAGGGCAAGCTGGAAGAAAAATCTCAGACCACGCAGTTGCAGGCGTTGGGGAAGACCGATAAGACCGCATATGAACGGCTCGAGGACCGGATTGAAGCGGCCAAGGCCCTGGGCGCGTACTATGACGCTCTTAGCAAGCTGGCGCCGCTGGTCACATCCACAGAGAGCGCATTCAAGATGGTGTCGAAAGCCTATCCTTCCTACTCGGGCAATGGCGGCGACTCCGGCGGCCAGCAGGACCAGGGCGGCGGACAAAGCCAGGCCTATGAGTCCGCCTACTCCGCGTTCTTCACCTTCAAGAGCGTCGCCCGCAACTTCGGGGATCAGCAGTTTGTCTGGGAGCTGACCGAGGGACCGTTCCGCTATCTCGTCGGGTACGGCTTCAACGTGACCACGACCATCCTGCAGCAGCAGTGGACATCGCAGGTGGTCAGCGCCACGCAGGGCGTGGACCCGGATAAACTGCCGACCATTCTGTTCGACCCGCAAACCGGCGTGGTCTGGGACTATGTGAACAACACCGCCGGGCCGTTCATCGGACGCAACCAGTCGGGATACTACGCGGCGGAAGCGTTCAACCGAAAGATCCCTTTCAAGGACAACCTGTTCACGTTCCTGAACAACGGCCGCATCGGAACGATCAATTACAAGGACGAGTACCAGGTGACGCTGGAGACGTCACCCCTGGAAGTCAACAAGGACGCCACCGCGCAGCCCATTTCCAACAGTATTGTATTGAGTTGCCGTGACGGCGACCTGCGGCTGGATAACTACAACTATCCGCAACAGAAGACGTTTGGCTGGCAGCCGGACAAGTGCGGAACAGTGACGTTGACCATCGAGCTGCCGGGCCTGACCTTTACGAAGAAGTACACCGGCAAGTGGGCCTTCGCGCACTTCCTGGACGATTTCAAGACCGGCAGCAAGACATTCACCGTGGATGATTTCCCTCCGGGGCAACGGCAGGCGCTGTCCGATATGCAGATCGACTGGATCAAAGTGACGTATCGCATTACCGACAGCGACAACGCATTGAGTGTGCTGAAGATGGCCCCCAGCGGCGTACCTGTTACCATAGTTAAACCATTGGATGGCAATGAGTAAGCAGTGGCCGTTCATCCTCTGGGGCAAGCATCCGTGCAGCACCGAATACCTGGCGCTGGGCAAGAAGCTGTACGAGAACGAGCCGCTGATCGCTTGGGCGCGGGTAGGGTTCGACAAGCTGACCAAGAGTGACCGTCGCCCGTTGGAGACCTGTTACACGTTCTGGCTCTTTCCCGGGTCGACCAACCGGCTGATCTGCGGGCTGGTGGGCATATCGACCGATACGGTGGAGCGGCCCTATCCCCTGCTGATCGCGTCCCAGGGGATGCTGGAGGTACGCGAAACTCGCTGGGAAGCCATCACCCCGGCCTGTCGTCCCCTCTGGAAGCAGCTCGAAAATATCGCAGCGGGGACCGACATCAGCACGCCCCGCGAGCTGGAGGGACGCATCGCCGAGCTGGACGGTCCCGCCGGGATTGGAGACGACTGGGACAGTTACGCGGACGTGGACAGCGCCGTGGAGGCCTGGCGCATCGACCTGGAACGTTCCACCGGCTCGGACGTGGTCACCATAGCCCTGGACCAGCCGGGCGAGTCGACCATCCGGCAGGCGGTGGTCTGGCAGCGCCGTTGCAGGCAGTTGCTCACGGTGCATCCTTACGGGGCGTTTGTTGATGAAAAGCGCAAACGGATGACACTGTTTTACCGCCCGTTGCGGGTGGATGATTTCTTTGTGCTGTTTGGGTGAGTAATCTGGAGTTGGAGCACATATGGACATCAGGAACCTTGGCAGAGAACCGATTCCGGGCGACAACCCGGTTGGCCAAGACATCCGTTTCGAGCCCGAGATGGAAGAGATCGAAGCGGAGATCGAGAAGCTGACCAATCCCACCGCTGAGGGCGGGGTCGACTGGGACAAGGTGCTCGAAACCGGCCGGACCATCCTCGCGGAAAAGTCCAAGAACTTCCAGGTGGCGACGTATGTCTCGTACGCGTTGATCGAGACGAAGGGTGTGGACGGCATCGCGGATGCGGTGCATATCCTGCGCGACATGGTCGAGACGTATTGGGACACCATGTACCCGCCGAAGAAGCGCGCCCGCGCCCGCAGAAACAGCGTCGACTGGTGGAAGGACCGGGTGGACAGCGCCGTGCAGGGCTGGGAGCAGGTCACCTGGCCCGGGGAACAGCGCGATCCGCTGATCGAGGACTTGCAGGCGTTCGACAGTTTCCTCGGCGATAATTTGGACGACGCCCCGATCCTTCGCTCCCTTATCAACGAGATCAGCAGCGTGATCGCCGAAGAGGCCGAAGCAAAGCCGGAACCAGAGCCCGAACCGGCGAAGGAAGAAGCTCCTCCCCGGGAAGAGGACGCGAAACCCGCTGAGACCCCGAAGCCCAAGGCTGCTAAGTCCGGCTCGTTGCCGCCGACCAACGTGAACACGTCGGACATGAGCGGCGACCAGATCCTGCGTCAGGCGCTGAACCTGGCGAGTCACGCGTCCAGCACGCTGGTAGAAGAGAACCTGCAAAATCCGCTGGGCTATCGTGTTAATCGGATCGCCTCCTGGCTGACCGTGGACGCTCTCCCGCCCGCCGAGGGCTCCACCACCCTGATCCCGGCTCCCGACGAGCAGATCGCCAACGCGTTGCAACACCTCTATGATGGCCAGAACTGGCGCGACCTGATCGAGGCCGCCGAATCACGTGTCGGCCAGTTTCTCTTCTGGCTGGACCTGAGCCGGTATTCGTCCGAAGCACTGAACGGACTTGGCTTTACCAAAGCGGCGGACGCTGTCGCCGAGGAGACCCTCGCCTATGTCACTCGTCTGCCCGGCATCGAGAACCTGAGCTTCGCCGGCGACACGCCCTTCGCCGATCCCGACACCCGGGCATGGTTGAGTGAGTTGCAGCAACAGCGCGGCGGCGGAGAAGGTGGCGGCGGTGATGCGGCGCAGCAGGCGGCAGACGACACATTGAAACAGACGCTGGACATGCTGAAGGACAACAAGACTGCCGAGGCGCTGAAGCGTGTCAAAGCGGGATATGACGCCGCCGGATCGGGCCGCGAGCGTCTTATCTGGGCGGTGACCATGTGCAGGCTGCTGATCAAGAGCGGATCTCCGCGCCTGATCATGCCCTACGTGGACCAGGTCCTTGCTCTGCTCGACGACAACCGTGTGGACCAGTGGGAGCCGGAACTGGCCGTGAAAGCGCTGGAGGTGGCGCTCATGGGACTGCGCAAACAGATCGACAAGGACGCCGACCCGGAGACCCCGGCGTTTCAACGCTTGCAGGACAGGATTGATACGACACTGGACCGGATCGCGTCCCTGGACCCGGCCCGTGCGCTGGGCTTGATGTAAGAGCATCGAAGCATCGGTGCCAGCGTCGCATCGGCGTCTCGCCGATGCATCTCCAGGAGGAGCGCCTGTTTATTCTTCCGAGAGAATCGGTTTTTTTGTGTATGCGAATTGACTTCTCATGCAGGAAGGGTAATATTGCCAGTCTACTTTAGGATATCCGAAGTTTTTGATACGTCCGTGTAGCCAACAAGGAGGCGAGGATGGCAGACAAACAAGGTTCCGTGGCCCCGAAGGAAAGGGTCAATATCACCTATAAACCGTCGACCGGCGACGCCAAGGAAGAGGTCGAGCTTCCGCTGAAGATGCTCGTCATGGGCGATTTCACCGGCAAAGAGGACGACACTCCCGTTGAGGACCGCAAGGCGATCAATATCGACAAGAACAACTTCAACGATGTCCTGGCGGCTCAGAATGTGAGCTTCGAAGGGGCCGTGGAGGATCGTCTGTCCGACAACCCGGAGGAAGGCGCTCAGCTTTCGGTCAATCTGGATTTCAAGTCCATGCATGACTTTGAGCCGGACGAGATCATCAAGAAGGTGCCGGAACTGAAGTCGATGCTGGAGCTGCGCGAGGCGCTGAAGGCGTTGAAAGGCCCGTTGGGCAACGTACCGGCGTTCAAGAAGAAGATTCAGGAGCTGGTGCAGGACGACGGCACTCGCGAGCGGCTCATGAAGGAACTTGGTCTGGACGCCGAATAAGGAGAACCACCGATGGCGGAAGAACAGAAAGAACAACAGCAAGAGCAAACATCGCAGGAGGGCAGCCTCCTCGATCAGATCCTCGAACAGAGCAAAATGAAACCCTCCGACGAGGGGTACGCGTTGACCAAGCGCGGCGTACAGGCCTTTATCGACGAGCTTCTCAAACCGACCCGCGCCGAGGCGGGTGTGTCGCCGCAGATGGTCGACGAGATGATCACGGACCTGGACAAGAAGCTCAGCGGCCAGATGGACGCGATTCTGCACAACGAGGAGTTCAAAAAGCTGGAATCCTCGTGGCGCTCTTTGAAGTTCCTCGTGGACCGCACGGATTTCCGTGAGAATACCAAGATCGAAATGCTGAACGTGTCGAAGCAGGACCTGTTCGACGATTTCGAGGACGCTGCGGACATCACCACCAGCGGCTTGTACAAATTGGCGTACACGCAGGAGTTCGGCCAGTTTGGCGGGCAGCCCTACGGGATGATGGTCGGCAACTACGAGTTCGGTCCCAGCGCGCAGGACATGCGTCTGCTGCAGAATGTAGCCAGTTGCTCTACCATGGCCCACGCCCCCTTCATTTCGGCCACCTCGCCGCAGATGTTCGGGCTGGAAAGCTTCGACGAGCTGCCCAACCTGAAGGATCTCAGCTCCATCTTCGAAGGCCCGCAATACGCCAAGTGGCGCGGCTTCCGTGAGAATCCCGACGCCCGCAATGTCGGCCTGACCGTCCCCCACTTCCTGCTCCGTACTCCTTACGGTCCGGACACAATCGCCTGCAAGAGCTTCAACTACGTGGAAGGCGCGGCCTCCGAGAGTAAGGACTACTGCTGGGGCAACGCGGCGTTCGCGTTCGCCGGTAACGTCACCGACAGCTTCGCCCAGTACCGGATGTGCTCGAACATCATCGGTCCGCAGGGCGGAGGCGCTGTCGACGATCTGCCGGTGTACAACTACGAGGCCATGGGCGAACTGCAAACCAAGATTCCGACCGAGGTCATCATCAGCGACCGGAAGGAATTCGAGCTTGCAGAAGAGGGCTTCATCGCGCTGACCATGCGCAAGGGCAGCGACAACGCGGCCTTCTTCTCGGCCAACTCGGTGCAGAAGCCGAAGACCTTCGGCAATACTCCCGAGGGCAAGCAGGCGGAGCTGAACTTCAAGCTCGGCACTCAGCTTCCTTACAACTTCGTGGTGAGCCGCCTGGCGCATTACATGAAGGTGCTTCAGCGCGAGAACATCGGCACCTGGAAGGGCCGCGGCGAGCTGGAAGACGAGCTGAACAACTGGATCAAGCAGTACGTGGCGGACCAGGAGAACCCGTCGGCGGGTGTCCGTTCCCGGCGGCCGTTGCGCAAGGCTCAGATTATCGTATCCGATGTCGAGGGCGATCCCGGCTGGTACAAGGTCGAGATGAAGGTGCAGCCCCACTTCAAGTACATGGGCGCGTCCTTCGAGCTGTCGCTCGTCGGCAAGCTGGATAAAGACTAGGCGAGTTCAACCCCGTTCGCAGTGAACGGGGCTTCTTTTTAACCAACCGTTTGCAAGTGATTACTGGTAGGAAACAGGCTTTTCAAACACTTTTCGTAAGGAGAACCACTCATGGCGATGACTTCGTACATGACGTTGACCGGCGCAAGCCAGGGCGCGATCGAGGGCGATTGCACACAAACAGGTCGTGAGAACCAGATTCTGGTTTACGCGGCGGACCACAGCATCGAGATTCCTCGCGACCAGCACACCGGGCTGGCGACCGGACAGCGTATCCACAATCCGTTCAGCGTGACCAAGCACATTGACAAGGCGACCCCGAAACTGCAGCAGGCCTGCACCACGGGCGAAAACATGACCAACGTCGAGATTGATTTCTATCAGATCAATCCGAAAGGCCAGGAAGAGCACTACTTCACGATCAAGCTGGAGAACGCGATCATCGTGCAGACCCGGATTTACAAACCGATGACGTTCTTGTCGGAAAACAAGCCGTACCATGACATGGAAGAGATCCAGTTCACGTACGAGAAGATCATCTGGACCTACGAACCGGATGGCGTGGAAGCGGAAGATGATTGGAAGAATCCCGCATCGTCCTGATGCGGAGTGCGACATATGTGGGGTGGCGCGCTCCATATCCGGGGCGCGCCATCTTTATGATTTGAGTGAAAAAAGTAAAGAAAGTGAAAAAAGTGAAAAAAGAAGCGTTGTAGCATTATTCCTGCGGAAACGACTGTATAGCAATTATCGAAAGAAATGTCTCCTGATGTCATTCCTGCGAAAGCGACTATAACAGAATCAGCAACGATGTCATTCCTGCGAAAGCAGGAATCCAGAATAAACAAGTACTTAAGAACCTTAGTATGTTCGATTCTTTGCAAGAACCACTGTATCAGAACCGGCAAGGATGTCATTCCTGCGCAAGCGACTATAACAGAATCAGCAACGATGTCATTCCTGCGAAAGCAGGAATCCAGAAAAAGTAAATTAATTACTTAACAGGATAGTAGGATAAAAGGATGTATAAGTAAGAAAGTAAAGAAAGTGAAAAAAGAAGCGTTGTAGCCTCATTCCGGCTGAAGCGACTGTATAGCAATTCTCGAAAGAAATGTCCCATGATGTCATTCCTGCGAAAGCAGGAAT
>CAZYOC010000158.1:0-10602 GCA_964648415.1 uncultured bacterium | reverse complement strand
GAACGATAATGCGCAGCTCAGAACGATTCATAGCTGGCGCAATGGACCACTAGGCAAGGTGCAACAATATAGTAAGTTAGCAACCTGGAACCAGAGTAGTGTCCAATAGGGTGTTTTCATAGTTAACATGTTGTAGTACATAGACATGTCTGGATTCCCGCCTTCGCGGGAATGAGATCCATTGGACATTCTGATAATGAGATCCATTGGACATTCTGATACAGTCTGCTTCGCTGGGATGAGAGGGGTTATGATTGCATGGCGATCTGTTCAGAAGGGAGGATACTCGTTGATCAGTTGATTCTCGAATTATCAGTGACGAGCCAAGGACCTGAAAGACAGCGCCAGCCTTACCAAACCGCACTTGGTATCACCACTCACACCCACGACAAGAATTTGCCATCACACCAATTTTCAACCGGTTACCCATTCCTGATTTCTAAGAGGCAAATTAGAGGGAATGTAAGCCACGCTCTCGTAGTGAGCAACCGAATGCTCCAGATTCCTCACGCTCTTGCTCTGCCGGCGGCTCCCTTCCTTTTCAGCGTCACAACCAGTACTTTCCTTTATACGTGCAGCCAACACAAGGGGAGGAACATGGACGCCGGCAAGCTGTTTGATTTCATGGGCAATGTCGCCCTTTTTAAAGATCTGTCTGAAGATGAACGCCACCAACTGGTCGACCTGATTGATGTGCATGAGTATGCGGTTGGAGATGTCATCTTCAACGAGAATACGCCCCGCAAATCGGTGTTTGTCATTTACGACGGCGAAGTCGAGCTCTACAAACGCACCCCGTTCGGCGAGGAAAAACGGCTGGCGTTCTTCCGGAAATACGATTTCCTCGGCGAAGGGGCGTTGATGGACGAGTATCCTCATTCGACGTCCTGCCGCGCCATGCTGAAATCCACTGTGCTGTCCCTCAACCGTGACCAGTTCAAGGAGCTGGTGAAGAAGGAGCCGGAGATCGGTTTCAAGGTGCTGTCCCGCAGCGCGCAAGTGATCAGCCGGCGGATGCGGCAGACCAGTACGAAAGTGGCCGACGCCGGCGCGCAGTACATCTCCGGCCGCACCCGCAAGGAGCACGACCTGCTGGGTTACCGCGACGTTCCCCATGAATTCTACTACGGTATCCAGACCCTGCGCGCGCTGGAGAACTTCCCCATCTCCGGCATCTCGCTGACCCACTACCCGGTGATCATCGAGGCGCTGGCGATCATCAAGATGGGCGCCGCGAAAGCCAACCACGATTTGGGTCTGCTGTCCAAACCGATTGCCGACGCCATCGTGCAGGCCTGCGGCGAAATCATCCAGGGAAAATACCACACTCATTTCGTGGTGGATATGATCCAGGGCGGCGCGGGCACCTCGTCCAATATGAACGCCAACGAAGTCATCGCCAACCGCGCCCTCGAGATCCTCGGTTACGAAAAGGGCGAGTACCAGTACTGCCACCCGAACAACCATGTCAACCTGTCGCAGTCGACCAACGACGCTTACCCCTCGGCGATGAAAATCGCGCTGATCAACGCGAACCATTCACTGGTCAAGGTGTTGCGCCATCTCGAGACCTCGTTTCGCCGGAAAGCCGAGGAGTTCGCGCATATCCTGAAGATGGGACGCACCCAGCTCCAGGACGCCGTACCCATGACCCTGGGCCAGACGTTCGAAGCGTATGCTGTGACCATCGAGGAAGAAATACACCGTCTGTCTCAGATCGCCGACCTGTTCCTGGAGCTGAACATGGGCGGCACCGCCATCGGCACCGGGCTCAACGCCGACCCGGAGTATCCGGGCAAGGTGATCCAGCATTTGCGTGACATTACCGGCTACGATATCCAGCTCGCCAAACACCTGGTGGAAGCGACACAGGACACCGGCGCGTTTGTGATGTACTCGTCGGCGATCAAACGGCTGGCGATCAAGCTGTCGAAGATCAGCAACGACCTGCGCTTGTTGTCCAGCGGCCCGCGCGCCGGCCTCAACGAGATCAACCTGCCCAAGATGCAGCCCGGTTCCTCCATCATGCCGGGGAAAGTGAATCCTGTGATCCCTGAAGTGGTCAACCAGATCGCGTTCAAGGTGATCGGCAACGATTTGACGGTGACCATGGCGGCGGAAGCGGGCCAGCTCGAGCTCAACGTGATGGAGCCGGTGATCGTGCAGAGCCTGTTCGAGTCCTTGGAGATGCTGAAAAACGGCATGACCACCTTCATCTACCGCTGCATCAACGACATCACCGCCAACGAAGATGTCTGCCAAAGCCAGGTCCAGAACAGCATCGGCCTGGTGACCGCGCTGAACCCGGTGCTGGGCTACGAGATCTCATCGGAGATCGCCAAGGACGCGCTGGCGACGGGACGCGGAGTGTACGAGCTGGTGCTGGAACGGAACCTGCTGAGCAAAGAAGAGCTGGACGAGCTGCTGAAACCGGAGAACATGATCCGGCCGCATAAGCTGAAGTAACAGCCGTGGCCAGTCGAATATCACAGCAATCTTGCTGTTGTTATGCATTTGTTCCGTTCAGAAAAATTAATCGATATTGAACTCAAGGAATTTATCGAACAATGGTGTAGTTCGAACACAAATTATATCATTAAGACTTGGATGAATTTCAGATGGCCCTTCTTTAATTTCCAAGAGACCAAATCGCATTAATTGATATACTATTCGCGATTTAATTATAGAAAATGGCATTAGATCTCTTAAGAAAGGTATATTAACTTTTACACATTCATCCAAAACAAAATAAGGCAATATATTTATCATGTCTTTCCATTCTATCCAGTTGCCTTGCTTTAAATGTAAATGATATAGCGAATAAGAATATCCCAATTGTGGCGATAAATCAGGTTTAAACCAATCCAGGTAGGCATGGTTAAACTCTTTGAGAAAAGAATAGAACAATTCGCTATAAAGGCCTCCGGCGTTTTCCGGCTTTAAGAATTTCTTTCCTTTCCCGGTAACAACAAAACGCCTTTTGCGAATCCGGATCATATCGCTTAAATCAAGCAAAATTCGTATAATATGTAACCTGTTCGCATCTGCCTCATTGATTACCCTGTTCGTGGCATATACATTTTCCAAGTACTGATCAGGAAAATGCATCTGATCAAGCGCAAGCTTCACAAACTTCCGATTCAGATTCTCTGCTTGTGTTGCTTTCGTCCCATCCTCTTCCACCAGCAGTTTCAGGAATGTCCGGGCATTGATCAGGTATTCACTTCCCTCCAGCTCGGATAACGGCAGATCCCGGTTAAATTGAATCGGCGATTCCGGGGACTTGTAATCCGAATAAAGCAGCCTGTCAAATTGCAGAGCTGATAACCCGCCCAATAGTTCCTGGGGGAAAGTATCATATTCTTGTAAGGCTTGTTCGAATAAGATGCGAGCTTTTTTCTCGCTTTCAGGTTTGGCGTCCATCACACGTTGCACAACAAAATCGCCACAGGAAGCCCATGAGGGCAAGGGTTTCGTGAGATCAATAGGATCCAATTCCGGATCATGATTGATATCGTACATCGGGTCTTGTACGATATCTTCGTCGTTATCGAACACCGGGTCTTGCACCGGGTCTTGCAATAAGTCGTTATCACTCGGGTTCATAAAAACCGGTGTTGGGTCGTAGGGCAATTGGGAAAGCAGTTTCTCGTTGATACGGTCCAGTTTGCGACGGATTTTTCGAGGTTGGCTGGAAAGCGATGAACTCAATTGAGCGCTCACCTCTCTCGCTTCCGCTACAGTCAGTAGAACTACCAGCCGTTTGCCCTGTTGCTCGCACAAGCTGAGTTTGCGTCGAATGGATACATCCAGATCGCCGAGCTCTTTCAGGACAAGGTCGCGTTCTTGTGTGCTCAGGTTGAAACGTATTTCACTCATCATCTACCCTCTGCCGTTTTACAGTATGTGTTGAATCTGTCGCGGCGGTGCATAATCGGGCGACACCTCATCATCAGGAACCGCGTCTCCGTTGCTTTGCCATATGGTCCATCAGGAGGATCTCGAGCTTGGCGGCGTTCTGGCCGGTGTGAGCGTCGCGGAGAAGATCCAGCGGTGTCCCGTCACGGTTGTTCGCGTGGTTGGGATCAGCGCCGTGCTTCAGCAGGATTTTCGCCACGCGAAGCGAGTTATGCCGGGCGGCGATATGCAGCGGGGTGTTACCGAAACGGTCCTGCCGGTTGACCTCCGCGCCCGCCCGCACCAGCAGCACGGTCACCTTGCGGGCGTTCTGACGCACGGCAGCGAACAGCGGCGTCTCGCCCATCTCGTTGGTACGGTTCGCATCCACCCCCGCCTCCAGCAATGACAGGGCGATGATATGCTGGTCCCCATGCGCGGCAGAGAACAGAGTTTGCCCCTGGCCGGCGCTCGCCAGCCACAGCAGGGATACTCCAACAAAAAGCAGGGTTCGGATACGCATGGTCCTGTCAACGATGTCGTTAACTGAGCGTCTCTCTATAGGGCCTGTTGCACGAATTCTGATGTCTCTCATTCCAGCCTTCCAGACTGTCGCAGAATCAAACCCACTCTCATTCCAGCCTTCCAGACTGTCGCAGAATCAAACCCACTCTCATTCCCGCCTTCCAGACTGTATCACAATAAGAACTACTCTCATCCCAGCGTAGGCTGGGATCCAGGCAAGGTGCAAGAATATAACATGTTAGCAATTCAGAACCACTGTAGTGTTCAATAGGGTCTTTTCATAGTTAACATCTTGTAGTATATAAACATGACTGGATTCCAGCCTTCGCTGGAATGAGATTCCTCTAGCATTCTGCGACAGTCTGCTTCGCTGGAATGAGATTGGTTCCTATTGTGCAACAGTCTGTATAATATAAGCACTGAAGGATCAATTGCGGCCCCGGACAAGAAATCAATCTCTCTTCGGCTTTTCTTGCATCCTGCTGCTCCATTTCTCACGTCCATGCTTGCCGCGGGATAGATTCACCGCATCTCAGCCAGTAGATTCCTGAAGTAGCTTTACAGATGGAGTAACCCGTTTTGCTCCGGGCGGCTGGATGTGATACCCTTGGATCCTGATCCTGCATTCCAATGAACGAAACACAGGTGTCTCACGCAATCCCCGGGTCTCTGTCCGGGGTAAAAATGGCAGGGTATTTTCTCGATTCCTGTGCGGGGAGCCACTTGCCGTGAGATTGAAGACGACCTTAACGCGGATATTTCACGAAAGAACCACGGCAGTGGTTCTCTGCCATAGCCCAAGGTACGCACCGTCCGTTTGGCGCGCACCTTGGGGACAGGTTTACAGATACTTCAACCCCGGCAGCGGGTTGCACAGAACGACAACAAATTGGAGTCATGAGATTCCAAGCCAGAAACCGTTTAAACAACTATTATATCAAGAGTTATCTTGACGATACATGAATACTCGTGAAATATCCGGGTTAACGCATGGAACCAGCGACCATGAGCGGTGAATCGCGTAGACAGACGAAACCCGCGGCTGCATCAACGAAGAAAGCTGCGCCGGGAAAAAAGCGGAAGAACCCTGCCGGCATGGACCCCGACAAGGCCGCCCATGTCAAGCGAGTGGTCTCCCTTTTCGAGAAGGAGAAGGGCCGCCTGGACTGGCAGGGACGGCGTGATCCGCTGGAGGGTCTCGTAGAGACCATCCTTTCACAGAACACGAATGACAAGAACCGAGATTTGGCGTATGCTGCTTTACAGAAGCGATATGGCTCGTGGCAGGAGGTACACGAAGCGCCGTTTGAGGAGCTGGCCGAGGTGGTGCGGCCGGCCGGGCTCAACCGTCAGAAGGCGGAGCGCATCCAGGCGCTGCTCGGCTGGCTGAAGGAGAACCACGGCGAGTATACCGCGGATTTCCTCGACGGCATGACGTTCGAGGAGGCGGTCGAGGAGCTGGGCCATCTCAAGGGCCTGGGCCTCAAAACGCTGTCGGTGGTGATGTGCTTTGACCTGGGTGTGGATGTTTTCCCCGTGGACACGCATGTGCATCGCCTGTGCCGGCGACTGGGTTTTGTACAGGAAAGCAAGGACCGCAACCGGACGTTTCGTGAGATGCAGCCGTTGGTCCCGGAAGGAAAATCGCACCAGTTTCATCTGCACCTGATTCGTCATGGCCGTGAAATTTGTCACGCTCGCAAACCGGACTGCGAGCATTGTTTTGCGGCTTCAGAATGCGCATATTTCCGAGCTACGAACAACGGGAGTTAGTGTGCATAAACAGGCCGTATTGTTTGCGATTGCGCTGATCATCGTGCTGGGGATTCTGCTGCCGGCGGTTTCCGATGCGGAAGTGCTGTGGGACGCGTCGGTGGTCACCCAGTACCTGTTCCGTGGGTTCCAGAACATCGGCGGTCATCCGGCGATGCAGCCTTCCGCCACCTGGGTGATCGGCGAGACGGGCGTATCCGCCACCGCCTGGTTTTCCTGGGCGCTCTCGGATCGCTACACCACAGCGTACTGGGATGAAGTCGAGCTGATGACCCAGTGGAGCGGCGACGTGGGCGATGGCATTAATGTCACCGGCGGGCTGTTCTACCTGGGGTACTACACCCAGGATAATTATCCGGATCCCTACACCGGCACCTGGGAGATCTACGGCGGCGCGACCTTTACCGAAGTCCCCTTCAGCCCCTGTTTTATGCTGTTCTGGGACTTCAACGACAAGGGCGGCAACGGTCCCTACATCCAGGCCTCCGGCAGCAGGCGGCTGTTTGAAGCCGGCGGCGTGCCCATTGCCGCCACCGCCAGCATCGGCCTGATGGGCCAGGAGTGGCCGAAGGTCATCAACGGCGAGGACGAGAAAGGCATTTCCGACATCAACCTGGGCGTATCCGCACCGCTGGAGTACATGGATTATATGCTTACGCCCAGCTTCACCGCGACTTATGTGCCGATGCAGTCGGTCAACCCGAACCATTTTGTGTTCTGGGGCCGCCTTTCGGTGAGTGGGTCGTTTGGAATGTTTACGAAATGAAACCCCTCACAGGATATTAGGATAGAAGGATGTCAAGGATAACTGATAAGTGAAAAACGTAAAGAAAGCGAAAATAGTGAAAAAAGATACAAATTCAAGATCCACGAGGTCATAGTATATGGTTGCTGTTGGATTTAAATATTAAATTTTCCGCACATTATCTTTGTTCTTAATTCTTTATTATTAATTCATTTTTTCATCCTTGATATCCTTCTATCCTAATATCCTGTTAAGGGTTTTTTAAGTTCGAGCGAGTACAAGAAACGAACACATAACGATAACGAGAAAGCCGGTTCCGCAAACCAAAGCAATCGGTTAACCCGAACCATTTTGTGTTCTGGGGCCGCCTTTCGGTGAATGGGTCGTTTGGAATGTTTACGAAATGAAACCCCTCACAGGATATTAGGATAGAAGGATGTCAAGGATAACTGATAAGTGAAAAACGTAAAGAAAGCGAAAATAGTGAAAAAAGATACAAATTCAAGATCCACGAGGTCATAGTATATGGTTGCTGTTGGATTTAAATATTAAATTTTCCGCACATTATCTTTGTTCTTAATTCTTTATTATTAATTCATTTTTTCATCCTTGATATCCTTCTATCCTAATATCCTGTTAAGGGTTTTTTAAGTTCGAGCGAGTACAAGAAACGAACACATAACGATAACGAGAAAGCCGGTTCCGCAAACATAACGGGCGACATCATCGAACCGGCGTAACAGTAGGAGGAAAACCGTGAAGCACGTCTATTTCTTCGGAGACGGAAAGGCCGATGGCTCGGCCGACATGAAGAACCTGCTGGGTGGCAAGGGCGCCAACCTGGCCGAAATGACCAGCCTGAATATTCCGGTGCCCCCGGGATTCACGCTGACCACCGACACCAACCTGGTGTTTCTGGAAAACGACAAGCAACTCCCCGATGACGCCGTCGAGCAGACCAAAGAAGCGATGGCCGAGGTGGAAAAGATCATGGGCAAGAAGTTTGGCGATTCCGAGAACCCGCTGCTGGTCAGTGTGCGTTCCGGCGCACGTATGTCCATGCCCGGCATGATGGAAACGGTCCTCAATGTCGGCCTCTGCTCCGCCACCATCCCCGGCATGATCAAGATGAGCGGCGATGAGCGCTTCGTGTACGACGCCTACCGTCGCCTCATCACCATGTACAGCGATGTGGTGATGGAAAAGGCTGTGGGTGTCGAGTACGAGGACGAAGAAGCCGCTGTCCGCCCGCAGCTCGAAAAAATCCTCGACCGTATCAAGGACGAGAAGGGGTACGAGTTCGACACCGAGCTGACCACCGACGACCTCAAGCAGCTCTGCGACGAGTACAAGGCCAAGGTGAAGGACGTCCTGGGCAAAGAATTCCCCGATGACCCGTGGGAGCAGCTCTGGGGCGGCATCGGCGCCGTGTTCCAAAGCTGGGACGGCAAGCGCGCCGTGGCCTACCGTAAGATCGAGCACATCCCCCACCACTGGGGCACCGCGGTCAACGTGCAGACCATGGTCTTCGGGAACATGGGCGACACCAGCGCGACCGGCGTGGCGTTCACCCGCGACCCCGCCACCGGCGACCCGCACTTCTACGGCGAATGGCTGGTCAATGCGCAGGGCGAAGACGTGGTGGCCGGCACCCGGACCCCCAACGCCCTGAACAACTACTGCAAGCAGGAAGGTCAGAACGACAACCTGCCGAGCCTGGAAGAGGAGATGCCGGAGCTCTACAAGCAGCTCGTGGACATCCGTGACAGGCTGGAGCATCACTATAAGGACATGCAGGACATCGAATTTACGATCGAGAAGGGTCGTCTCTGGATGTTGCAGACGCGTGTCGGCAAGCGGAACGGCATGGCGGCCGTCCGGATGGCGATGGACATGCTCGACGACGGCCTGATCGACGAGATCACCGCGCTCAAGCGTGTCAAGCCCGACCAGCTCGACGAATTGCTGCACCCGATGCTGGACCCGGCGGAAGAGAAGAAGACAGAGCCGTTGGCCAAGGGTCTGCCCGCAGGTCCCGGCGGCGCCATCGGCAAGATCGTCCTCAACTCCGACCGCGCTCACAAGCTGAAGAAAGAAAACCCGAAAGAGCGCATCATCCTGGCGCGGCTGGAAACCAGCCCGGAAGACGTGGATGGTATGCAAGCGGCCGAAGGCATCCTGACCGCCCGCGGCGGGATGACCTCCCATGCGGCGTTGGTGGCCCGCGGCTGGGGCAAGTGCTGCATCGTCGGCGCCTCCGCCATCGAGGTCAACTACAAGGAACGCACCCTCACCGTCGACGGCAAAACCCTCAAGGAAGGCGACTGGCTGAGCCTCAACGGCACCCGTGGGCTGGTCTACGAAGGCAAGATCCCGGTGAAGGACGCCGATCCCGATACCAACCAGTGGTACAAGAAGCTGATGGAGATCGCCGACAAGACCCGTACGCTGGGCGTACGCACCAACGCCGACAACCCGAAGGACGCCGAACAGGCTCGTCGCTTCGGCGCGCAGGGTATCGGCCTCACACGCACCGAGCACATGTTCTTCGGCGAAGAACGGATCAAGGCCATGCGGACCATGATCCTGTCCAACAGCACTGAAGCGCGTGAAAAGGCCCTGGCCAAACTGCTGCCGTACCAGCGTGACGATTTCTACGGTATCCTGAAGGCGATGAGCCCGTACGCGGTGACCATCCGGACCCTGGATCCGCCGCTCCACGAGTTCCTGCCGCCTCTGGAAGACGACGAGAAGATCAACGAGATCGCGACCGAGTTGGGCGTGGACGCCGCGCAGGTGCGGGAACGCATCAACCAGCTTCACGAGTTCAACCCGATGCTGGGCCACCGTGGCTGCCGTCTCGGCATCACCCTGCCGGAAGTGACCGCCATGCAGGCGCGCGCCATCCTGGAAGCGGCCGCGCAACTGACCGCGGAAGGTGTGGAAGTCCACCCCGAGATCATGATCCCGCTGGTGGGCAACGCGAAAGAGCTCGAGAACCAGGCGAAGATCGTGCACAGTGTGGCTGAAGAGGTCAAGAAGGAGAAGGGTCTCGACACGCTGCCGTACCTGGTGGGCACCATGATCGAGGTGCCACGCGCCGCGATCACCGCCGACGAGATCGCCGAGCACGCCGAATTCTTCAGCTTCGGCACCAACGACCTGACCCAGATGGGTTGCGGCTTCAGCCGTGACGATTCCGGGACCTTCCTGCCGCATTACGTGGAGCACGGCATCTACGCGAAGGACCCGTTCCAGTCCATCGACCAGGCGGGCGTGGGCGGCCTGGTGAAGATCGCTGTGGAGAAAGCGCGTGCGGCCAAGAAAGACGCCGACCACTTCCACTTGGGCGTGTGCGGTGAGCACGGCGGCGACCCGGATTCCGTGATCTTCTTCCACAAGGTGGGCCTGGACTACGTGTCCTGCTCGCCCTTCCGTGTCCCGATCGCACGCTTCGCCGCGGCGAGGGCTGCGCTGGAAGACTAAGCGCTGCTACGAAAGGATTGATTCGGTTGGTTCCTCGCTGTTTCGTATGGGTAGACCACCGGCTGTCAAGTTCGCCCGGAGGCGGAACGAAGTGACGTTTCCGGGCGCGACTTGACAGCAGTTCTGTGAACAGATTGAAGACCATCCTGTTGTTTTGAAAACAGATACGTAAGAAA
>CAZYOC010000157.1:0-10613 GCA_964648415.1 uncultured bacterium | reverse complement strand
CCTGCTTTCGCAGGAATGACATCATGGGACATTTCATTCGAGAATTACTATAAACGGTTTTCGGCTTTAAATAACATGACAACAGTTTGTTATCGTTTTATGCAACCCGCTGCCGGGGTTGTCAAAGAGGGAGTGAAACTGCCCAAGGTGCGCGCCAAACAGACGGCGCGAACCTTGGGCTTTGACAGCGAACCACTACCGTGGTTCATTCGTGAAGAATTCAGGCTAGAAGTCCGCGAAGTCGTCGTCGTCGAGAGCGATGACTTCCTCCGGCCGCACTTCCGCGCCCTCGTTGCCGCTCTTCTTCTTCTTCGGTTGAGCAGTTCCCCACTCCTGTTCGCGGCGTTCTTTGGGTTTGCCGCTCGACAGCATCTTGGCCTGTTTGACGCCGTTCGTGTCCGCCTTGAGCTGGAAGCGTCCCAGCATCTGCTTGAGGTGGGCGGCCTGGCTGGACAGCTCCTCGGCGGCCGAAGCGCTCTCCTCCGCGTTGGAGGTGTTGCCCTGGGTGACCTGCTCGACCTGTCCCAGCGCCTCGTTGGTCTGATCCACACCCTGGGTCTGTTCGTTGGACGCCATGGCGATGTCCGCCACCAGGTCATTGACCTTGGTGATGCCGGAAACGATTTCTGTCAGCGCCTCGGCTGTCTCGTTGGCGATCTTGGCGCCGGCTTCAACCCGTTTGCTGGAGCCTTCGATCAGCTCGGTGGTCTCCTTGGCGGCGGTGGCGCTGCGTTGCGCCAGGTTACGGACTTCGTCGGCCACGACCGCAAAGCCCTTGCCGTGGACCCCCGCTCGGGCGGCCTCCACTGCGGCGTTCAACGCCAGCAGGTTCGTCTGGAACGCGATCTCGTCGATCACCTTGATGATCTTGGAGATTTCCGCCGAGCTGGTGTTGATCTCCTTCATGGCGTCGAGCATCTGCTCCATCTGCTGGTTGCCGCGTTCCGCCGAATTGCGGGCGTCCTCGGCCAGGCGATTGGCCTGGGTGGCGTTTTCAGCGTTGGAGCTGGTCTGCGAGGCGATTTCGGCCATGGTCGAGGTGATCTCTTCGAGCGAACTGGCCTGCTCGGCCGCGCCCTGCGACAGGGACTGACTCGAATCGGAGACCTGCTGCGACCCGGAGGAGACCTGCTCCACCGCCACCGCCACCTGGGACAGGATATCGTTCAGACCGGCCAGGGTGTTCTGCAAACCTTCGGCGATGCCGGCGAACGCTTCCCGCACCTCTTCGGTGTCCTTATCACCCCTGGCGATGTGGTAGTCCACCGTGAGATCGCCCTCCGCCATGGAATCGAGCACTTCGGAGATTTTCGTGACTTCGTTCGCCTGGAATTTCGCCACCTTGTCGGCTTTCTTCTGAGCGCGTACGACATCCGTCTGGTCGGCGACAATTTCCAGCGCGCCGATGATCTCGCCCTTCTGGTCTTTAATCGGGGCGCCGGTGTAGGCGATTTCCAGCTCGACTCCCGCCGCCGGATTGGCCTGGGTTTCACTCTTTTCCTGATGCCCGCTCTGCATGGCGCGACCACAAGCGCAATTGGCGGTGTTGCAGTCGGTCGTCTTGAAATGATCGTAGCACTTCTTGCCCCTGACCTGCTCCGGTGTGGCGCCGTTGACCTTCGCCCCGGCTTCGTTCAGATAACGAACCGTGAACTGCTTGTCGATAATCATAACCGGCGCCGGAACCGCATCCAGATGACCCACCAGGGTATCGATCACTTCATTGGCCCCTTGCAGAATCGCCTGGTAGGTGCCGTTGAATTTGCTCTTGTCGCCACGCTGTTCCAGACGGCCTTCCACCGCCGCGATCACCAGCCGCTCGAACTCTTCATCCAGCGCTTTGACTGTCTCGCACACCGTCATCAACGATTTGCCCAGCTCGTCCTGCTCGGAGGCCAGTTTCAGATCGCACCGGGTGTCGCCCTGGGCCAACTCATTGGACGCGACCACCTTGGCGCGCAGGTTCTCCTGCATGGTGCGGAAGGATTCAGCCAGCGCACCGATCTCGTCGGACTGGATGATGTGGATGTCCTCGTTGACATTGCCCCTGGCGATTTCATCGGCGGCGCGCTGCAACTGGGCGATCGGCTGGGTAAGGCTGCGTGTGATCGCGAAGGCGGTCACAATGCCGACCAGTACAGCCACGACCAACAGGATGATCGTCAGGTTCATCGCGTTGGCCTGACGCTGTTCCATGAGGTCGTGTTCTATTTTCTGAAAATCGTGAATCACATCCACCACCGGACCGGCGGTGCGGATGAAATCCTGGTTCAGCCGCTCCAGGGCGACCGGATCGGCGCCGGAAGCCAGGCCGTTAAGATAGGCCTCGCCCGCAGACACATAGGCTTCCAGCCTCTGCTCGATCTTGTCCAGGGCGGCGGCGGCTTTCTTGCTGCGTGTCATGCCGCGTGTTTCTTCGAGCAGGTTGTCCACCTCGTTGACATTGGTGCGCCAGGATTCCGCCGCGCTCTCGTTGCTGGAACCATAGCGTTCCAATCCGTAGTTGTAGAGCGCCAGCCGGTCCGCCTTGCAGAAGATGATCTCCTGCATCATGGCTTCCGCATTCCCGGCAACGTCCACCGCCAGCCGGATCCCGTTGAACCCGTTGATCGCAAACACTCCGACCAACGCGGCAATCACTGTCAGCAGCCCGAAACCGAGCGCCAACTTACCCCCTACCTTCATGTTCTTCAACATGCCTGACCTCCTGAAATATGGTTTGAATGACTGCGTTGACTGCGTGAGCCGGACATACTGCCTACCTGATCCACCCATTCGATCAACTTGCGGACCTCAATCGGCTTTCTCATGCAGGTCATGTTTGTCTCATCCTTGAGGGCCGCGGTGATGGAGATGAGATCCTTGCCGGAGATAAACAGCACCGGGATGTTCGGGCTCTTTTCACGCACGGCCCTTACCAGCTCGGATCCGCTGATCCCCGGCATCACGACGTCTGTGATCAGGGCGTCGGCATGGTGCTGTTGCAACCAGTCCAAGGCCCGGGAGGAATCCTGGAAGGCGACGACATCCACCCCCCGGGTCCGTAGTGCGAGTTCCAGGCTGCGAAGCACCAGGAGATCGTCATCAACAATGGCGGCCAGACCGATCATGTACAACCTCGCAAAAATTTCCAGCATCTTGCTGAAAACTTTTGCAAAAGACGTACCAGCTCTGGAGGCTCGACGTTGAAATCTGTTTTTCCATGCTTTACGGTGGGTGAGGGTTGAAATCACGCTGGAGGGTGCACGATATGGTGCAGACATTTTGGTGCACTGTGCACGATATGGTGCACAGTAGACGGGGTCAGTCCTGGAGTTTTCGCAGGCGGCTGTCCAGCTCCCGGCGGGTTAACCCAAGAAAACGGGCTGTATGGGACTTGTTGTTCTCACATTTTGCGAGAGCTTGTTGGACGAGGCTTAACTCCAGACGCTTCAGATCGATTCCATCCTCCGGCAACACGATCCGGTCCGGGTCCAGCAGACATGTTTTACCGGCAGAGGCGGGCTCACGGTGTGCAGCCGTGGAAAGCAGGGCCTCAAGGTGATGATTGCGTAATTCCGTATCGTCGTAAAGAAAGACAATCCGGTCGATCACATTCTTCAACTCGCGCACATTGCCTGGCCAGGTATAGGCGCAGAGGCGTTCTTCTGCCGCGGCTTCGATAGAAGACATGCGGCTGCCGGTGTGTTGGGCGGCCGTTGTCAGAAAATGGCGGGCCAGGGCGCGAATGTCCGCCGGCCGTTCCGAAAGTGTTGGTAAATAGAGCTGCGCGGTGTTGAGACGATAATAAAGATCGCTGCGAAAACGGCCCAGTTGCACCTCTTCGGCCAGGTTGCGGTTTGTGGAGGCGATCAGGCGGAACCGGCAGCGGATTGCTTTCCGCCCCCCGATACGGGTGATCTCCTGGGTCTCCAGGGCGCGGAGCAGTTTGGGCTGAAGTTCAAGGGGCATTTCGCCGATCTCATCAAGCAGCAGGGTTCCACCGGCCGCCTGCTCCAGTTTTCCCTGGAGGCCTTCCTTGCGCGCCCCGGTGAAGGCCCCGGCTTCGTAGCCGAAAAGTTCGCTCTCGAACAGGCTGGGCGCGATGGCGGCGCAGTTGACCGCCACAAAAGAAGCGTTGCTCCCTTCATCACCCTGGTGGATCAGATGGGCGATGACTTCTTTGCCGGTTCCGGTATCGCCTTGCAGCAGCAAGGGCAGGGCGGGCTGTTGATGGAGGCGGCGGGCCAGGGCGACCACGTGACGCATCGCCTCTGACGCAGTCACCAGCGATCCATACCCCGGAACCTGGACCGTTTCAGCTTCGGATGGCTCTGCGCCCGAAGATGGCGCCTCCACTTCGATTTGTGAAATGACCCGTGCGATGTCGCGGATGTCGATGGGTTTGCGGAGGTAATCGGACGCCCCCAGTCTCAGGGCGTCCACCGCCGTCGACACATCCGCGAACCCCGTGATCAGGATCACCTGTGTCGCAGAACCCTGGGGCGAGGCGGCGATGTGGTTGAGCAACTGGATCCCGTCCATCACCGGCATACGGATATCGGTGATCACCACCGGCGCCGGCTCCTGCTGGAAGGCGTCCCAGGCCTCGGCTCCGTTAGCGCAGGCAATCACCTCGTGCCCCAGCTGTCCCCGCAGGAAGTTGGCGATGGATCGCCGACTCAGTTCTTCATCGTCGACCACCAGGATTCTCATGAGTCAAGCTCCTTTTCCAGATCATCAGGCATGGGAAAGGTCAGGGTAAACCGTGCGCCGCCGGCGGGATCGTTTTCGGCGGTGATGGAGGCGTGGAATTGCTCCAGAAACATCTTGACAATCGTCAGCCCCAACCCCATGCCGCCGCCGGTATCCTCCTGACGGTGAAACGGCGTGAACAGGTCATCAAGCATGTTTTCGGGAATCCCCGGGCCGTTGTCCAGGACCTGCAGAACGATCCGGTCCTTGTGACACTCGGTCCTGATCTTGATGAGTTTGCTCTCTTGCTTGACACGGTCCAGCGCATGAATCGCGTTGTGAATCAGGTTGATCAAAATCTGTTCCATCTGGATGTGACGGGCCAGGATTTCCGTGGTGTCATCATGCAGCCGGAGCGTGAGATTGATTTGATGCGCCTGGAGCTTTGCCTCGGTAAGAAAGCACACCCGGCGGATGGTGTCGTGGAGGTCGACTCGCTCCAGCTCGCCCGACGCTGAGGAGCGCCAGAATTTCCTCATATAGAGCACGATCTGGTCGATCCGGTCCACCCCTTCACTGATATCGGCGACCACCTGACGGAAATAGTCCGGCAGCGCTCCCTGGTTCTGATCAAACCAGTAGCGCAGGCTGTCGGCGTTGATCTTGATGGCGTTCAGGGGTTGGTTGATCTCGTGGGTGATGCTGCCCGCCATGACGCCGAGCGAGGCCAGGCGGGCGGCCTTCTCGGCCAGGGTCACCGCCTCGGCCCGTTGCCGCTCCGCTTCCAGGTACTCCTGCATCTGCCGCTCTTTCGCCGCCTCGAGCTGCATGCTGTAAAACGCGTAGCCGATATTGGCCGCCATCGCGTCGAAGATACTGTATTCAGCATCCGAGATAATGTGGTTGGGAATAGAAACCACCAGCACGCCGTACAGATAGCGGTTGTATTCCAGGCGGACGGCACGCGCGCTCCGGTCTGCGTGGATAGTCGCCAGGGGACATCCGGTACAGATCGTCTCGGGTTTGCTGATGGTAAAGGCCTGTTGTCTGGATCGCACCGCCTGTACGCAAAGTGGAAATTCGCCGGTGTGCATGGTTTCCACCAACTTCTGGAACGCATCGCCGCATCCCGCAGCATGGTGGTGGCTGATCCGGCCGCGGGAATCGAACAGGATGATCCAGGCGCTGCGATACCCACGTTCATCCACCAGCAATTCACAGATGTCGCGCACCAGCTTGCCCGGTTGCTTGGTGCGCAGCATCAGTTCATTCACCCGCAGCACGACATGCAGCAAGAGATTCTGCTGCTCGAGGACGATCGAGTCGGAGTGGGTGGGCCAGTCCGAATCCGGCTGGATCCAGTTGGGCGCTGGATAGCCTCCTGCTTTTGGCGTCGGTGAAGACCTGTCATCCATACGGTCCCCGCGAAAAAAAATGAAACGCGCCCGTAGCCGTCAAACCGCCCACGAACGCGTACTGGATTACCATCTCTTTGGAGCGCGCCGTCTGTTCATCCGCCCCGCCCCCCGAGCTTATTGCCGGCTGATCTTCTTCAGGCGGTTGTTCAGGGTATTCCAGGAAAGCCCAAGGTACTGCGCCGCCTTGTTCCGGTTCCCGTCAAACTTGTCCACCGCCTTCAGGATGATCTCTTCGATCAGCACCTGCAGGTCAAACTCCTCTTCCGGCAGCACCACCTGGCCGGGTTGCAGCATGCCGATCTCGTTGCGCGGTATCTCCACCCGGGGATACTGATTCAGGAACGCCAGATGCTCGGGCATCAAGGTGGCGCCGTTATGCAGCAGTGCAACTCGTTCCATGGTATTGCGCAACTCTCGCACATTACCGGGCCAGGGATATTTCTCAAGAATAACAGCAGCGTCGTGGTCAATATCCTGAAAATCGCGTTTCAAAAGTGTGGAGAATTCATTGAGGAACATTCTGGCCAGCGGCAGAATGGCTTCACGCTGTCGCCAAAGGGCCGGAACAGTGATCTTGTGCTGATCCAGCAGGCGGTACAGATCGAGCCGGAAACGGCCTTCTTCCACCAGGACACGCAAGTCCCACTTGGTGGTGGCGATAATACGCACATCCAGCGAAATCGGCTTGTCGCCGCCGACCCGGCAGGCGGTTTTTTCAGTCAGCACCTGCATCAGCTTGGGCTGGAGATCCTTGGGCAAATCGCCAATCTCATCGAGGAACAAGGCGCCGCCCCGGGCCAGCTCCAGCTTGCCCTTGGCGCCCTCCTGTTTCGGTCCGGGGGCATATCCGAACAGGTCGCTCTCCAACAGCGAGGGCGCAATCGCGGCACAATTCACGCTGATAAAGGGCGCTTCGCAGACACCGTCGCCATGATGCACGAGGTGCGTGATAAACTCCTTGCCGGCGCCGGCGTCGCCGGCGATCAGTACAGGGTGAGACCGATCCGCATGATAGGCCTGCGCCTGCTCGATCGCCTGACGCAATTCCTCGGAAAACACTCCAATCCTCGGATGCCCCGGAAGATCCAGGAATGACTGGTTGGGTTTGCTCGTTGCCATGATAGCGTCTCCATGGTGTCGCTTATCGAAATGTTACGGCCCTGTGTTCCGGCGCCCGGGCTGCAATACAGGCACTCCCCCGCGCCTCAATCCAAGGCATTCTCAGCGCTCAATGTAGTGAAATTATTACTAGAAAGAAAGTCTAAATTATTTCAAGGTGACAAACGGGCTCTCCGGCTCTGCTGTTTGTTCACTCTCTTTGACCGAAAAAAATGATCCAACCGTTCTCCAAACCTTGACATATTTGGCTTCCAGCGCCGATTTTATATACGAACGGTGCTGTTGGCGAGAGGACCAGGCAGCACGAGGGGAGTCTGTTAACCTGCCGGAGGAATCATGAAACATCTGTGCCTGTTGGTCGGAGCTTTGTTGTGTCTCAATCTCGTCGCCGGAGCCGCCGGCTATGATCGCGCCAGCCCGTGCCTGCTGGACAAAACCAAACCCAACCCCGCCGATGTCCTGCGCATCGCTCCCACCGGTCACCCGGTCCAGCGAACCCAGCCGGCCGGCGAACTCAACGAGTTCTTCGGCGACACGGTCCATGTCGGGTACACCTGGTACGACTTGCAGCAAAACGCCACCATCGGCCGCATGATCCAGTACAACCCCTGGGGCTACGACAGCACTGGGGTCGCTTACCTGGCCTACAGCGACATGTATACCGCCAACGGCGCCCGCCATGTTCATTATCAGGAAGTCACCGGCGGCGAAGTGCAGTACCCCGGCGGCGCGATCGTGGACGGCGGTGACCGGGCCGGATTCCCAACCGTTGCACGGAACCCGATCACCAGCGATGGAGGCGCGGTGATGGTCTACCATGGCCGCTCCAACTCCAACGACGCCTGGAATACAGTGCTCGGCGCAGAGTTCGGCTTCATCCCGGGCGTGTTTGTGGAACATTCCCTGCCCTGGGAAGAGGATTTCCAGATCATCTGGCCCAAGAGCACGATGGACGGCGACAGCATCGTCCACACCCTCTCCACCTCCACCGGGCTGCCGGAAGGATCGCGGTACTGGATCTATTACAGCAAGCAGCATGTGGACCTGGCGGGGCCGACCTTCACCAGCCACATCGATCCCACACTGGTCACCGATCAGGGCGAATTCATCTCCGGCGACATCGCCTGCACCAACGACGGCGGGCGGGTCGCCATCGCCCAACCTATCAACCGCGCCCGCCTGCTGGGCGAGGAAGAACCCTGGTGGCTCGACCAGGATCTCTACCTCTGGCTCAGCGAGAACCGGGGAGATGACTTCCAGTTCGGCGTAGACAACGCCACCAACATCACCAACTTTATCGACCCCGATCCGGATCTGTTTCCCGACTCGGTCGCCGCGTGCCGGGACACCTTCCGCCTGTACATGGATGTCAGCACCTATTTCGATGATAACGACGTGCTGCACCTCTCATTCTCCACCCTGCAATTTTTCTATTACCTGGGCGGAGGCGACGGCGCAGCCTACCTCACCGCCCAGCTCTGGTACTGGAACGAGGAGGACGGCTACATCGTGCGCATCGGCGATGGCGACTTCTGGAACAATACCGCCCTGGGAGCCAACCAGATCACCATCCAGCGGCCCAGCCTGTACAAGGATCCCGATGACGGCTGGCTGTATTGCCTCTACCAGCAGTACGGAGTCCCGGGCGACACCCTCACCGAGGGGGAGAATGCCGGCATGGGGCAGGATCGCAGCGAGGGCGGCTACCTCAACTCGGAACTGTTCATTACCGCCTCCCCTCCGGGCGAGAACCAGGGCCTCTACTGGTTCCCGGGCCTCAACATCACCGACACCCGCGGGACCGGCGGCCAGATCCCGGCCGGAGAGTGCATGAGTGAACGCGACGCTTCGCTTTCGCTGAACAACGACGGCGACTACCTGCACATCATGTACAATCTTGATCTCGACGCCGGCACGTCGGTGTTCGCTACGCCGGAAGGGATCAGCACCGAGAACCCCATTGTCTACGGGACCATCGAAAAGGCGACGTTGCAGCAAACCATGTGGGATTCCGTGCTCGCACGCGGGTATTGGCTGGAAGGACTGCCGATCCATGTGGACAGCTCTGATTTCTGGGACGACCCCAACAACTGGGAAGTCGGCGTGGAGGAGACTGAACTGGAGCTGCTGCCGGACCAGTTCGAGCTGGGCGATGTTTACCCGAACCCGTTCAACTCGACGGCAAAAATCCGCTTCCACCTGGCGCAGCAGGGCCAGATCCGCCTGGAGGTCTACGACCTGCTGGGCCGGAAGGTGAGCACCCTGTTCGACCAAGCGTTCGAGGCCGGTACGCATGAAGCGCTGTTCGAAGGTCACACGCTGTCCAGCGGAGTGTATTTCGTGAAACTGTCCAGCGGAACCACATCACAGGCGAAAAAGCTTACATTGATCAAGTGATGCCGTCCGTGTAACGTCAAACATTGCATTCATCTCAAGGGGATCCTCAGGAAGCGAGGATCCCTTTCTCTATGCATGCAACAATTCTGGCTGGGAGCCTCTTGCGAATCCGCTCGGATGCTTGTATCTTGTTATGGGCATATTCCCAAAACAGAAGAGAGCCAGGAAGTATTGTCCATCACAACGGTAGCTGTCGAGGCTATCGGGAAGCATGCAAGATCACCACATAGTAACTGGAGGAGGATCCTATGCCGGGATTTGATCGTACCGGACCGCTGGGGCAGGGACCGCTGACCGGCGGTGGATTTGGCCCGTGCGGCGCTCGCTTGCGGCAGCGCCAGGGCGGTGGCGGCGGAGGCCGTTTCGGACGTGGCCAGGGCGGCCGTCCCTGGGGCGGAGGCCGTGGCCATGGTTGGGGCGGCGGACGAGGCGGCCCTTGGTCCGGCCACCGTTGGACTCACGGGCGGATCCGCTGGACCGAAGAAGACGAGCGTGTCATGCTGGAAGAGTATGCGCGCGATCTGGAAGACGAACTCAACGAGGTGAAGCGCGAACTGAACGCGTTGAAGAAGAGTGCGGGGAGCGCCGGCGCCGAGTCTCCCGACACCGAATAAACCGGGTTCTGTTTCCCCTCACAGGCGCCGCGGAGGAGGCTGCGTCTGAAAAACCGCCTGAAGCGGCTGCTTCAGGCGGTTTGAATTATGTCGACACTCTCATACGGCAGGTCGCAGGCTGTCTCAGAATAGAAATTACTCTCATCCCCTCGCAGGCGGGGATCCAAGGTCCGTTCCCTCACCTGGATTTCCAGCCCGTCGCCTCATCCCCTCGCAGGCGGGGATCCAAGCGCTAACCTGCTGCGAGTGTCGCCGATCTGCTCTCATCCCCGCACAGCATACCGTCACAGAATCGCCCCCACTCTCATCCCTGCGAAGCAGACTGTCGCAGAATCAAACCCACTCTCATTCCCGCGAAGCAGACTGTCGCAGAATCAAACCCACTCTCATT
>CAZYOC010000156.1:0-10725 GCA_964648415.1 uncultured bacterium | reverse complement strand
TACGACCCGTCACCCGGGGACTGGCACACTACCCACACGAAATAGCGAGGAACCTTAGCAGTGAATAGTCTGTCCGTTTGCGCTCTGGTAGGTCCGGGCGAAGGGCAGGTGAACACGCGGCGGCAACATGCTGTGATCCTTCTTCAACGTCAGGAAGACCCAACGGTGCTCAAAAAAATTCAACACCGCCGTGATGTCCCACAACGGCGGTAACACCAGCCTGATTTCTCGTCCCACCCGTTTCAACTCCTGATAAAAGCGGTCCGGATCCTCTACGTGTTCCATGGTGTGAGAGCAGAGAACGGTGTCAAACTGGTTGTCGTCGAAGGGCAACCGGTAGATGCTGTCCACTTTGACAAAGTTGGGCGCTTCGCCATGTTGCACGATATCGGCATTGACGCCGCCGCCGTCGGTCACGCCGCAGCAGATGTTCAAGTCCCAGCGACGCTCTTGCAGGGTTTTGTGTTTCAGGATCGAGTAACTGATCAGGTTGGTGATCCTAAACAGGCCCCAGAAGCCTGCTCCGAGTAGGAGAATGCGGAAAAACCAGGTGAGAAACATGGGCGATGTCGGCTCTTGTTTGTTGGCTTTGCGTGTTCTCCCAACGAAACAACGGGAATGTAAGCGGAAGGTTTCGTGCGTATGTGGAACCTGTGAAGCAGTCCAGCACCCGAGTAGCACGCACGATTTGATTTCGTTTGCTAACATCCTGTAGCATTCTTGACATATTTGGCTTCCTGCTTCCCAGTCTGTAGCATAATGTCCAATGGATCTCATTCCCGCGAAGGCGGGAATGAGAGTGGGTTTGATTGTGCGACAGTCTGTTTCGCTGGAATGAGAGTCATCAGAATTCTGCAACAGCCTGTATAGAAGCCGCAAGGAGAATGGGTTTCGCATGCTCCCGATACACTGTACATTGCAGGCCCACATCCATCCTGAACCGAACAGCGCAAAGGCGGCCTCATGAACACCGTGGCGTATCGCTGGTACATTTTCGATATGGACGGCACCCTGATGGACTCGAGTGAGGCCATCGGGGTGGGTGTGGCGCATTCGCTGTCGTCGATTGGTATCGACGGCGTCGCAGTGAAAGATGTCCGGCGCTGGATCGGACGGCCACTGCTCGAGATCTACCAGTACTACATCAACGAGCGCAAGCTGGATTACGCGATGGACGATGACCGGCTGGCGAAACTCGTTGAAGTCTACCGCGAGGGGCACGACGCCCATTTTCCCTCCGGGGTGAAGATCTACCCGGGGACGCGAGAGCGGTTGCAGCAGTTGCGCCGGGCCGGGTCGGGGCTGGCGGTGGCGACCACGAAATATGAAGAAGCAGCGGTGTATGTCATGGACGGCATGGGCATGACCGACGCCGTGGACACGGTTTGCGGCACGGACCCCGGCAGGCCGGTCAAACCGGATCCCTACGTGATCCAGCTCGCCTTGAATCGTCTCGGCGCCGATCCACGAAGGACGCTGGTGGTGGGCGACACCAAGGCGGATATCCTGGCGGGCCGTGCCGCGGGGTGCGATACCGCGGGGGTGACCTGCGGGTTCGGTGCTAAAAAGGACCTGGAAGAGCTTGAACCGGACTATTTGCTGGACAGCATTATTGATGTGCCTTGAAGTGATATGCTCATTTTCAGCTCCGTTCAGTTTGGAATCGCACTTCTGGATCGTTTCACCTGAATTGGGTTGTTGTATGAGTTTTGCCCCGGGCAGCTTGACGTGAGACGCCTGGATACATAGTCGCCATTGCTATGAACGAATCCCTATCCTCTTTCGCTCTCTTCTGGTCGCTGCCCGGGTTTATATTAGAGCTGTAACTACGTGCCAGATTTTAGTTTAGACCCGGGCAGCGATCAACTTTGGGCACATGCAGAAACCAGCCTGTGTTCATATCCAACAATATAACCCGGAGAATGAGCCGAGATTTTTCATGATGAACGATGTCGGGTTGAGCTCTGATTTGTTGGCATTGCGTGAGTGTAATGGCCTATATTGGACTAATCTGCTATGCAATTCTTGAGAATAATGGTACAGGAATTGCGCTGGAGAAGGTAAATCGTATTTCACAATGGTGATCGGCGAGGCCGAGTGGGTGCAGGATTCAGTGAGGAGAGAGTACAGCGATGAAACGTATTGTGAGTTGTGTCTGGGTGTTGGGGCTGCTGTTGATGGCTGTTGCCGCCAGCGCCGGCGAGACCGAGCTGGACAGCAGCGCCCTGGGCGAGTTTGAGCTGGTGGAAGTCAGCGGCGATTACGCTTACCTGACCACGAGCGAGGGGCTGTTCGTTTCGGTGGATGTGACCGACCCTGCGGCGCCGGACCTGGCCGACACCCTCTGGCTGCCCGCCAATCCATCCGACATCATCAAGCTGCACGAGCTGAGCTACATCCTCACCGTCGAGGACGATTCCGGCCTGTGTGTGATCGACATTACCGACCCCGCCGCCCTTGTACTGGCGGAATACAACACCACCTACCCGGTTGACCTGATCGCGCAGGATATCAACGGCGGCAACACTACGCGGCTGTACATGTCCGAGGGCGACGATGTCTGGATTGTGGACTTCACGGCCCCCGACGGCTTCAACGAAGTCGGCGCGTTTACCGGGAACGGCATCATGAAGGGCCTGGACGCCAACAGCCAGAAGCTGTACGCCAGTGCGCGGATGGACGGCCTCACTATCTACGACGTCTCCGATCCGGTCAATCCCACAGAGCTGGGGCTCTATGATGAATGGGTGAACTACCTGGATATCACCGACGCCGCCGACCCGGGATACCTCCTGACGCTGACGTCACAGGGCGAGACCGGCGAGATGGGCGTACTGGATATTTCCGATCCCGGCGCGCCCTCGCAACTCGGCTACTATTCCCAGTACGGCGGCTACGGCACCATGGTGCAGTTCTACGCGGTGGCCCAGTGGGCGGACCGTTACGCCCTGCTGCCCATTACCTGGGAGCCGGAGGTGGAGGACGATGCCTACTACCTGTACTTGATTGACTTCGAGGATCAGACAAGTCCCAACGAGCTCTGGAGCGTCGAGCTTGAGGAAGAAGTGGTGGCGGTGGCGCTGGATGACGACGCGACGCATGCGTTTGTCGCCGGTGACCGTGAATGCCTGATTTACGACCTGACGACCCCGGCTGCGCCGGCGCTGGTCGGCCAGTTTCCCGGACACAGCACTGTGGACGATCGCGAAGCTGTCCGTCCGACAGCCTTCGGCATTACGGATGTCTTCCCGAACCCGTTTAACTCGACCGCGAAGATCTCGTTTGAGCTGACGACCACGCAGCAGGTCCGTCTGTCGGTGTTTGATGTAACAGGTCGTCTCGTGGGAGTGGCGGTGGATGAGGTTCGTGAAGCCGGTGTGCATACGATTGAGTTTTCCGGCACGCATTTGGCCTCTGGTACGTATATCCTGCGGCTCGAGGGCGACGGTCGCATGGATGTTGGCAGGATGACGCTGGTGAAGTAAGTGATGGTTATGAAATATGGATTCGAGAATGCTTGACGTTTCGCGGTACGAAATGAACGAGGGGTTTACTGCGCACGTGTTGCACAGAGGTGAGAGTCAGAGTCTCAGCCTGGCTGGGACGGGTGGGGGGAACAGACCGCTTTCGAAGCTTGGGGCCAAGGCTCCCGAGCACTCCGCCGATTTTGTCTTCAGAAACGAGCCAATTCTTTTCTAATCGCCGTTTTTCGGGCGTGGATTCAAAACAAGGAGCATTGTGATGCGGAAACTGGGAGTGGTATTGGTATTCGGTGCGTTGCTGCTGCTGGGAGGCTGGAGCAACCAGGCGAGCGCGTTGGACATGGCATTACCGGGCGATTTCTTCGACTACGAGTGGGAAGGTGATCCGGCTCAGTGCGCGGACGGGTACATCTACGCCGGGATCATGGCGATCAACCGGCAGGACGGCACGAAGTTCGGCTACCTGTCCATCTTCAACAACGAGGGCGAGGTGGTCTGGTTCAAGCAGGCGTCGCCCAACCAGGTCTACGGCAACTTCACGCCGTATCCTGAGCTGGGTCTCATGGCCTATTGCATCGGCCCGGTAAATGTCGGCACGAATGTGGCCCTGATGGACACCAACTACACGGTGGTCGACACGATTCGCATGCCGGAGGACAATCCCGACGGGTACTACATCGATGCGCACGAGTACCTGGTCGAACCGGACACCACCTATTGGCTGGAATGCCGCTATGACAGCGTCATGGACATGAGCCAGTATGTCGATGGCGGGCAAGAGGACGCCGTTGTCATCGGCCACGCCGTGTTGCATGTCGACCGGGAGGACAACATTCTGTGGGCGTGGAACAGCCTGGATCATCTCGATGCTCTGCCCTTCACCGAGCTGGATACGACCCGGGAAAATATTCGCGGCGATGAATTCGAGCATACCCACCTCAATTCCATCGAAATCGATGACGATGATAACCTGATTCTGTCCTTCCGGTCCTCTTCTTCGGTGATCAAGGTGGACCGTGATACCGGCGAAGTGCTGTGGAAGCTGGGCGGACTGGGCAACCAGTTCACGTTTGTGGACGACATCGCCGATTCCATGTTCTCCTGGCAGCATGACGCCCGCCGGTTGGATAACGGCCACCTGTTGATTTACGACAACGGGAACCAGCACGCTACCCCGACCAGCTACAGCAAGGAATTCGATCTGGACGAGGGCAACATGACCGCCACGCTGATGTGGCATTACGCGACCGATCCGCCCCAGTTCAGCCCGGCGACCGGCGGCAATCGCCGCCTGGACAACGGCAATACCCTGATCGGCTGGGGCAACCTGACCGATATCGGCGCGACGGAAGTAACACCTGACGGCGATGTTGTCTGGCAGATCGGCTACGCGGACACCCTCGGCGCGCACCCGTTCTCCTACCGCTACTACCGTGTGGACATGCTGGGCGCGGCCGCCGATCCGTATGTGGTCGCTGCTCAGATGGAAGTGAACTCGGTGGAACTCGCCATGAACTGGTTCGGCCATGAGGATGAGGTGGCGTCGTACAACGTCTACCGTTCCACCTCCCCCGAACCGGCCGACCTGCTGGCCAATGTCGACGCCGGCCATTACACCATGAACGACATGGACATGGGTACGACCTACTACTTCCGGATCAAGGCAGTGGACGGCGACGGCAGCGAGATCAGCGGCTGGTCCAACGAGTACTCGATTACGCCCTACGACATCAGCGTCGAGGAGCAGCAGTACGATGTCATGCCGGAAGGCTTCGCGTTCGAGCCGAACTACCCGAACCCGTTCAACCCGAGCACGACTCTGGCGCTGAACCTGCCCGAACGGTCGGACCTGACGGTGAGCGTGTTCAATGTCATGGGTCGCCAGGTGGCCGAGTTGGCGCAGGGGCGGTTCGATGCGGGACGGCACACGTTTGAGTTTGACGCCTCCCATCTCGCCAGCGGAGTCTACTTCGTGCAGGCCGCAATGGACGGCGGCAGGCACATGCAGACCCTGCGTGTGACGCTCATGAAGTAACTCTGACAGTGAAAATGGGGACAGACACCGCGCTCCGATGATTCGGAAGGTGCTGAATCCCGGGTAAGTCTGCGGAATGGAGTCGGTCGCCCTTTTCACGTGATGGACGATGACAAGGCCGCCGTGTCGATAAGATGCGGCGGTTTTGTTTACCGTTCACCCAATTGGCGAACGACTTGGACGCGCTCAAGCCTTCGATGTGTTTGGCCGGGGTTCAATCGCCAACCGGAACGCGCCGAGAGTCAGCAGCAGCGTGACCGGCGTGAACAGCAGCGTTTCGGTAGTGGTTTCGGCCAGGAGGTTGCCCACCGTGTTCAGGGCAAAGAGGAGAGCCATGATCCAGAGCGCGATGGTGGTGAGCAGCCAGGGAGTTTTCTGCCTCACACGTCCCCGGAGCGCGACCACGGCGGCGAAGATCAGCAGCAGGGAGATGCTGACCAGCTCGAATTGCAGCAGGCGGCCATCCGCGCGTCCGCCCCAGACGATCTCGCCGGGGACCATGCCCGCGATCACAAACACATGGAACACGACAAACACCGCGAAGATGATCAGCATCGCACGGAGGGTCGTGTGAAACGGTAGCCAGCCTCGCATGGTGCGCCTCCTGCCAAACGATTGGATGGAATCCTTGATAGCCCTTGGCCCGACGGTTTACTGTCGGGTTTCCGTCGCCTGTTGGATGAACGCTTCAATCAGACGTTTCGCGATAGAGAGCCGGATCGGCCCGGGAGGCAGCGAGTTCGCCCTGTACCAGTCCGCCTCCAGGATTTCGCCGTCGTTCAGGCGGATCTCCCCGCTCTCGTAGTCGGCGAAATAGCCGATCATCAGGGAGTTGGGGAACGGCCACGGTTGGCTGTCGAAATACCGGATGTTGGTGACGTTGACGCCGACCTCTTCGCACACCTCCCGCCGGACACAATCCTCCAGCGTCTCGCCCGGCTCGGCGAACCCGGCCAGCACGCTGTAGATAGGGGCGGTGAACTTTTTCGCCCGCGCCAGCAGGATCTCATCGCTGCGAGTGACTGCTACGATGATCGCCGGAGCGACACGCGGAAAGCTCAGGTAGCCGCACACGGGGCACTCCTTGGATTCGGAGTCCGGCGCCCAGTCGTTTTTCGTGCCGCAGCAGCCGCAGAACTGGGTGGTGGTGTCCCAGTGGAGCAGATGCAGCGCCCGCCCCGCCAGGTCGAACTGAGCCCGTGTCATCACCGGCAGCAGCGCGCGCAGATGGACAAACCGGTCGGGCGCGTCGCTGGAAACCCGGCAGACGGTCCACTTTATCCCGTCCTGCTCTCCCACATACAGCTCGCGTTCGATTAACGGCTCCAGCGCGGCGGTTTCTGTGCGATCCGGGAAGACGGCCCTGTCGCGCTGGATGGTCGCCAGCAGGCGGCCCTCACGGACATACAACCGCCGGCGCTCCGTTTCGTTTGGCAGGTTCTGGGGCAAGCCGAACTGGATGGGCACAATGTACTCTCACTCGTATGGTTTGGTGGTAAGTCGCCCAGACCGCCCCCGGTCCGGGGAGAAGCGTCGTAGCCTGCGTTCGTGTCGTGTCGTGTCGGATCGTTAGCGTTGTTTGCGGAGATCCGACACAGTTCATTCACCCGGCGAGGGCGCCGGTCCTTCACGCTACTTCAAACACCCCTCGATCCGGACCGCGTCCGGCAGCACACTCACCGTGGTGATGTCCAGCCGCGCGGTGATGGAGGCGGGCAAACGAAACTCGAACCGCCCGGCCCCTATCTTCAGCACATCCGCATCCACCTCGGTCAACCGCTCGGCCAGGTAGCCCAGGAACTTCGGCTTCATGTCGGTCTTGAGCCAGTCGTCCTCGATGCGGAACCGGGAGAGCGTGACCTTCACCGGGACACCCAGCCGGAGCTTGAACACGGCCGCGTCGTGCTCCAACTTTTCCAACCGGAGCACATCGGCGGTTTTCGGGCTCCTGGTGAGGTACTCATTGATCTCGTCACGTGAAATGGTTAGAATCACAACGACTCCCGTGTTCGTCCGAAACCCAATGTAAGGAACCCGGCCATGGCGGCGATAGCTGAAAACGTGCATGCAGCGATCTTGAAGGATACCCCGGTGGGCAACGTGGTGCTGGTCACCGAGCAGGGCCGTGTCCGGCAGATCAAGATGAACGTGGCCGACGCGGAGACCTACCAGCGCGCGGTGGCCCCGGAAGCAGCGCTCAACGGTCCCGACGCCGCCAAAGCAGCCGAGGAGCTGCAACACTACTTCGCCCGTGACGCCGCCGAAGCCCTGCCCGGCTGGGAGTTCTGCGAGGAGTGCGTCCGTACGCCCTTCGTGCGTAAAGTCTACGACGCGTTGCGGACGGTGAAAGCGGGCGAGACGATTACTTACGGCGAGCTGGCGCAGCGCGCGGGTCATGTCGGCGCCGCGAGAGCCGTGGGAACCGCCATGGCGCGTAACCCCGTGCCCCTGATGGTCCCCTGCCACCGTGTGATCCCCGCCAACGGCTGCGTGGGGAAATTCACCGGCGGCCCCCAACTGAAAAAACGCCTCCTGGAACTGGAAGGCGCGGATCTGAGGGATCCGTTTCTGGTGGAGAAGTGAAACAAGGTAAATCGCAGGGGAAAAAGGGACTGTTACCTTTTCAATTTTCGCTATCGGTTGATATCATCGACCCTATATCCGAAAAGGTAACTGTACCACTTTTTCCCGGATTGCAGACAACTATTTGACCAGTATTCCATTGTCACCCCGCAGAAAATTGGTACAGCTACCTTTTCCGCCATGCTATTTGAAACAAATGCCACCGTAAAAAATGTTATGACAACGATCATCTTCCCTACTATCCCCACCAGCGGAAAAGTGTAGCAGTCCCATTTTCTGCCTATTTTGCAATCGAGATGCGAGTTGTTACACACCTCCCGCCTTCTAATTCTACCTCGGCAAAGTACATTCCAGATGAAATAGTATTGAACTGAGTGTCCCATTGAAAGATATAGGATTGAGTTGCAGACTGCTCAATTACTTTATGTTCTATTAGCTTACCCAGCAGATTATAGATTTTTATTCCTATAACGCGCAAATCCATAGCGTTAAAAGATATTGTTACTATGCCATTGCTTGGATTAGGATAAGCTGTTACTTCGACAGAATCCGTGTAGACAGCTGTTCCTTTATCGCCGTTTTCCGGCACTGCATTCAACCATTCAGTAGGCTGATACATACGGTTTCCATCGCTGTTGCCGCCAGGCATGGGCCATTCAAACTTCACTTCCTGTCCATGCAAAGGGATATCTCGCACATTGATTGCGCCATTTGTGTGATGGAGTACCACATGCAAGGTATCGTCTGTTACACACAAGGCATTGCATGCTCTGGAGGGATCAACGAAGTTGGGTTCCGCCAATGGATATCCAGGCTGCAGTGAATAGCCATACATCTCATAGATAGAATGACTCCAGTTGCCCTCATCAAATTCCAAACCACAATAAATCGTGTACGATGTTGTGTCACCCGGCAACCGGTAGCATGATGCGGGTGTGCCGGACATACCGGTTGTTTCCAAGCCCAGTCCATCGATCAATGTCCCATCATCATCGATAAAGTCAATCGTGTCATTCACCATGCGCACCACAAATTCAGCGGCATCATCGCTGTCCATGTTCGCGACAGAGAACTCGCTCATCCAGGCGCTCTCGCGGACCCATTGATAGCCTATCGGGAAGCCTTCCTTGACATCCCCGGATTCATGCCAGACATACAGCGAATCGCGAGTACTGAACGCGATCAGCCATCCGTCGGATTCCGGTATAATCATCGGGCTGGAGCATGTTTCAACGTAGTCTCCGTGCGGAATGGGTACTTCAATGGGCCATCCCGGCGCTTCTTCACCCGTGTCAACCCATCTCATATGAATGGCTTCGGTTGTTAACCACACAATGAAAGGGTGCTCCAGGCCGGTCCAATAGCCAACAGCAATACCGCCAAACGCATTGGGAACACCCCGCAAATCCAGGGGAAATCCGGGGAGCGACACACCTTGCTGACCAAATCCATACAGACTGTCCGCTACATAGAAATATTCGTTGTAGCCGTCAAGGTTGACATCGCACGTCGCGATGGACGAGGATACCGACGAGGCCAGATCGTGCTCATAACTGTGTTCAGGCAGTATGTTTCCATTGCTGTTGAGTATGAAACTCTTTCTTTGTGTCATATCCCAATTTCGAGCTACAACAAATACTTCGTAGTCATCATCGCCCTCAATATTACTAAGAATTGGCCCTTGACTAATAAGCCAACTGTTTTCGATGTTTACCGGCCAACCGGGTAAAAAGTTACCGTTGATATCCAGCAGGCATATTCCTGTGCCGGAAGCCACGCCAATAACAGGATTTTCATTTTCCATGATGATTGAAATATTGTGATCATTTTCAACAATCGTGACAGGGTTATAGTATTGAGGCCATCCCTCACGTTGTACTAATTGGGCTCTCGATGAGGCGTAAGTTAATAATAATAATAATAATAATAATAATAGCGATGCTCTCAACCATGAAAAATAATGAGAATGCATGACAATACTCCTTGACTGTGGGTTATGATAAAATGTAAACTGAATTAGTCAGTGAGTCAAGTCTCATTCACATCACAGCAATGGAGGGATTCATGAGGAACATGACCATTATTCTGGCATTCATGTTGTCCGCCGGATTGTCTGTGGCGATCGCCTCAGGCGAGTACGACAATGTGTATGTCGAGGTGGAAGCAGGTTACGAAGTTGAAGATCCACCCGGCGCCGGTGTGATCGAGGATGCCACGGTGTATTTATCCTCAGGGTGGGAGCAAAGTGCTGTGCTTTATACAAACAGTCTTGGACTTGCCTATTACTGTTTTCAGGTTCCCTGGTATCTAAAACAGGGCTGCTGTTGGTGGGAAAGCTATGTTCCCGAACCGGACGCTCCAACAGGCTACAGCTTTGAGTACAACTTCCCGGATGATGGTCTGATCAAGACAAAGCCTGAAGGCGCGGATCGCTACCATGTGCATGTTTTCTGGTTGGTAGAAGATTAGGACATCAGACTGCTTCTGGTGGTTCAGTAAGTGAATAGAGTTTGTACTGCCCGGGTATAACAACCCGGGTTTTGTATGAGTTTGAGGATGTACCTTCTTTTATACTCGGTTTATGCGTTTATGTGGTATGAGTAGCGAGTAGTATCAGGGCTTCGA
>CAZYOC010000155.1:0-10745 GCA_964648415.1 uncultured bacterium | reverse complement strand
AATCACTGACGACTGCCAGCTATGTATGATGCCGGCAACATCTGTGCATCTCTGTATTCTTAAGCTGGCATGGCCCGATTTGCCACGTCCGAATCTTGAATCACTGACGACTGCCAGCTATGTATGATGCCGGCAACATCTGTGCATCTCTGTGCGAGCAAGTCGGGTAACGTCTCGTCACATGCAAAAATCAAGCTAACCCAGACAAGCGCCTCTGACGGCATGGCCCGATTTGCCGTGCGCTTGCGGGCGGTTTGACATCACAGTCAGCTATGGAAGACGCCCGATGGCTCTCCGGTTCGCACATAAGGCAAGCCGGGAAAAGGGAAAAAACGGGACTATAACTCTTTCAGGGCTTAAGCAGACATGACACGAAATCATTCATACAACCGGCAATCAGGCACAACGTCCAGAAGGAATCCAATCATGCGTTCTGTTACAGTCGGAGACAGACCAGTTCACTGAAAATGGACTTTTCCCATGAACAATCTTGCGAAACCAAAGGTGAGAACCTATGTTAGCAAATGTAGAGGTTGGCGTCTGTGACAACAGGGAAAGCAGGCGAGGACACAAAAACTACCGTCTGTCCCTAGTTTATGAGTTTATGGACGACGTTCACCTCTTCACATTTCCCTGCCCACGTGTTATCTTTGAACACCCGACGCGAGCATGGCGGAACTGGCAGACGCGCAGGATTTAGGATCCTGTCCTTCCGGGGGTGTGGGTTCGAGTCCCACTGCTCGCACCATTACTGGTCTCGTCTGCTCTTAGTTTCATGAATCCTAGTACGACTGCGAAACGAAACTGGTGCGGTATTTGCAATGAGTGATATATGTAGAATTGTCACTTGCTTAGCCGTTCTCTGAGGAGCTTAACTTGGAGTAGGCGAGTTGCATGTTGGAATTGCGATACATATTTTTTAACTTACAAGAAAGGAGGAAGTTATGTGTGCGAAGCTGAGGCGTGAATTGCAATACTATATCGAGCACCAAGACGAACTAGTAGAAAAGTACGACGGGCAGTACATCGTCTTGGCGGGCGACAAGATCGAAGGCGCATTTGACACCGAGCTGGAAGCATTGCGATTTGCAAGGTCTGAATTGGAGCCTGGCAGCTATATTGTCAAACAAGTAAAGCCCGGACGCGAAAGCTATTCACAGACTTTTCACACGAGGGTCTCCTTTGTGTAGCTAATATGAGTCGGTTTCTGGAGGGGTTATGGATAGGCAGTTTCAGCTATTTGGATTCACGTATCGGTATCCATCACAGGTAAGAGAAATCATCACGGATGCGTGGTTGTCAAAGGATTCATTGTCCGATTCGCCGATCGAGTCGGATTTTGCTTTTTTGAAAGTTCGAGCAATATGGGACACTGGCGCAACAAATACCGCGATTACTCCTTCTCTTTTTGAGAAGTTGGATCTAGTTTCGGAGGACCAAGAAGAAGTCCATACGGCTGGTGGTATCACGATGGCAGATATATGTTATGTAGCAATTGGATTGCCTAATCAGCTGGTTATTCCACGGTTACGTGTTACTGTCTGTGATGAAATGGTGGGAGAAGGCCAAATGTTGATTGGGATGGATGTAATAGGTCAAGGTGATTTCAGTTTCACGTTTGGAAAGTACCATCCAGCCTTGTGTTATCTTGCTCCATCGAGTCTCCACATTGATTATGGCCGCGATCCAATGGTATATGGATATGTGCAAAATGCCGAACAGGTGCCTCAGGTAGGCAGAAATGAACCATGCCCCTGTAATAGTGGCCACAAATATAAGTACTGTCATGGAATATTTCAGACGCCACCCTCCTCTGCTCCATTTATCCGGCTTGATGAGTTTCCATTGATCGAGTCATAGTGGTTCTTGCAAAGAATCGAACATACTAAGACTCTTAAGTACTTGTTTATTCTGGGTTCCTGTCTTTGCAGGAATGAAATCATGGGACATTTCATTAGAGTATTACTATAAATCATGAGAGAAACCATGAGGAAGATGGCATCCTCAGCTAGAACAAGCCAATTGACGTCGCTGATGCAATGCAGTGGCAGTCAGTTCTGCGTCTTGGTATCCTTCGAATGAATCATATTCTGAATCTCTTCTCAATTCTACATCCTTGGCATCCTAAGCATCCTGTTTATCTTGTTAAGAATGCTTTCTCACCTCCTACACCCGGAACCGCTTGAAGTAATCCTCCAGCTCCGGCAGGCCGCCCTGCATCACCAGGTAGCCGTCGATCGGTTCGCGTTCGGTCAGCTCGCCGTTGACAGGTGTCAGCATCATGCGCTTCACCTCGTAGGGGTCGTGGGAGTGCCCCAGCACCCAGCCCAGCTTCACATACGCCACTTCCGGCAGCATGTTCGCCAGCGGCGTCACGCCCAGCTCCATGATGTCACGGCCGGTATCGTACACGAACATCTGCACATAGCCCCAGAGCGTTTGCACGGTCATAAAGAAGTGGACGCCTTTTTCCACGCCGCGTTTGATGGCGGGGTAGAGGGGTTTGTTGACATGCCCCAGGCCGGTGCCGGCGATGATGATGCCCTTGTACCCGTTGTCCACCAGGCTGTCCACCACGTCCGGCTGCATGTTCGGGTAGTACCAGATGATCGCCACGCGCTCGTCGAACACGTTGTCCAGGATCGGCTTGCGGTTCATGTCGCGGTGCTTGAAGTCTTCCTCGTGCTTGATCGGGCGGAAGCCTTCCTGGTCGACCCGGGCGATGGGAGTGTCGGACAGGGTGCGGAAGGTACTGCGGTAGCTGGAGTGCATCTTCCGAACACGAGTGCCGCGGTGCAGCAGGTCGTAATTGTCGCTGGTCGGGCCGAACATGCAGACCATGACCTCGCCGAAGTCGCCGTCGGCGGCGGTCTTGATGGCGCGCATCAGGTTCAGAGCGGCGTCCGATGAGGGCCGGTCGCTGGAACGCTGGCTGCCCACCACCACCACCGGGCAGGGCAGGTTCTGCACCATGAAGGTCAACGCGGCGGCGGTGTAGTGCATGGTGTCGGTGCCGTGGCCGATCACCACGCCGTCCACGTGGTTCTCTTCGATCTCCCGCACGATCTCCTCGGCGACGCCTTTCCAGTGCTTCGGCCCGATGTTCTCGCTGAATTCGCCGTAGAGCTTGGTCGTGCGGAGGTTGCAGAGGTCGGCCAGCTCGGGTACGGCGCCGTAGAGTTCGCCGGGCGAGAACGCCGGGATCACCGCGCCGGTGCGGTAGTCCAACCGGCTGGCGATGGTGCCGCCGGTGCCCAGCAGGACCACGTTCGGCTTGCCTTCATCGACCGGGAATTCTTTCTCGGGAATTTTATAGTTGGCCTTCCGGTATCCCGCGATGCGGATCTTTTCGATGGTGTTGACTGCGACACCGATGTTATACCCGTTGTAGGTGAGCTTGATGACCAGGTGCTGGTCATCGGCGGTCTCGCTGCGGGGCAGGAGGATGCCCGGGAACGAGCCGCGCGTGGTCTCGAGCACGACTTCGCACCAGACCCGCGCCCCGGTCTGTTCCAGCAGCGCCCGCGCGTCGCCACGGTAGCCCTTGCAGTCTTCCCCGGGATCGGCCTGGGGCAGCTCCACCCCGTCTTCCACAATCCCGACAGCGTCCAGTATATCCGGCATGATCACGTCCTCTCAGGTCCGTTGTAACACGGCAAAGGTAAGGTGGGGCGGGGGAGGGTGCAACGGGGGGAACGCTGGGGCTCGCAAAGGATTACGAGGCAATGAAAAGCAAATCGCGTTCAACCAGGGATTCCACATGTAGCTGGATCGCCTCTCGAATACTCGCCTTCGCCTCCTCGATGGTAAGCCCACTGCTGAAACACCCTGGAAGGGTGGGGCTGTAGGCGAGGTAGCCCTCATCGTCAGGCTCTTTTTCGATGATGACTTGAAACGACATGTATCGCATGACTCACTCCAGATCGTGTCTGCTAATATACAATCAATTACGGCTTCTGGAACAGGGGAGGATTCCAGTAATCAATCCCTGTGCGAGAGCCTCTAGCCACGCAGAGTTGTCCTGCACTCTTCCAGAGGATAGCCGCCGGAATGCAGTGTCGAGCATCTCGCCCTTCATTTACACGGATGGGACGTCCGTGCTACAATGGCCCGTGCCAACCGGGTTGTATGTCGAGGTCACCCATCTTGTCCTGTCAACCCGCTGAGCTTATCTTCTCACTCCGGTATTTCAGGGTCGGGCGCAACGGTGCGCCCGCCGGCGCCGGGGCAATTGATCTTTCCCCCAAACCCAAACCGCATGGAGTTCAACCATGGCTGCCACCCAGGACGTATTTGGAGCAAGAGCAACGCTCACCATTCCCGAAGGCGACGTCACCTACTACAGCCTGGACGCGCTGGAGAAGAAGGGGATCGGCAACATCGCCCGTCTTCCTTATTCTATCCGCGTGCTGCTGGAGGCGCTGCTCCGGAATGTGGACAATTACATTGTCACCGAGGATCATGTCAAACTGCTGGCCAACTGGAGCGCGAAGGGCGACCAGCATGACGAGATCCCGTTCATGCCCGCCCGCGTGATCCTGCAGGACTTCACCGGCGTACCGGCGGTGGTGGACCTGGCGGCGTTGCGCAGCGCCATGGATCGCCTGGGCGGCGACCTGACCAACATCAACCCGCAGGTGCCGGTGGATCTGGTGATCGACCACTCGGTGCAGGTGGACTTCTTCGGCTCGCCCGACGCGTTGAAACTGAACGCCGAGAAGGAATTCGAGCGGAACCGGGAACGGTACGAGTTCCTGCGCTGGGGCGGCAAGGCGTTCAAGAATTTCCGTGCGGTGCCGCCCGCCACGGGGATCGTCCACCAGGTCAACCTGGAATATTTGGCCAAGGGTGTGTTCGTACGTGAGATCGACGGCGTAAAGGTGATGGTGCCGGACACGCTGGTCGGGACCGACAGCCACACGACGATGATCAACGGCCTGGGCGTACTGGGCTGGGGTGTGGGCGGTATCGAAGCCGAAGCCGTCATGCTGGGGCAGCCGATCTACATGCTGACGCCGGATGTGGTGGGGATGCGTCTGATCGGCCGTCTGCCCGACGGCGCCACCGCCACCGACATGACCCTGACCGCCACCCAGATGCTGCGGCAGCACGGTGTTGTGGGCAAGTTCGTGGAATTCTTCGGGCCGGGCTACGCCACCATGACCCTGGCCGACCGCGCCACCCTCGCCAACATGGCCCCGGAATACGGCGCCACCATGGGCTTCTGCCCGATGGACGACAAGACCTACCAGTACATGCGTTTCACCGGCCGCGACGAAGCGGAAGTGCAACGGCTGGAAGCTTACACCCGGGCCAACTGGCTGCACTTCAGCCCCGAAAAGCCGGAACCGGAGTACACTCACGTGCTGGAGCTGGACCTGAGCAAGGTGGAAACGAGCCTGGCGGGACCGAAACGTCCGGCCGACCGCATCACCCTGGCGAATATGAAAGAGCAGTTCAACATCGACAAGACCAAGCCCGCCAAAGAGATGGGCTTCGACTACCCGGAAGAGAAACTGACCAACACCGGCAAGTACAAGAAGGGCGATGTCGAGCTGGACATGAACCACGGCGACGTCGTCATCGCCGCCATCACGAGCTGCACCAACACCTCCAACCCGAGCGTGCTGATCGGCGCGGGACTGGTGGCGAAGAAGGCGGTGGCGAAGGGCTTGACGGTTAAACCCTACGTCAAGACCTCCCTCGCCCCGGGCAGCCAGGTGGTCACCGAATATCTGGAAAAGTCCAACCTGATGGAATCGCTGGAGGCGCTGGGTTTCCATACGGTGGGTTACGGCTGCACGACCTGCATCGGCAACAGCGGCCCGCTGCCGGATGAAGTGCTTGACGCCATCCAGGACGGTGACCTGATCGCGGCCAGCGTACTGTCGGGCAACCGGAACTTCGAGGGGCGTGTCAGCCCACACACCAAGGCCAACTACCTCGCCAGCCCGCCGCTGGTGGTGGCTTACGCGCTGGCCGGGACGGTGGACATCGACCTGGTCAACGAGCCGCTCGGTTTCGATCAGAACGGCGCCGGCGTCTTCCTGAAGGATATCTGGCCCACCAACGCCGAGATCAACAAGGCCATCAACGATTTCCTCGACCCGGAGATGTTCCGGGAAAAATACGGCAACGTGTGGGACGGCAATGAGACCTGGAACCAGATCAAGGTGACCGGCGGGGAGGTGTACGAATGGGACGCCGAGTCCACCTACATCCAGGAGCCGCCGTTCTTCGTGGGCATGACCAAAGACGTGCCGGACATTGCCGACATCGAGAACGCCCGCTGCATGGCGTTGCTGGGCGACACCATCACCACGGATCACATCAGCCCGGCGGGCGTGATCAGCAAAGGCGGCCCAGCGGCGCTTTACCTGATGGACAACGGCGTGGAGCCGAAACAGTTCAACAGCTACGGCAGCCGTCGCGGCAACGACCGCGTGATGGTGCGGGGCACCTTCGCCAACATCCGCCTGCGCAACCAGCTCGCCCCTGGCACGGAAGGCGGCTACACGCGGCATCAGCCCTCCGACGAGCAGATGAGCATCTACGACGCCTCGTTGAAGTATAAAGAGGAAGACGTGCCGCTGGTGGTGTTCGCCGGGAAGGAATACGGCACCGGCTCCTCGCGCGACTGGGCGGCGAAAGGCACGTTCCTGCTGGGCATCCGGGCCGTGGTGGCGGAGTCCTTTGAACGGATCCACCGCAGCAACCTGGTCTTCATGGGCGTACTGCCCCTGCAGTTCAAGGACGGTGACTCCTACGAGAAGTACGGCATCACCGGCAAGGAAGTGTATCATGTCCGAGGCCTGTCCAACGACCTGAAACCGTTGCAGGAAGTCGAACTGGTGGTGGTAAAGGCCGACGGTGGCGAAGTGACCATCCCGGTGATCACCCGTGTGGATACGCCGGTGGAAGTGGAATACTACCGCAACGGCGGGATTCTGCATACCGTGCTGCGCAAGTTGATGTAATCCTCGCATCAGGCAGACGTGAACGATCAGCGCCGCTCACCGAGCCCGCCGGGCAGGTGAGCGGCGTTTTTGTGGGCGGCAAGGCGGGATTTTTACCCCGCAGGGCCGTATATTCGTGAAGCTGGGCAAGATCTGGAGCATGTGAAAAGGCTTACCGATCTTGCCTTGGCCAAGCCGGAACCGGAGGAGATCCCCGCCTGCGCGGGGATGACATGATGGGACAGTACAATCCAGTCTCATTATAGAAGGCAACGCGAACCTGCGCCTGGAGGAGTCCATGACACCCACATCCAATCACGTTGAATCCACTACTGGCCGCACCCCTCCCGAAGATCTCCTGCAAGACATTCTTAACCTCTCCGTGGATTATGCCTATGTCTTACGTGTCGAAGGACCAGGCCGGCTCACGTTGGAGTGGGGATCGAAGAACTACCTGGAACTGATCGCGCCCGCCCGACAGGACAACCTGCTGGAAACCATCCGCAAACTGGTTCACCCGGATGATCGCGGAAATCTTGCGGCACGGATTGAAGTGCTTCGTCAGGGACGGATTCATGAGAATACCATTCGTCTGCGCAGACCGGACGGTAGTTACATCTGGGTGGAAGATCGCGTTTGTCCTTACATGGATGGGGATGGAAATCTGGTCCGTATTGCCGGCATGGCGCGCGATATCACTAAGCGGCGAGGTGTGGAGCAGGAACTGCTGGAAAACCAGAAACGATACGCCCTTGCCACCGAGGCCGGTCACACCGGTGTCTGGGAAGTGAACCTGGACACAGGCGAGGTGTTCATGGATCCGCAATCACGTCGGTTGGTGGGGATTCCCGAATCGACACAAGCGCTGCATGTTACCGATACCCGACGTTATGTCCACAAAGAAGACCTGAAAAGCATTATTCACGAAGTTCGTGAAAAAGTCTTGATACCATCGGCGACCTTCCAAAAAGAGTTCAGGGTTCATGCTGCAGATGCCTCCCTGCGATGGATGTTCGTACAAGGCCAATTTCACGCTACAGGGGATGTATCGAATCGTATTTTCCTGGGCACTTTATCTGATATTACAGATCGGAAGAACACAGAAATAAAGCTAAGGGATAGCGAGTCAAAGATTCGTAGAATTATAGAAAAGACATCGGAAGGTGTCATGTTGACAGATGAAACAGGAACCATTATTGAATGGAATGAAGCACAATCGAAAATCAGCGGTTTATCTCGTGACAAAGCAATTGGAGAAAAATTATGGAATATACAAGATGTTTCTGTATCTAAGGGGAAAAGTAAAATTGATAATAAGAAAAGAATAGAAAAGCATAAGAAAGAACTTACCGAGGCTTTAAAAAATGGTTACAGTGAATTGTTCCAAGATGGTATAGAAGTAAAGATAAAGGATAAACATGGTAAAATAAAATCCTTAATACAATCGCCATTTGCTATAGAATCTGAAAAGGGATATATGTTGGCATCTTTGACGAGAGATATAACAGAACGAGTTCTTATGGAAGATAAATTGCGTATAAGTGAAGAAAAATATAGATTATTAGTTGATAACATGAAGGATATTATATTAAAATTTGATGATAATTATAATTATACTTTTTATAGCCCTTCTTATGCTCGTATTGTGGAAAACAAGAAGGATATTATATTAGATAGAAGTTTTATTGATATTGTCAAGAAAGAACATAGAAAAAAGTGTTGTAATACTGTTAAATGGGTATTGGAAAATAATAGTACCTCGCATGAAGAGCTTTTGATCAAAACGAAGACCGGGTGGCGATGGATGTCCTGGGTATTTTCATATATGCAAGAAAGTAATGGAAGTGATTCCATTATTGCTGTTGGGCGTGATATATCTATTCAAAAAAGAGTAGAAGAACAGCTAATTACTGCAAAGATTAAAGCGGAAGAAGCAAATCGGGCAAAAGAAACATTTTTATCGAATACAACACATGAAATGCGTACGCCCTTGACTGCTATTATCGGATTAGCAGAAATGTTAATGGATAATAATATTGATACAAATACCACAAAATTATTAGAACAAATTATATCTGAGGCTGAAGGATTAATTGTTATAATTAGTGATATATTGGATCATATTAAGCTGAAAAGTAATATTGCAAAATATGATCCAATATATGTAGATATTGAATATCTTCTTAAATCTCTGGGGATTAGTTTTATGCATCATATTGAGAAAAAGAAATTAGATTATGTTGAAATAATTGATGATAAGCTTCCAAAGGTGATATATATAGATCCTGTTCGTTTTAAACAAGTTTTCTATAACTTGCTGTGGAATGCCATCAAGTTTACCGATACCGGCTCAATTACCCTTAAGGCGGAGTTGATCAATCTCAAAGGCGATATGGCGACACTGGCGTTCAGCATTCGCGACACCGGTGTCGGTATCCCAAAAGACAAGCTGGAAAAGGTATTTGATAGTTTCTTCCAGGTCGACGGCAGCCGCACACGCAGTCATGGAGGAACAGGGCTTGGAACCACGATCGCTCGCCAGCTGGTGCAGTTGATGGGCGGCGACATTGGAGTCGAGAGCACGCTGGGGGTGGGCAGCACCTTCCGGTTCATAATTAATGTGAAAGTGATCGAGACACCGGATAGCGTCTATGAAGGTGTCGCCACTCAATCTCGAAGTGACAATCCGCCAGCAGTAGATCTTTCGCAACGACGTCTGTTACTGGTTGAAGACTATCCCCCGAATCAGCAAATCCTCATGGCGCACCTGCTGCAGGCGGACTGCCGGGTGGAAGTGGCCGACAATGGTAAGATGGCGGTTGAACTCTGCAAGAAAAAGCCTTTCGATCTCATCTTGATGGATGTATTGATGCCGGAAATGGACGGTTTCGAGGCGACACGCCTGATCCGAAAGGGGCCGGGCAAGAACCGAAACACGCCGATTCTCGCGTTGACCGCCACAACCTACTTGCAGGAGCTGGATCGTTGCCTCACCGTGGGCATGAATGATGTCGTGCCCAAGCCGATCAGGAAGCAAACGCTATTGGAAACGGTGGATCGGTGGTTCACTCATCCCGAGGAAGAAAGCAGCAAAACGCCTGAAATCGTTCACGTGATCCAGCCGGCCTACGAGATCCCGAAGAAGAGCGAGACGTTCAATCTGGAGAAGGTGAGCAATGACTTTGGGCCGGATGCGTCGCGTCTGCTCAATCTCCTGGCGCAGCATGTGGAAAAACAGTTAGGAGATATGGGAAGTGCGATTGCGCGTGAGGATCTTCACAGCCTTCGTTTCGACGCTCATTCCATCAAAAGCGGGGCCGGTTTCTATGGGGTTCAGGACGTTTCCGATACCGCCGGGCGCTTGGAAAAGCTATGTATGGAAGGGAAGGCGCGGGAGGTCGAGGAGACCTACGATGAGCTTCTTGATAAATTCCAGACCTTCAAGCGGGAATTGGAAAGTGTGAAATAAAACAACCGGCGAACCGCCGGTTGTAAGAAACGCGCCGGGGTTTGCAGAAAAGGCTTAGCCCGGATATTTCACGAGTATTCATGTTCCGTCAACTTATAGTGGTTCTTGCAAAGAATCGAACATACTAAGATTCTTAAGTGCTTGTTTATTCTGGATTCCTGCTTTCGCAGGAATGACATCATGGGACATTTCATTCGAGAATTACTATAACCCTTGACATAGAATCGGCTTAATGGGTTTTCGGCTTTGAATCACATAACGACAATTTGTCTTCGTTTTATGCAACCCGCTGCCGGGGTTGAAGGATCTGGTAAACCTGT
>CAZYOC010000154.1:0-10793 GCA_964648415.1 uncultured bacterium | reverse complement strand
CGCTGGAATGAGATTCCTCTCGCATTCTGGGACAGTCTGGAAGGCTGGAATGAGATTGGTTCCTATTGTGCAACAGTCTGTATAGTTTGGTAAGAAGTTACAGTTCATTGTAAGCCCGGGCAGTGATCAAAAGATGGTAGAATACTCCGGCGACTCGTTCATAGCCATAATGAATTATAGCACGAAGCATCTCGCATCAAGCTGCCCGGGGCAAATCCCATAGGACAACAACTCAATTCAGGTGAAACGATCCGACAGGTTCTTGCATGAGAGTTTTGCTGCAACGAGTTTCTGAAGCCAGTGTAACCGTTGATGGGAGCGTGGTATCGTCCATCGGTCCCGGTTTTCTGCTGCTGGTCGGGGTGCGTGAGGGCGACAGGGAAGAGGAGGCGCGCTGGCTGGCGAACAAAGTCGCCGGGCTGCGAGTGTTCGAGGACGCCGAGGACAAGCTGAACTTGTCGATTCGGGAGGTGGGCGGCGAAGTGCTCGTGGTCAGCCAGTTTACATTGTACGGAGATGCTCGGAAGGGCCGGCGGCCATCGTTCTCCCATGCAGCCCGGCCGGACAGCGCCGAACCGCTCTGCCGACGTTTCGCCGAGATGTTGCGAGAGAAGGGGCTGAAGGTGGGTGAAGGTGTGTTTGGAGCGATGATGCAGGTGGGGTTGGTCAACGACGGTCCGGTGACGTTGTGGTTGGAAAAGGAAGCGGACGGGTAGCCGAACAGCACATGTACCAATGGCCTTAACCGTTGGGTGTCACGTGGCCCGGTTCCTCCAGAGCAGTTTTTTCATGGGCGTCTCTCACGTGGGCTTGGTAGAATGTAGCACGTGCGTCCCGCATGTGGGCGACAATACCGAGTAAAGGGAATCACTTGCGAGAAGCTATCCGCGTAAGTCATTGAAAATAAACAACAACTATCAACCTCACCTTATCATCAACAAGAAGAGCTCCCTCCATTTGTCCCCTTGACACTGCACTCCTGTTCACCTTACTTTTGTTTAGTGCACAAATCTGCGCAAGTTGCCGCCGAAATGATGCGGTGTGCAGGTACATGTCCAGCTTGAACGAGAAACCAAGCCAAGCGATAGAGTGGAGGAGTCATGGCGAAGGAACTGACCTACCGGCAGCGATCGGTGCTGGTGCGCATCGGTGAGGGGCTGCGGGATCAGGGGTATCCGCCGACGCTACGTGAGATCGGGGAAGAAGAAGGGATTCGTTCGACCAACGGTGTCCGCAGCGTCCTCGAGGCGTTGGAGAAGAAGGGCTACATCACGCGGAAACGCTACCAGAGCCGCGCCATCGAGCTGTCCGAGACGGGCAGGGCGGAAGTGATGAAGGTGTTCGGCGGGGAGATGGACGACGACATGCTTCCGGGCGGCTCGCGTTCGATCTCGATCAACGCCACGGTGGATGAGGCCCGCACGGTGGTGACGATTCCTCTGCTGGGACGAGTTGCGGCGGGTGAACCGTTGCTGGCTGAGCAGAATATCGACGAGCACGTGGCGCTGGATGCGGAATACGCACCGCGCGGTGAAACCTTCGCCCTCCGGGTCAAGGGTGAATCCATGATCGAGGAAGGGATTTACGACGGCGACGTGGTGTTCTGCCGGGTGCAGGACGACGCGGAACCGGGGGAAATCGTGGTGGCGTTGATCGGCGACGAGGCCACGGTGAAGTATTACTATCCCGAACGCAACCGGGTGATCCTGAAGCCGGCGAACCAGTATTTCGGGCCGATTACGGTCGAGCCGGACACGCCGGGGTTCCGGATCCTGGGCAAGGTGGTCGGGCTGTACCGCCGCTATCAGAAGTAGGCTGGCGATTCGGGCGTGTGTCAGTACGGTTGCATCCCTAATATTGTCAATTTTAGTAGACGATGCGTGGCGTCAGGGAGATCTTGATGCGAGCCGGCGCTTTGCTTGACAGTTTCAAAGCGACTGAGGTATATTGCACCCGATGTGGGCGCTGGCCCGCACATGCGATTCGGTTCACACAAACACCGTCAGGTGAAGCAAGGAGTCCTGCATGATCCCCGTTGAAGTCACCGGTATCTCGATCAGCCCGCCCTACCAGGGGTACGTGGTGATCCTGAAGGAGAAGGAGGGGGATCAGTGGCTTCCCATCTTCATCGGGGCATCGGAAGCGCACACTATTTCGCTGCTGCTGCAGGGGCTGAAATATGTACGACCCCTGACCTATGATCTGTTCAGTGGTTTGCTGGAAGCGGCGTCCGCTAAGGTCGAGAAGGTAGAGGTGACCAAGCTGGAGGAGAATACGTTTTACGCGTTGGTCCACTTGGTGACGGAGGAGGGAGTCAAGGAGATTGATGCGCGCCCCAGCGACGCCATCGCGTTGGCGTTGAAAACCGAAGCGCAGATTTTTGTAGCGCCCACGGTGTTCACCGAAGCCGGGATGCGAGGCGAGATGGCCCAGACGGAAACTGTGGATCCGGAGGATCGCATCACGGAATTGAATCAGAAGCTGCATGAGGCGGTGGAGGCGGAAGCGTATGAAGACGCCGCACGCATTCGCGACGAGATCAACGAGTTGGAAAAGGCGCGCAAGAAGGACAATTGATTGCTTGCCCTAAAGTGATACTTTAACCGGCGCCCCTGAAAGGACGCCGGTTTTTTTCATGCCCCGTGATCCTCTGGATTTGACTGGTGATTCCTGCGTAGCTTTCAATCGCAAAAACCTCGTCGAAACCTCATGGAGACGCTAAGGATCTGGTAAACCTGTCCCCAAGTTGCGCGCCAAACGGGCGGTGCGAGCCTTGGGCTTGGGCTATGGTAACAAACCACTTCCGTGGTTCTTTCGTGAAATATCCGGGGCAGAGGCCGGTTAGAGGGGTTCTGGAAAACATGGTCCCATCGTGTCATTCCTGCGAAGGCAGGAACCGGAACGAAGTGTGGCTCGCAGTGTCCCGTAGTGTGGGACAGCCGTGAATCCAGAATAAACCGCGCTTTAGAGCGTTTTGTATGTCCGATTCCTTGCAAGAAACCCTTATATCATCGCGTCCATCAATCCCCCGAATCCTCAACGTCGTCGCAACCCGAAACGAGGACAAGTGGGAAAAGGAGAAAGACTCGCAGGTAAACCAACAGGAAGCCAGTGGATTGAACCACCACAGAGGAAGCCTCAGCGAGTGAATTCAGCTCAAGCAATACAGCAGGGTTTATCTCTGGCGGGAAACTCCACGCGCCGACCTGGTTATCGCCGATAATCCATATTATGTATAGTGAACGGTGTCGGTTAAGGCGATGGTTGTTATTGGGTTGTCCACAACTCCCCCTCCAACTCACATGTGGTTAAGGTTGTGGATTGCGTAGCCAAGAAGAAGCCGTTTTGGATGGGTTCGAGATCGCGGGTCAGGTTCCCCGGTTATCCGATCCGGATGGTCATCCCCCGGGTTTTCAGCAAGCGCTGCGAAGGCTGTGGGTTCCTGGCGATCCGTTCACCCCGGAACGTTACTCCAAGTGGATGCGCGGCCTACTGCCCCACTGGGACTGGAATACCTTTGAGGAGGTATCAGCGGTGATCGCGACACCGTCCGGATCTCCCCACAGGCGTTCACCATCGGATGAAACATATTGGGCGTGGACATCTCCATCCCGGCTTTCCGGATCCATCCTTTCAACGCGCCAGACGATGACTGCACCGCCGTCTCCATCAGCTATCGGCCACGGATAGCGTTGTTCACCTTCAGCGTCGCATAGCTCAATGCCAAGTGATTCGTGCCCGGGTTCACCCTACTGGAGAACCGGTTGATTATCGTCATCCAAACCAACCCGTTGCATTTTCAGATTCGTTTGACAGGACCCCTCAATATCCTCCACCCAGGTCAACAGCAGTTCCCCGGGCGCAACAGCCGCGCATTGGCCAATCATCGTCTTCGTCAAGACAGATCGCCATGCCGCTGTTGTCCGCCCACAGCAGGTCGCCGTCACTGTCCATGCTTTTGAGCATACAGATCGCATTGATCGGGCGACTCCGGATTGTTGCAGTAGTCATGCCAGGCGATTACCCAGATCCCGTTACCCGCACAGGTGACTGTCACAGGTTCACGCATATTCCACGAATTGGTTGCTGCAATAACTCCTCCATCCTGCCACTCCGCATTGCCGTTCGCATCGAACTGCTGGGCGTGAAGTTTCCGCTGACCGGTTCGCGTATCGGACCAGATGACCAGCACATGGCCATCATCACTCGAGGCAATCGCATTTTCGCCCCGGAAGAACTCGATGTTAATGCCCCTGGCGGATGGGAACCCCGTCCTCGGGCTCCCATAAGCGGTAGGCGTGACTTGAATTGGAGATGAACACAACGGCAAGACCAACAAGCAAGTTGTTCAACGAAGCAGTGCGAGTGGACATGGTGTTCCCCTTGTTGTCTTTTTTTTTGTAACTCTTTTTGAGATGAATGATCTATAGTTACTTTACCAATACCATCTTCTGAACGAGTGCGCGCCTGTCCGCTTCCTGCAAGCGGTAGAAGTAGGTTCCCGACGCGACCATACGACCGCCAGCGTCAGTGCCCTTCCACATCACGCTGTGCCGGCCCGCCGCGAGGGAACCGTCCACCAGCCGGATCACTTCACGCCCCAGCACATCGTACACGGTCAGCGTGACATCCATCCGCTGTGGGAGTGAAAAGCCGATCTGTGTCGCGGGGTTGAACGGGTTCGGGTAGGCCGCGTCGAGCGCCCATTCGCCGGGCTGGGTGGGTTGTCGCTCACGGGTTCCCCAAGTACCGGGGCCATCGAGACGTTGCGCATAGATATCCGATTCGAACTCCTTCCCCGTTGATCGATAATCTCGCCAGACGGCTAGCGCACCGTCGGCGCTATCAGAAATCAGCTGAACGTGGTCTTGATTGTGGTAAGCCTGTGTGAGTGGAAATCCTCCCTGATCCGGCAGATCATCCACCGGATTGCCATACTGATCCAGATGAGTGCAGTATAGGTTGTTGATATAATGAATTTGTTCACCATCCGCCCACGACCAGGCGATGGTGACACCGCCCTGGCTGTCGCCGACAATATGTGGGGTTTTAACATCTACACCGGGACTAACCACCTCGATGCCGGATGACGGTTGGAGCAGCGGTAAGCCATCATTTCCAAAACGCTGTGCATAGATGGCTTGTAAATGCGATTCCTGCTCTTCACACCAGGTGAGCCAGAATTCTGTGAACGAGGAGGACGAGAGCTGAAGGTCCAATTGCGAGGAAGCATTGTCGACCAACAGACGCCCCCACTCCTCCCAGGCCAGGCTGCCGTCAAGCCTGACAAGTTGGCCATATATCTGCCAGTCGTGCTCTCCCAGGCGACGGTCCTCCCAGACGATAAGCATGCCATCGTCCAGCGGGGTCGCATGAATATTTCGCTTGTTTGATGAATCATTACAGATCGTCGCAGTCCAGAGGCTGTCGCCTGTTAATGAATAGGCATGTGCAAGCAAGTTGCAGCTCCCCTGACCCAGTTGTACCTGATCAATCAAAATGAGTGGCGCTTCATTCGGGGGATCCACTTGCCAATCGGCAAAACGGGTAAACGCTTGAAGGTTATGATCATGATCATTGTCGTTCGTTATCCAGATTCGTCCTGCGCCATCTTCACCCTCCCAGAAGAAGTCCCCCTGTTCCATGATCGCGGCAAGCCTGATGTTCAAAATGAAGTCATCATTATACTCTCCGAATGCTACAAACACTCCTCCCTCATCTCGTTGTTGAAGCAATGGATGGAAGCTGGATCGGTAGTCAATGTTGATAAAAGCTACACCTTCGTCCCCCCACAACACAGATCCATCAGAAGCGATATGCTGCAGTGCAACATTGGAGGAGTAAAGAGTTCGGCTGTCCTGCCATGCGGCAAAGACACCGCCCTCGCCATCCGGAATCATGCGCAACGAATCGACATACCGTAGCGGAATGCTATCCCCATCCGCCGTAAACGGGAAGCCCGGAATCATAGAAACTCCATTCGATTCCAGCAAAGGACCGCCATTTTCGACATCGCATTTCTGTATCATGGGATGGTATCCCCACGGGCCAAACCGCCCATCAAACCAACCAATCCAGACATCATCCTCAAATGCTGGATCATAGACGATGTATGGTTGTTTAGCATTGCCACCAATGCCCTCATAAACCGCTTCGCCCTCGCTGTCCAGTAAGTAATTACCAGTTGACAGCGCGACAAGCTGGCGGTAAATGGCTGTGGAAAAACGGTAATCAAACCAGAAGGCAAACGCATTCTCTCCAGCCACGCAAACAGTAGGCAGCCCCTGCGTGGGTATACTTTCACAAAGCGGAAGCCCATCAGGATCAGCCCAAAGCCTTTCTCCCTCCGGGTTCACCCGCTGTATATAACTTCTGTTTTGTTCGTAGAGATGGTGTGGAAGAGGAATCTCTATCATATTCCAAACCACGATCATACCGCCCTCCCCGTCCGGGGAGACGTAAGGAGAGCGCTGTTCGCCTGATGCGTCACACAAAACGATCCCCAGATTCAAGGTGTCATCTTCAGCCCAATGCAGTACCGGCTGATCGTCATCATTGAGAGAAACCTTTTGCATGCGCAGATCATAGGATTCGTCCTCGTTTAACGTGTTTTTATCCCTCCAGACCAGCATGACTTCCCCTGGAACTGTATTCACCAGTCTTAGCTCACTCCGGGCATGGGATTGAAAAAAGTCTATGTCATTATAGATCAACGAATCGCCGTTTTCTCCCCAATCGACCGCGCCATCCTCCTGAACATGCTGCATCCAGATGTTAGCCCTTCCATTGTACGAACCTTCACTCAGCCAACCGAAGAAACAACCACCCAAGCCATCACCAATAACCCGTGGGTTCGATTGATCACCCGGCACGGTGCAAAGCGCCAGACCACTGCTGTCCGCCCACATCAGTTCACCATCGACGTTCATCCGATTCATGTAGAGATTCGCATCTTCTGGATCACGCGTATCAATCCAACCGGCCACAATCCCACCAGCACCATCGGTTACAGCAGTGAAACCGTATCCCTGATAATTCGCCTGCTCTCCATCGCCACCAGCAAAGAGGTTGCCGTTTTCATTCCAGTTAGGATCAGGAGCTCCATCATTGAGCAGATGCATGGAAAACAGGTCGCCATAATCACTCCGGTCAGACACCCAGATAATTGTCGCGCCGCCAGAACCGTCGTCAAATACAGCGGGAGAAACTTCACGCGATTCCGTGAGCTCAACTACGGTCACACCCGCATAATCCGGGCTTCCTTCAGGCCATTGAATCTCGCCGTTGTCATCCAGTTTCTGTGCGAAGAGGTCACATTTATCATGTATTTCCACATCGTTCCGATAGTCTTCCCATACCACGATCCAGGTTCCATCGCTTGCCGCCAAGACCACGGGCGACTCCTGCCTGCCGTTTGCCCGTGCAACCAATACACCTTCCTCTTCCCAAAGCGGCTGCCCCTGATCATCATACAACTGAGCATAGACATCACGACTGCTGGTCCGTGTATCCGACCAAACGATCAGCGTCTGGTATTCTTCGTTGGTGGCGATCGAACGAGTTGTGCGGTAAAACTCGATGTGCTGTCCCTGACGGACGGCAACTCCATCATCCGGCCACCATAGACGGTAGGCGTGTGACAGAGAAAAGGTGAGTAGAATGGTGAGACCTGCGAACAATACCCGACTGCGAGCTGTGCGAGTAGCCATGGCAACCTCCCGAATTACTGTAATTTATCCCCTCGATTCGCATGAAGCTCTTATGTTACATAACTACAGTTTCAAATAATACGTGTGAGAAATATCACATTGAAACAAATAGTTCGTATGGTTAGCGAGCGAAGGGCTCTCTTCATTATTACGGAAAGGATCTTGGCGTCCGCTCATCCGCCGGGCAAGGATGACCTCTGCTGTCAGTGTGCACACAAACAGAGGATCAGCATGACCACACATTCGAATCAGGAACGGACAAATTGTAGACGTATTCACGCCACACATTGCCGCCTGTAGATCCAAATCCATGGCGAGAAAAAAACGCCCCAGCGCGAGGCTCGGGCAGTAAATGTCGAATATGAATCTTCAAACAATCAGGCGGTTCCAGAACGAACCGGGAAACAAGGCCGCGTCAGAACTCCATCCTCAGTCGATTCTGGAACTTGCGGATGGTCAGCAGCGCGTCTGCGCCACTCACCGTTTCCATCGGATGGAAGCGGCCGTCCAGATCGGCGTCCATGATCCCGCGGTCCACCACCACTGCCGCAGCGATGTACGCGGCCGTGCCCGCGGCGATATCCTTAAACCGGGATCTCTCACCTATATAGGCGTTTATCAGATCCGGTTCATGCAACGCATCAATGAGGATGTTCATGAGGAACACGGCGAATTCGGCGCGGGTGACGTTGCGGTCCGGATAGAACTTGTTGTCCGGGCTAACCTCCATCACGTCCAGCTCGATCACATCCTTGATCCACGCCTGCGCCCAGTTGTCGCGCACATCCTTCGGCAGGATCCCGCTGCTGGGATCGGACTCGTCGGGCTCGGGAACCTTGTTCCGGTCAACCGGCGGCACGTAGCTGTCGTCCATGGTTTCCACCGGCCGGTGCTTCTGCAGCACCTCGCGCAGCTTCAACTCCTCCATGAACAGCACGGCCAGGTCGGCGCGCGTGATTTCCGGCAGCAAGGCGATTATCTTTCCGATTTCCGTACCCGGCGCGGCGCGTTGGATCTTCTGGATGATCTCGTATTGCTTGTCGGCCTTCTCCGCCCACTTGTCCTTGAAAGCGATGGCTTCGGAGAACTTGGCGCCGGCTTCGTTGAACATCAGCGCGTCACGGTAGGCGACTCCCCACCAGTAGTACGCTTCGCTCATACGGGGATTCAGCTCCAGCGCTTCTTCGAGGTTGTCCTCCACTTTTCCGAGCCAATGCTTTGTGTCTTTACGCTTTTCGATCAGGTAGACCCTCGCCCGGGCGACATGGCACCAGGGATTCTTCTTGTCGCGACGGATGGCCTGGTTGGCGCGGTCATGAGCGACGCCGAACTCGCCTTCCTTCGCTTCCACAATCGCCAGCCCGGCGTAGGCTTCCGCGAAATCGTCGTCCAGTTCTTTGGCCCGTTCGAAGCTCATCCGCGCCCCTTCCAGGTCGCCCCTGTCCAGCAGGTCAATCCCTTTGCGGACGTGGTACGCGGGCGTATCCAGTTCGGATTCTCGGACCAGTTTCTTGCTGCACCCGGTAGAGATTGCGAGACCGGCCAGCAGCACAAGCAGCAGTGTATATCGTATGGCCTTCATGATGCTCTCCACGTGTTAAGGTACGTCTCTCAGTCTACCAGGAAGATGACCCGGCAATCCTGCAGGAAGGTCAGGTTTTCACTGACTCCCAGCAACGTGCGGGCGTCCTCGTTGGAGATGACGGTATCAGTGCGGTTCGCGCCGGTGACGTTGCCGGCGCTGACCACCATCGGGTTGTCCCCGATGCGCTCGTTGCCACGCGCCTCCGACAGGCTGCGTTCATACGACGCCATGCCGTACTTCAGCAGCCATTCGCGTTCGACCTGGCGTGCGCCGTAGACCAGATCGCCGTCCTCGTTGAAGACTTGCGGCGCGATGGCGGGACGGAGCCCCAACCCGCGGGCGTCAATGATCAGGCCCGTGTAGACCGTGCTGTTGGACACCGTGCCCACAATACGCGGCGGTTCGCGACGTTGCTGCGGCTGCAAAACGACATCGTAGAGTTGTCCAGGCCCGTTCATATCCATCTCGATGGTGACCGCCAGGTCGCCCTCAGCGGTGTAGACCGGGTCGCCGACCATGCGGAAGTTCTGCACCATCCCCTCCACTCTCATGGTCACCTGGTCGGATTCGAGCATGAAATTGCGCACCGTGGTCTCGCTGTTGAGGCGAGCGCCCTTCACGGTTTCCAGAATTTTCCTCAATGCATCCAGTTTGGCTGCGCGCACCTTGCCGGGCAAGCCGCCGACGGCGCTCTCGATGGCGTAACCCGTCGCCCGCACCGTCTGGTTGGTCCAGTCAATGGCGCCGTCACCAACCGTCTCCGTGACCGCCTGTTGCGCGAAACCAAGCGTTCCCAACACCAGTATGCAGAGGGTCGCAATGATGCTGTGTGCGATGACTCTCATCCTTCCCTCCGTGCTTGTCAGCATCCGAGATGCTGAGTGGTTGTCTTTCCTGTCCAAGATAGGTTGCCGACAAGAAGGGATGCAATTCCCAAAGTTGCTGTCGAACACCCTGTCGCTGGATCGTTGTACAAGATCAAACGCCATTCGGCGCTTCTGCCAAGGAGGTTTGCAAAGGGTTTGCCAGTTTGCTGAACTTTGATTAATTACTTGTTTATATGTAATATAGTTTCGGCCCGACGAACCTCGCCTTCTGTGAAATCGTAGCCGGACTGTCACACCTGTTGTATCAGGGACACGTTGTAACGCTGGATGTACAACCCTCACCGTCACCGGATTCCTTTCGCTTATTGCGTACGCGGTGGTACTGACTGCAGCGCCCTCCCCGCCCTCGAAGTTCTAACACTCTCTTGACAAAGCAGCGCCGGTTTACTATACTCAATGCTGATCGCGGGGTGGAGCAGTCTGGTAGCTCGTTGGGCTCATAACCCAAAGGTCGCGGGTTCAAATCCCGCCCCCGCTACCACAGTAAAAAACAGGGGCTTAAGAGACGATCTTAGGCCCCTGTTTTGTGTTTTTGTCAAAAATCGCCCGTTCCAAGCCTGGTGGTCCATTGCGCCAGCTATGATAGGTTCTGCTTGTCACGGGCGAGTTGGA
>CAZYOC010000153.1:0-10856 GCA_964648415.1 uncultured bacterium | reverse complement strand
ATTCAACAACCCGAACGGTGGAGCTCAATTTCCACCAAACTTCGGGACGCGACCACGGTCAGCATGGCGGCGCCGGTATGCGCATAGTTGAGCGGGATCGTCGCCATGCCGTCCGGGCCGGTGATTTCGGTCTGGTAGATGGTTTCGTTCTCATCATCCTTGGCAAACGTCACCCAGGCGTCTCGCACCGACTCGCCGGAGTCGTTGGTCACCAGTACCTCCAGGCTGTGTTGACCCAGCTCGACTTCTGACGGGGCGGCCACATCCAGTTCGCCGGGGATGGATGTGTAGAGCCAGAGAGTTGGATCGCCCATCAGGTTACACCACTGCTGATGATAGATCCCGTTTTGTGGATAGCCCCCCTGTGATTGATGCGTATTCATCCAGATGTTGACCTGGGCTCCCAGCCAAAGCAGCCCCATCTCGGGAGTGCGATGAACGAGTAGAGCATCAGCCGCGCCGCCGCTTACTAAATTGTTGAAGCTGGTCATGTTTCCGGAAGTCGCCATACCGATCGCGCCGATTCCACCGCGGGGCGTATTCACAGATCCCGCTCGCAACCAGGCTTCATTGAGGCCGAAAGATTGCGACCAGTTTCCGGTTGCGCAGGTCAGATCCACCACCATCGGCAGCTTGTGGTCGTTTGTCAGGCTGTTGATCTGGTTGACCTGGATCCCGGTACCGATGTAGCCGCGATGGCTGTACACGCTGACGCCGTTGTTAATCGCGGTCACGGAAGGCACGTTGTACTGATGCCAGGACGTGTCCACCTGGGTGTAACCAAGCGCCAGCATGGCGTGACGCCAATACCGCAGCGTCCAGATTTTGGATTGGCCCGGATGGTCGTCCGAGCAATTGACCATACCCCGCAGGTACCAGTCTGTCTCCTCCAGGTAAGGACTCTGTTCATAATGAAGGCATTTGCTTACTACAATCTGGGCGTCCGTGACATTCTCCGCCGAAAGTCTTCCGACCGCAACGTCCACCAGCCAGTCATCCCCCGCCAGACGGCCATAATGCACATCTCCGGCGCCCCACCCGGAACCGTTTGATGGCGGTACGCTGAATACGCCCTGGTCGTCGCCGAAGATGACGACGAAATCGAACGGCTCCTCCGCATTCTCGTAGCGCTCGATCAATTCAGCACGGATGGCCTCATGTCCCCAGGTCGGCACATCATCGGGAGTCAGCAATTCCAGATCCCAGCCCTTTTCGCGTTTCCACTCGCTCCAGTTCTGGAACGCCTCCAGTTGCACGTCGCTGTTGTTCAGCACAACCTGCACATTGCCCTGATAGTATTCGAACTCGTCCAGTTCGCTGTCGTCCCAGTCGAGGAAATCGCGGTAGAAGGACAGGAACGTGCGGGAAATGCGTGTAGGTTGAGCAGGGATGGAATTGCGGAAATCGTTGCCATTGAAACGCACAGCCACGTCCAACTGCCGGTATACCCTCACTTCGTTGCGCGCCGGGTTGACTTGAACCGGTTGCGTGGTAAGGGTGGCGACACGGAAATCGTGGAAGCGAGCCGGAGCGCCGACTGTGGCCGGTGCAGACGGCAGCCAGGCGTCCTCGGCGCCACTGAGAGGTCCGTAGGATAGTTCATCCAATTCCTGCGTACAGGAGGCGTAAGCCACGTCGGAGCGGGTTTCATACTCGGCGTCCAGAATCTCCACCGTGGCTCCGCCGGTAGACGGGAGACGGAAGAGACGCCCGATGAGCGGCGTGGCCGGCTGCCCAGGTTCGAGCTGCTGCCCGCCCTCGGAAAACGTCGCAATCTGCAGGGTGTCGCTTCCCTCAGCAGGACCAAACTCAGGTGGGTCAAAGGTCAGGCGAAGAAGAAAGCCATCGTCGCTACGCTGGAGAACCTCTACTGTTAGCGCAGAGGTATGGACGTTCTCCCGTTCGAGAACAGGTGTCCCGGCAAACCCTGCGATGCAGCTGATCAGCAGGCTCGCAGCAACAAATGATGCTGTACATGTCCGACTCATGGCGCCCTCGTGTAGCGTTATTTCAACAGGATAAGCTTGCGTGTTTCGTGCAGCGGCCCAGCGTCGAGGCGCAGGAAGTACATCCCGCTGGCAAGGTTGTCGGCGGTGAAGGTGACCGTATGCCACCCGGCGACTTGAGGGTTCTCGGCCATCACCGCTACTTCACGGCCCAGAATGTCGAAAACGCGCAGGGTGACAGTCGTTGCTTCTTTCAACCCGTACCGAATCTGCACCGACGGGTTAAAGGGGTTGGGCCAGACAGCGTCCAGCGCCCACTCCAGAGGTTGCTCGCCGGTTGGATTCGGAGCATCCAGTCCCGGAATCACCATCTCCAGCGACACACGGTCCGGGTTGTCCGTGCAGGCGTCGTGCTCGAATGCCAGGTCAAGCCGGTAGCTTCCGGGCGACGCCTGATCCGCAAAAAACCGGACATCAAGCGGCGAGGATTCCCCCGGTTCAAGCACACCCTGCTGTGGTGAAACGCCGACCCATTCGGTGAACAGCTCCAGCTCCCAGACGACCAAGCTGTCCGCCTCGCCGTAGGGGAGAATGACGGCATAGCACCAGCGCGCGGGATTGGCGGCAAGGTAGATGCTTGAACCGATGGGTGGGATGATATCGGGCAGGACCGTGCTGCCAAGTTCACGCATGTCTTCGTCTTCCGGCGCAACCGCCACAATGGTAGCTGAATTGTCTGCCATGTCAAACGAGAGGAGCCCCACATCCCGGGAGCCGCGCCCCGGCAGCATGTCCCCGCCCCGGAACAGATAGTCACCTCGCCCCATCTCGTAGTGCAACGTTCCTTCCCGGTCTATGCCGTGAATATCCGTGCCGTAGTCTCCGACCCAGAACAGCTCGCGTGCGGCATCAGCCACCAGATAGCGGGCCGGGTTCGCCGGAATGTCGAAGGAGGTGGCGATGGAGAATTCGTCCTCGCCCAGGGTCATCTCGTAGAGCACGCCGTTATCCGCGCCATACAGGTACCCGTTTTCCCAGTCGAGGCCGTGGAAGCCTTGTGCGGTTCGGTGGTCCTCATCTACGGGCTGATCCAGGGTCTGGAGATGATCGCCGGCGGCCGAATACCGGTAGAGTTTGTTGGGGCCGGTCTCATCGTAGTTGTTGGAGCCGCTGATCCAGAAGGAGCCCTCATGCCAGGCGACTCCACGGTATCTCAGTTCAACAGGATCGAGCTCAAAAGCGTGGACCCGGTCGAACATCTCGTCCAGCTCGGAAGTGAACCGGGCGCTGCGTTTTCCGGCGTAGAGGTTTTCCGTGGCTTCCAAGGCTATGGACCAGGTGAGCGGGCCGGCGCCATCGTTGGTCAGAATCAGATCAAAGGAGGTGCTGTCGCCCTGTGAAAGGGTGTCGGCAAGCTCGGTTGCGCTCAGCTCGAATTGGGGAGACGCCAGGTAGAGCAGCACATCCATCGTGTCGCTGAAAAACAGGGTGAAGGTGGTGTCCAGCGGGGAGTAACACTCCATTTCGATGGATAGCTGCACATCGCCGATCTCCAGGTCTTCCATCAGAAAGCCGCCATCGTCAGATGTTGCGACGCTATACCCGCTGAGGGTCGAGACAATCGCTCCGGCGACAGGAGAATCATCTTCCACATCCAGTACCGTCCCGGACAAAGCGGTAAAGCTACGCGATGGTCGGGTGGTGAAGAGGATGGCTGAGCCGTTCTCAATGGGTGCGGCGTTTGGAGCATACCTGTTTACATGAGCATATGTCAGGCCCACATCCTGATCGGCATTCTGTATGCCCGTGGTCCAAAACCCGACACTGCTGTAACCATGATCGTTTTCATGGTGTACATCAGCATATTGCATGAGGATATCATTGTCCCCGAGCGGCGTCGGCTGCACTTGAGTGTCGTAGAAAATCACCTCAAAGGTCGTTGCCGGATCGGTCATGGCGTACCATTCCACAATAAACCGGCCGCCCTCCGCATCGTAATAGGTCAGGATCTGACTGTTATCCATGGTCAGATCATCCCAGTACACCGCCACCGCACTGGCGGGAGCCATTGCGTTGGGTAGAGCGTTATTCTGGCTGTGGGGCCACCCTCGTTGATCGCCAAAGGCCAGGACGCCATTGGAGGTGATGGTGGCTTCGGAGAACGTTTCGCCGTACAACTGAATCGGAAACGGAAGCTCCACCAACGCATCATCCTCATCGCCCTGTGCAAAATCATTGAGGTCCAGCTCGGTCCCTTCAAAATCGGGCTCATCAGCGTCCGGGCAGATCTCGACCCAATCATAGGTGGGGACATATTCCGTGTATTCGTTATCCCCCTCATCGAATGCGAAGTAGCCGTAGCCGTCGGGACCGCTGGGATCGTAGACTGTGGCCTGGCCCAGGATGAAACGGCAGGTTGTTGTGTCGGAGAATCCGCTTTCTGTGGTCAGCCTTCCCGAAATGAGTCCCGGTTCGCCTACAATCAGGTGTTCTGTCATGGAGACATTGCACTGCACCGTGTCGGCCTGGCCGGGAGCAAGTATCGGGGTGGCGACGGAATCGATTGCGAATAGGGCGTTTGTCAGGCTCCGCGTGTAGAGCCAGCCGGCCGCCAGATCATGATCGCCACGGTTGATCAGGCGCATGGTGGCCTGAATCATGCCGTCGCCGGACAAGGTGTCATCCACGGCCTCGAGGACGACATCAGGAGCGCTGATTGTCAGTCGGGTTGTGTCAGTGTAGACGCCATCATCCGTCTCAATACGCAGGTCCAGTTGCCCGAGCCACCGGTTTCGTGTTTGTGGATTGATCTCAACGAGGAGGAGCTCGCCGGGCGTACTTTCCGCATTCGGGGCGAGGGTGGCGATGGTAATCGTTCCCGACACCTCATCAATCCACGGATCCGTGCTGCTCGCGGTGAGTTCAATGCCGGTTTCCTCGCTGTCCCCGAAGTTGTGGAGAGTGAATTGCAGGCCGATGGTTTCGCCGGCGTCCGGGATCCCATCGCTGTCGCCCTCCGTGTCTTGCGAACCGTCATCAATCACGGTGATTTCGGTGTAGCCAACCCGTGCAAATGCATCATCGATGATCACGGTTTCCTGCAGGGGGTGATGGTTGCGGGCGGTGATGGTCAGCAGCGCTTCTCCTGCGTACTCATGGGCCAGGTCCAGCCGCGTCACGCCGAAAGCGTCGGTCTCGGCGGTCACAACCACGTCCTCGTTGTCATCGACCTTGTATAACGTGACCCAGGCGTCCGCCACCGGTCCGGCTGAGTCTTCCACCGCCACGGTGAGGAAGTGTTCGCCCAGATCAATGGCGTCATCGTACTCGGCGGTCATCGGAACCGGCCGGCCGGTCCAGAGCCAAACGGTAGGATCGCCCATCAGGTTGGTCCATTGGGCGTGTTCAGTGTAGTAGTCGCCGTTGCCATAAGGGTGAAAAGTGGCGTAGAGCGCCAGCTTCCCGCTGGTGTGGGTCGCGCCCATATAGGGATCATGCCGTTTGAACAGCGAATAGGCCGCCCCGGCGTTCATGGTCTGCAGACAGGCCTGGTTCTCCATGGCGGTTCCCGTGCCAATCGCGCCAATCGCACCTGTGGGGACGTTCTGCTGGTTGGCGCGCAACCACGTCTCAATCACTGCCTCCGATTGAGACCAATTGCCGGTATAACAGTTGTATCCCAATTGCATCAGAAGTTGATTCTCGTTTTGCAGGTTATTGATCTGTGAGGACTGGAGACCGGTCCCCATATAGCCCTGTTCCGAATAGATCGTGACACCCTCTTCAATAAGATTGATGGCTTCTGAATGGTTCGGGGTGAACAGCGTGTCCACCACTGTGTAGCCATCCGCCAACATCCAGGAACGCACCTGCCGGTACATGGTCTGTTTGTTCGGCATGTTGTGAGTGTCAGATACGTGCAACAGGCCGGTTTCGAACCAGTCCTCGCCCTCTTCTGTGTACGGCGTCTGCTCGTAGTTGACTGTTTTATTTATGATTACTGTGCCGTCCATCGTTGTCGCGATGGAGAGCCTGCCAATATGTACGTCGCTGAGGTTGTCGTCGCCGGCGAGGGTGGTGTAGGGCTGATCGCCGGCGCCGTATTGTTGCCCGCTTCCGGGAGGCGTCGGCCATAAGCCCGTATCATCTCCTATAATCACAACAAAGTCAAACGGTTCTTCTTCGTAGCGATCCTGTAGCTCCGCACGAATTTGAGTATATGTCCACTGCACATCGCTGTCGGTCAGCAATTCGAGTGTCCAGCCTTTCTGCCGCTTCCACTCGAACCAGTCCTCCATATACTCCATCAGCGCATCATCGTCTCGCATCACCACCTGCACCGCGCCGCGATAGAACAGGTACTCGTCCAGCTCGCTCCCGTCCCAGTCAAGAAAATCACGGTAAAACGGCAAGAAGGTCTTGCTGATCCGGGTGGGTTGCGCAGGCAGGGGATTGGGAGCGGGATCGTCCGTAAACCGTACCGCCACCTCCATCCGGCTGCAAACTCTTACTTCTCCACGCGCCGGGTTGACCTGCACGGGTTGCGTGACCAGGCTGGCGACACGGAAATCGTGGAAAACCGCCGGCTCGCCCACGAGAGCAAGGTCTCCCGGCAGCCAGGCGTCACGCGCCGGATCCAGCGCCCCGTAGGCAACCTCGTCGAGTTCGCCCGCATTGGCGGCGTAGGCCAGGTCGGTGAATGTCTCGTACTCGGCGTCGAGCACCTCGATCTCCACGCCGCCGGTTGGCGGCAGACGAAACAGGCGGCCGATCATGGGAACCGCCGGCTCGCCCGGTTCCAGACGCATCCCGCCACCCGGCAGCATGGCGATCTGAAGGCCGCCGGCGCCTTCGACTTCCTGGAATACAGGTTGGGCGAGGCTGAGGGTGAACCGGTAGCCGTCCGCCGTCTGAACCGCCCTTTCGACCTGCAGGGTATGCGTTGTCTCCTGCATGATCCCGGAAGCAACGGGTGGTGACAGAAGCAGCCAGGTCAGCAGTAAAAGGCTGAAGATAATGATGAAGGTCTTCTGATCGTGTGACATCGTGTCCTCCGTGCGTGAATCAGCCGGTCGTCGGGATTCTCAATCCGATGTTGGAGTGAGACCGTATGGGGGTTCAAGGCAATGAATAGCAAGGTGGCGCCGGACAATGCGGAGTGCGGGTGCGCAACGGTAGCAACAGGGGCAATGAATTGGGCGTACCATAGTGTCCTCCCGGACGGCGTGGGAGGCGGAAACAAGCGCGGGCGCTACACGTGATTGAACCTGAATCAGCAGCACCCGATGGACCGGGCTGTGTTTCTCCGGCCGACTCGTGCCTGCGGGCCGTTCCGAAGCCGTCCTTCAGTTTGATGAAACTGAGATCTGAACCTGTAATACCAACTATAGCTTACATTGCCAATCACATGCCTGTCAATGGCGCGACCCTTTTTTTTTCATTTTTTCCGTGTCGCATTGTGGTTCCGCCTCTCAGTTTTGTGAAAGCAATCCCTTGATCTTGCCGGATTCACCCTTCGTATCTTCTATTTGCAGTAACTACCGGGAGGACGTATGCAGGTCAACTGGTTCCGGATCGGCAAACAACGGCGGTTGGTCCCGATTAAACAGCTATTTACGCAGGACAACCTTCAGGAATATGCCGATCCGGTGTGGGTGGATGTGGAAACCGTCAACGAAAATGCGTTGGAGGAGCTGCTCACTCAGCTTGAACCGAACCAGCTTGTTTTGGAAGCGATGCTGGAGTCTCCCGCCGGAACACGCCTGCTGCCGTTTGACGATGAACTGTACGCGCAGTTTTCCGTTCCGGCCACAGAGCAGACAACCCGGCTGGAGTATATCTCGGTGTTGGTGCGCCCGGACATGGTGCTGACCGTGCACACTGCGCCTCTCAACGAAATGAACCGCTTTGCCGCTTCCTATGCCGACCTGATGTCGCTGCACGCTCCCGGAACCGCCCCGCTGCTCTACCATCTGCTCGACTATTTCCTGGACATCCTGATCGGCAGCATGCTCACCGTGCGGGACCACATCAACCACTTCGCCGAGGAACTGGACGATGCGGAACGGGATCTTGAGCCGGGCGACATCATCGCGGTGAAGCGCTGGCTGAGCCGCCTGGCGGTCACCGGCGAGGATATCCTTTACTGTGTCAGTGTGCTGCAATCCGCCGATCCCGAAGCGTTTCGCTTCGACAACAACCGCATGATGCTGCGCGACCTGTTCAGCCAGGCCGAATATGTCCTGCGCCGTATCAACCGGTTTGAAACGCGCTTGCAGGACCTGAGTATACAGATGCAGGGAGCATTGCAGTCGCGTACGGAAAGCCGCCTGCGAGTGCTGACTGTCATTTCCGCCATCTTCCAGCCCCTCACCCTGATCGCCGGGATCTACGGGATGAACTTCCTGCTCATGCCGGAACTGCAATGGCGTTACGGATATTTCACCGTGCTCGGAGTTATGGTGCTGGTGGGCGTAAGCCTCCTGGTCTATTTCAAGCGCAAAGGCTGGTTTGAGGACTAACAAACCTGCCCAACACAGCGTGTCTGCTGCCCGGCCGTAGCCGAACCGCACCACCCATGCTACCAACGCTGGCAGGCCGATGAACAGCGTTAAGAATACCCTTCAAGCCGACCGGATGGGTTTCCCGGAATCCTGGAATCTTTCCTGATGCAGGATCATGTCCAGCTTCAGCCGCTTTACCCGTTTCGGTGGGGGATCCTTCTCCTTGCCGATAGTCATCAGCATCACCGGCAGATGGTTGTCCGGGATGGCGAACACTTTCATCAGAGCCGAGGCGTTGAACCCGATAATCGGCGCGCTTCCCCAGCCACGCTCCACAGCCGCCAGCATCAACATGCCGGCCATGATGGAGGGGCAGCGGAGCGCCTCGTCCCGCTGCTTCTCCGGCCGAGCGCCGTAGAACTCCTCCGACACCTTTCGCAAATGGCTGTCGTCCGGGTAATATCCCTTCCGAATCCAGTCGTTGACGAACAAATCCACATCCTTGTGAGCGTCGATCTTGCCCAGGATGATCAGCACCACCGATGCTTCCAGGATATGTTTCTGGTTCAGGGACAAGTCGAACAGCTTTCGCTTGCCCTCCTCGCTGCGGACGGCGACGAACCGCCAATGATTCAGGTTGAACGACGACGGCGCCAGGGTGGCAAGGGTCAGCAGGTCATGCAGCTCGCCGTCATCCATGACCACCGTGGGATCGTAGGAATGCACGGAACGGCGCTTCTGTATCGCTTCGGTAACTGTCATGGTTCATCTACCCGGTTGGTCTCGTAAAAAATAAGGCCTTCTTAACAATTTACGAGAAAGATATGGGAAAGACCCGGCTGTCGGAGCCGCTCCAGGGTCTCTTACGGGCATCACATGAATGGGTGCGATTCAAGAATGGTCGCAAAGTGATTCGCGTGGTGAAGAGCTGGAGTTCCCTGTTGCCACCTTAAATCCAGGTGACTCGTTGGACCCGACAACAAACTGTCGGGCCACCCCCCAAAAAACTGTGATCCAACACTCATACTGGATCTCAAGCGGCGCTATGAGGTTTCGATGGAGCCGGCGAGTCGGGCCGCCAGCGCCTTCACATCGGGGTGGTCCGGGGCCAGAGCTTCCGCCTTTGCAAGGTGCTCGCGCGCCTTGTCCGGCTTGCCACGGTCGGCGAAATGGCGCGTCATCCGGATCCTGCCGGCCACATCGGACGCAGCAACCGTGCCGGCCGGGGGGGCGGAGGGGGTATGTCGATGATCGGCGCGGTTTGTTTCTGCCATATCCGATATCGCTCCACGGATCGACGAGGAAGGCTCTTGTGGCGACGTCAGAGGTTTCACGGGCGCGTTTGGTCTCGTGTGAGCCTGCCTGGTCATGACCTCTTCCACCGCGTCGAGGACGTTGGCCGAGGCGCGGCCTTCACGATCCGCCAAGAGCTGCGCCACACACTGCATCCGGCTCGCCGAGAGTTCGCCGGGATTCTCCAGGCTGCGCCGGACCGCCTCTTTCACACCGTCCAGCGTATCCGCCTGCAGGCCCACCTGGTCACGCCAGGCGTACTCGATGTCGCGCGGGTCGTAGTTCACATAAGTTTCGGTGTTCGGATTATTGAACAGCACCACCGGTTTGTCCAGGGCGATGTACTCCATCATCACACTGGAGACATCGGTCAGCAACACATCCGCCGGCAGCAGCCAGGGGGTGATGTCCTGGTCCTCGATGTAGTGTACCTGGTCCAGGTGTTGGGCCAGTTTACGGTATTCCTGCTTGAACTCGGGCAACGTGGAGCCGTGGAGTTTGATCAGCAGATACCGGTCGGGCGCGACCAGCTCGGCCACACGCAGCCAGAGGATGGGAATGGCGCTCAGCTCCATGTTGAAGGTCGGCGCGAACAGGATCGCCTTCTTCGCGGGGTCCAGACCGGCACGGCGGAACAGTTCTTCGCGTGGGAGGGTGCGTGACATGAACAGGGCGTCCAGCTTGGGGAAGCCGGTGGCGACCACGGGGATCTGGACCTTGCCGCTTGCCAGCAGACGGTCCCGGTGATACGGCCCGGGCACACACAGCAGGTCCGAGGAGTTTTCGCGCTGGATAATATCCCGGTCGGTGAAATACTGCCCCTTGGAGAGCAGGCCGTGGCCGACATTGACGATCACGCCGCAATCTTTCAGCAGCAACGCCACATTGTCCGCCATGAAGGAGATGTCCGGCTTCCAGTCGGCGGGGTGCTCGACGAAGGTCACGCCGGGCAGGCTCTTGCGAAACGCCTCTTCCTCTTCCGGTGGAAAACCGGCGCGGATCTCCCGGTTGTAGGGATGGACGCAAAACGCGATGTCGTAGCCGCCGCGTTTCTGCATCTCGCGCCAGATGGGCAACAGGATGGGAGCGTGGACGTTTTTGAAAAAGAAGAACA
>CAZYOC010000152.1:0-10892 GCA_964648415.1 uncultured bacterium | reverse complement strand
CTGGGATGAGATACCTCTCACATTCTGCGACAGTCTGGAAGGCGGGAATGAGATCCATTGGACATTTTGATACCGTCTGCTGCGCGCGAATGAGATCCATTGGACATGTTAATTTTGGATACTTTGATACAGCCTGCTATGGGGGCGGGAGACTCGCTGACCTTGTGATACAGTCTCTTCCACAGGAATGACATCGTTGCTGGTTCTGAAATGTCTGGGTTGAAGACACCAGGCCGTCGTCATCACAGCCTCTCTCGCGCAGCCTGGCGCCTGCCTCCAGGATACCGCCACCAACACGAAATCGAGTGTCACAACGTGGAACAATGCTCGTACTTTAACAAAAAAACAGCAAGATGCCACTTACTACAAGCCGTCTTTTGATGCGTCACCGGGATCGACAACCATCACCAGCTCAGGTTGAAGCGGGAGCAGAGCCACCCGCTATGGAAACCTCTGTTCAGACTTCGGCGTTGCCGGACATGCTCCAGGAAGCGTTTGACCAACTTCCGGATTTCATGGTCTTTCTGGACGCGACCAGCCGTCTGATCGCCACGAATCAGGCCTGGCGCACTTTTTTCCAACCCCGCTTACCCGAAGATGTGGCCAGTTGTCATGGCTACACATGTGGTGAAATTCTTCCCCGTTTCCTCCCTGAACGAGCTGCGGATCCGAATAACGCCGCCATAGCGGAGAGGATCAGCGAAGTCGCCGCCGGGAAAAGTGCTTCCTTTTCGGTTTCCTTGCAGCTCCGGCCGGATCAGCATTCCGACGAGCTACGCTGGTTTGAATTGCAGGCTCTGCATCTGACCCGGCACGGCGGCGCATCGGTAATCCTTCGCGATATGACAGACCGCCTGACCAGGCGGCAGACTCTGGAAATCGAACGCCATCGCCTGTATCGCGTGTTTGAAGAACTTCCCGGCTACGCCTGCGTCATTGATCAGGGTCATAATGTCACCTTCGCCAACCGCCTGTTCCGGTCACTTTTCGGGGACACTCGCGACAAGAAGTGCTATCGTTTGATTGAAGACCAGGACACCATTTGCCTGCACTGCCCGTTGGAGCAGCCCGGTTCCAATGGCAAGCCCCAGGTATGGGAATGGAAATCCCCCGATGATCGGACCTTCCGTGTGTATGGCTATACGTTTCAAGATTTTGACGGCTCCCCGCTGGTTCTCGAACTGGGTCTCGATGTCACCAAGCGAGAACGGATTGAAAAGCATTTGCAGTGGGAACTCCGGCTCAACTACTCCCTTGCCCGGCTCGCCAGCCTGCTGTTGACCAGCGATCAGGGTATCCAGGAGATGGCCGATCTCACACTGAACGAAGCGAAAGCGCTGACCGAGAGCGATCATGGCTACGTAGGCGTGATCGACCCCACCAGCCGCGCACTGATTGCCCATACCCACTCTTCGATGCTAGCCAAGGTCTGTGATGTTGGTGAATCGCACCGGAAAATCACCTTCCCGGTTCAGGAGGACGGTACCTACAACGGCTTGTGGGGCCATAGTTTAAATCAACGCGAACCGGTGATCAGCAATGATCCTGCGTCTCATCCAGCGGCGCGGGGTCTGCCGGAAGGCCATATCGCACTGGAAGGGTTTGTCAGTATCCCGGTGATGCTGAAAGAGGAACTCGTCGGGCAGATCGCCGTAGCCAACCCCATTCGGCCCTACACAGAGAAGGATGTGGCCGCATTGCAACGGCTGGGCGATTACTACGCCATGGGCATCCAGCGTCACCGTCACGCCACCGCTTTGCAGCGCAGCAAAGAGCGCTACCGACTGGTATTCGATAATGCGGCCGAAGCCATCGTAGTGACCTTCGGTGAGCGTATCGCATTCGCCAATCCGGCGCTGGAAAAAATCTCGGGCTACACCATTGACGATCTGGCGTCCGGCAACCTGGAACAGTTTATCGAACCGAGTGACCGCCGCAAAGTAACGAGCCGCTGCTTGCGCGCACTGAAACAGGGCAAGGCATCGAAGAACTACCAATTCCGAACCAGCACAAAGGATGGCCGCGCCATCTGGCTGTTGGGCGTGTCCATTCCTATTGTCTGGGACGACCAGCAGGCGCTGGTGTCCTTCCTGCATGATATTACCGAACGGCACTATGCCCAGGAAGAATTGCGTCGCGCCAAGGAGGAAGCGGTCCGCGCAAACCGCGCCAAGAGCGCCTTTCTGGCCAACATGTCCCATGAGATCCGGACCCCGATGAATTCCATTCTGGGGTTCACCGAGCTGCTGGATGGGATCTCCACCGACCCCCGCGCTTCTCAATATATCAAGGCCGTCAAATCGGGATCCCGCTCCCTGCTGCAACTGATCAACGACATCCTGGATCTGTCCAAGATCGAGGCCGGGGCGATGGAAATCCGGCCCGAACCGATGAATCTGGACATTGTCAGGGAGGACCTGAAGGCGATCTTCTCCGAACGCGCCCGGCAACGAGGGATCGAATTAAGGTTCACGCCGCTGGATCTGCCGCAGGGTACGTTCTTCCTCGATGAGGTGCGGCTGCGCCAAATCCTGGTCAACCTGATCGGCAACGCCATCAAGTTTACGCACCAAGGGTACGTTGAGCTTCAACTGGCCGCACACCCAAGCCGTAAAGGCAGGGACAATTATGACCTCGTCTTTGCGGTGAAAGATACCGGCATCGGCATTTCACAGCAGCATTTGCAGACCATCTTCGATGCTTTCACGCAGGTGCATGCGCGCGACAGCAAGGCGTATGGCGGCACAGGACTTGGGCTTTCCATTTCCCGCCGCCTGGTGGAGATGCTCGGCGGCAAACTGGCGGTTGAAAGCGAACAGGGAAAGGGCAGCCAATTTACCATCACGCTTCCAGCCGTGCCCTTTACTCCGTCCACACATGAGTACGCCTCCCCCACGGAGGACCTTTCAACACTCGACCTCACCGATGTGACGGTCATGATCGCTGAAGATGTGGAGCTGAACCGGGTGCTGCTGCGTGAGGCGCTGGAACCACTTGGAGCTACGGTTCATGAAGCTGTCAATGGCCGGGAATTGCTGGAAATGATGGATCGCATCCAGCCGGACATCATCCTGCTGGATATGAGAATGCCGGTGATGGATGGATATACCGCGGCCCGAGCGTTGCGTGAACGACCCGGTTGGGAATCCATCCCGGTGGTTGCCATTACCGCCAGCGTCATGAAGGAAGAACGCGAAAAAGCCTACCAATCCGGTTGTGATGTCATCGTCCGCAAACCGGTGGATCTTCATGAACTGCTGTCCGTTATGAAGAAGCTGCTGCCGGTTCACACGCGACAACAGCCGGTGAGTGTATTAGCCGGCGAGGAACCGCAGGCTCCGGAGCCACAGGACCATATTCAGCAATTGGATGCTGAACACAAGGCAACACTGCCTGACCTTGTTAATAGTCTGCAAACGGATTTGCTGGCGGAATGGAAATCGATCGCCGGTACGGGGCTGAACCTGAACGAGCTGAAGAGTTTTGGCCGGAAGGTGCACGAACTCGGCAAGGAGTACAATGTTCTCCCCTTGACAACCTTCGGATCAGAGGTCGTCCACGCCGCCGAAGATATGCGGGTGGAGGACCTGATGCAGGTTTTCGAGACTTTCCCGGAAATCGTGACCCAGAGTACAGACCTGATTCATACCTTCCTCGAGACGTCTTCTTCCTGAAAAAAAACCGCCCCACACGGTTGGCGGGACGGTTGGCATATCGCTTGACTCTGTTTCTTCTTAACGCGCCAGGACAAGCTTTCGCACCACATCCAGCTTGCCCGGAGCCGTGACATGCACGAAGTACATCCCGCTGGCCAGGTTCTCGGCGTTGAACAGGAACCGGTGCCGTCCAGCTTCAAAACGCCCGTTCGCGATCTTACCGACTCGCTGGCCGAGCACATTGAATACCTCGATCGTCAGCTCATGCGCCTGCGGCAGCCCCACCTGGATCGTGGTCATCGGGTTGAACGGGTTTGGATAAATCGCCTCCACCGCATAGGTGACAGGCAGCGAGTTCCGTCGCTCTTCGAACCGGTTGATCGCATAAATCGTGAACGGGTGAGTATCCTGCGTCATGGTGAACGAGATAACAGGGTTGATCGAAAGATCAAACACTTCACCGTCCAGATCCACTTCGAGGTGATAACCGTCCGGCAGTGAATCCTGGGTTACACTGAAGTCCAGCTGGATTTCACCTTGCACGTTGTCCCCATACAAACGGCCCGACCATTCGATGGTTTCTGTGCCGATCTCCGGGCTGTAACGTACATCACGAGCATACCAGGCTGTGCCATACTCTTCCTCCCAATCCTGTTGTTCGAACTGGACTCGGACGATGGGATTGGTCAGCGTGTCCCCCTGGGAGTCAATATCGGGGGGGGCCGGCATGTCAAATTGCGCATCGAACCCATCCGTGGCCGAGGGATGTACTCCAAAACCAGCAAGGCTGTCAATGGCCTCTTCATAGGTCATGATCACAGGAATGAACCAGTGTGCTTCACTGTCCAGTTCGCCCTGTGTCGCTTTTTTACCTTTTTTATCTGGCTTCACCTTTTCCTTTGCCTTACCCTGCTCGTTGATTGCCAGGGATTGCCCATAGACTAACTCCGGATCCAGGGGCGTCGTGATCACCGAAAGAGTGTGAGAGGTATCGGGCAGCACAAACAGGCTGTACCCGTTCCACGGTTCCAGCGAATCCACGATCGACCAGGAGGAATTGAATGGATTGTACCCGATCGAGGAAGCGATGATCCAGTTGGACGCCACAGCGTTGCGCCATGTCAACGTGTCCGCGCCATCGGTAAAGCGCAGGCTGTCCACCGGATAGTTGTAGGCCATCGCCGCGCCGATTGTGTTCCAGCCGTTGGCCAGGCTGTCCGAGAAGGTTTGCAGACGCCGTCTGCCCACCATATCAATAGTGGAAGTATTCTCAAGGTAGAGCCAGTAACCGATGCCGTTCTCCAGGGTTCCCACCAATGGGTGCGGCGGTGTTCCTTCAAACACACTGTAGGCCCCAACGATGTCATCGCCAAGGATGGTGCTGGTGTCGTCTTGCCCAACAAACGGGATCGCGGGGATGCTGAAAAGATGCCACCCGTTTGTATTCCCTGTCTGACCAGCCAGTTCGATGCTGTCGGAATACACGGGTCGGACGAAACTCCAGGTCTGGTTGGAATAAATGGCCGGCGTGTTGGTATCCTCAGCTCGTATCCGCCACCACATGGTCGTGCTGTCGGGAATGCCGGTCGTGCTGTAGGTCACCGCAGTCCCGGTGGAATAGGTGAAGGCCGGGGTGAACGGCTGTTCTTCGTAGGACAATTCGAGAAAATACACCACCGAATCGCCGGGGTCGGACTCCACCGCGTGGGTCCAACTGAAGGTGACCAGGGATCCCACGGTCGCGCCATCGACGGGCGAAGTCAGGTCAAACGGAGCCGGCGGGTCCGGGCTTTCCAAAACAAAGTATATGCCGTTCTCGCCACCATTGGTGGACCACGTCTCCTGCCCGGTGAGGTCATACGCTTTTACGCGCCAGTAAACCGTGTCGCCCCAGGTAAACGTGTTGCTCATGTTCGCCAGGAAAAGGGAATGGTTGCGTGTGGTCACCGTCGTCAGGTTTACGGAGAAATCGGCGTCGCGCGCCCATTGGACGGTATAATTCAGCACATCGTATTCGTCCGGGTCGGTTGACTCAGACCAGGACAGTGTGGGTTGCCGGTGATACAGAATCTCCCCTTCTTCCGGCGTCAGCAGGTCAAAAGCACCGGGCGCGGCGCCCGCGTCCACCAGCTCGACATCACCAACATCCAGTGTAAACTCGTTTTCTGTCCAGTCGCCTGGAACCACCTCGTGCACCGCCGGCGCATGAATATCGGTCCGCGCCACAACGTCGAAGGTATCCGAACGATCCACTCCCAGCAAGTGGAAGTAGCCCTGAGCGTCCGTGGTGTCGCGCACGTCATACCGGTCATACGACACAAACACTTCTGCGCCTACCACAGGATTCTCGCCATCGGTGACACGACCGCGCAGGTTGCCAAACTCGCGGTCATACCACGAGTACAGAATTGAGAGACTGTCCTCAAGATCCTCTTGTGGGAATACCACACCCCGGGTGTCGATTCCCGTTCCCCACTCCACTCCCACGGTCGCGTCGCCCAGGTTCCAACCCTGGTTGGCGGATCGGTAATTCGTGGTGATGGTCGAATCGGTCGCGTCCAGGACGATCTGAAATTCAAACTGTTCCGCCCCGCCGCCGTGCAGACCAGACAGGGTTTCGATTACAATCAGACTGTCATCCGGACTGATCCAGTACCAGATGTCTTCGCCGGTCCCGTTCGGATTCAAATCCTGCCAGAAGGGGGCGATGAAGTTATCCGGGGTTGTGGTGTTGGGAATCTCTTCCGGGAAGGGAAACGCTCCATTGCTCGTAAAACTTATGAGTCCGTTGGCCATGACGACCATTGAGTTCCGGTCTACCGCGTTGAACCAGAACGGCAGACTGCTGATGTTGACCGACAGGAAAGTATCGTCGGAGAATCCCGTAGCAGTCCCGGCGCGCTCATCGGTGCTGTCCGGGTTGATTTCCACCCACTCGAAATCAGTCAAGACATCTGTCTCGTAACGGCCATCGGGAACCGGAAATACAGCCAGCGTATCGCAATATTCACGGTACACGGGTTGATACAAAGAGCCGCTCCAGGGTGATACATACCGCGCCGCCACATCAAACTCGTAAGCCTGGAAGTTCTCGAGACCACCAATCGTAAGAGTGGTGTCATCAGCGGATGTTGTGGAATCCTGCAGAACACCGTCAGCGCGAACGTAATATCCATGAACGGCAACCTGCTGATCGTTTGTGGGCGGACTCCAGGTCAACGCTACCCGGTTATCTCCCCCGATTCCCGTCAGATCATTCGGCGGCAGAATGGGGTACATCTCGAAATCAAACGTCGTATCCGCATCCACAACTACGTTATGATACCGGCGATTGTGGTAATCATCCGAACCGGTCGGGTTGTGGAATACCCGGAAAGTGTACGTGTTCGGGAAACGCTCCCCAAAAGTGAAGTAGCCCGTGGCGTCCGTGTAGACGGTGTCGCCAAGCAGAGGTACGTAAATCCCGGCGTTGTTTATCGGTGTCGTATTTACCTGGCCATATTCCCAGACATACCCGTCAATGGTCACCATTTCCGCTTCCGTCGAGTCCAGGCTGAAATCCTGAACGGTATTCTGGCCGCCGGTCAGTGTGACAGCGACCGTTTGCGCATCATGCTCCGCTTCGTTCGCGGTCAGGGAATATGTGCTCGGTGCGCTTGGGGGAATATCCAGGATCTGGTAGTCACCATTTGCGTCGGTCAGCACCTCACGTGCTTCATCCTCACCATCCACGGTCAACGAAATCGTCGCTCCTGCCAGCGGATCGCCGGATTCGGAATTGGTCACCGTCCCGCTGAGGGAAGAAGGATTGACCCCGATCAGAATAGAGCGGGATTCGGTATCGAAGAGATCCCATTCGCTGCCGTATTCAATGGAATGCCCGATTTCACCCGCCTCGTTCTCGAATCCGATGGAATGGCTGCCAGTAAAGGCCGCATTATTAAGCGGTTGGTAGTTGAGGAACAGTGAATTCGTACCCCGAACAAACACCAACTGAGCCGTAATGTTCTGAGTCTGACCAATGGCAAACAGACGGACTTCATCAAATTGAATCGTCACGCGCCCACTGGTGACATCTTCCTCGAAATAAACATCACCATGGGTGTCAGGATTCATCAGCGCACCTACCAATGAGATCACGTTGTGGGGCGGCTGATCACTGGGAAATTCGTGCATGACTGGATGTGGGCTACTGGGTTCGACGAAAGAGATCCAGGCATTACAGGATACAAAGAGCTCGTTGAATTCCTCGCCATACCAAGAGAAGGTGGAGGCCCACTCCGGGCCGTCGGTAAATGCCAGTGTAGTCCATTCAGCAGCTCCCAGGTCAATAAGTTCGCCAGTGCCGCTGATGTCGTCAAAAAAGGGCGTGTAGTCTATATCCAGGTGCTCTGCGTAGTCAAATTCTGCTGGATAGACATGGAATTGGAAAAAGGACCCATCTTCCGCAGGTATGCGACGAGTATCCACAGGATCCCCGCCATCGGACACCTCGATCCACCAGCCAATATCCTGTCCTGCACTATAAGCTGCACTGCTGATCGTGGCTTCGTATTCATCCGGGTTGCCGGTTTCTGTGAAATCCGAAGCACTGGAGTTGGGAACTGCGTCGCCAATGACTTCACCGAAATGTACCTGAATTTCTGAGATCGTTTCCGCATCGGTAGCCGTGACAAGAAAGCTAGCATCTTCATCTTCAAAAGATGCAAGCGGACTCTCAAGGATTGACACAAAGGGAGCCGGATCCTGAATAAGCGCCACATCATCAATCGCCCAATAATGATCTGTACTCCACCCATCACTCCAGTAATAGAATTTCACTTTGACATTGCTCTCACCGCCGGCTTCATCCGTAATATCGACAGATTGTGGATACGCATTATTCAACGCTCCATCAGGGACGAGTTCAAATACCGTATCCGGCCATGTTACACCACCATCCGTGGAGATCATAATCAGGGCCTCTTCCGCATTAGGATAGCCTTCGTACATAACTTTGAATTCATAATTGAACACCAGAAACAGGTCTTCTGTATAATCGCTGCAATCGATAACAGGTGTTGTCAGGGATGCCTCGTTGTCATTCCCCGTATACACAGGATGGAAGGCCGCAAATGGCTGGTCCAGAAACCCAAGATTCCAGTCGGTCTGTACTTCCCACTCATTGGTGTCATTCCCCTCCAAAACACTGGACCAGCCTTCCGGCCACCCGTCGGGAGCAGTCGCACCGGTGAAATCCTCACTGAAGACGACAGTCTCATCCAACTCGTCCAATTGCGAAAACCAATTGTAACGAACTCCCTCCCGGCTACCGCCGTGAATCGTTGGATGAGCCATTCGATACGCCTTTGAAAGGGGCTTGTCGGGGGAAGCCTTGCTGTCGTTCATCGAGGCGATGGTTGTCAGGGCGACAACCATGATGCTCACTATGGCTACGGTGACACGCTTCATGACGTTATCCTCCACAACCCGCAGGTTGTTGTTTAGCAGCGATTAAGAATACTGCGCTCTAGAAAGCATCCAGCCTGTGGTTACATTCCTCATCCAAGATAGACAGAATTCTCTGAAATCTCTCCAAAATTTCTAAAGGGCCTGTTGCACGAATTCTGATGTCTCTCATTCCAGCGAAGGCTGGAATGAGATCGGTTCCTATTGTGCAACAGTCTGTAAACTGATTTTTGCAAAACAAGTAAATTGACGATTGTCAGAAAAAGCTCGATATCTACAAATTTAACAACACTTTACTTCGTACAATCAAGATAATAACTGCATGCACTGATAGCAAATGATCCCGGTCACGACAGCCTCTCACCGGGACGCGGGCGGTGGACCCTCCGTGCTTAAGACTGATACGGTTTGGCTTGTCGGGCATACATTGACGCGTATCTGCCATCTGCTTTAAAGAGTTGCCGGTGGGTTCCCTGCTCCACCAGTTTTCCCTCATGCAGCACCAGGATGTTAGCCGCCATGGGCGCAAGGCTGAAACGGTGACTGATCAACACTACGGTTTTTTTCCCAACCAGATCACGTATGGCATTGATAATTTGATGTTCCATCATTGGATCAATGGCCGCCAGTGGCTCGTCAAGAATCATCAAGTCCGCACACCGATAGAACGCACGCGCCAGTGCGATCTTCTTCCATTGCCCCTCGCTTAGCTGATTGGACTCAGCAAACATTGCGCCAAGCCCCGTCTGCTTGCCTTTCGGGAGACAGCGCACCAGTTCATCAAGGCCGGCCATACGAATTGACTCATTAATTTCACTATCCTTCGGTACACGCTCGACATCGCCTAAGTGAACATTTTCTTCCACTGTAAACTCGAATTTCGCTGACTCCTGGGGCAAATAAACAATATGTTTCTGTAATGCTGCCGGATCACTCTCGTGATAGTCGACGGTGTCCCATTTAATGCTTCCTGCTTCCGGTTGGTACAGCCGTGCCAGCACTTTTGCCAGAGTTGTTTTGCCCGCACCGTTTTCACCGACAATCAAGGTCAACGAATGTCTGGGAATGAAACAGGTTATGTTCTGTAAAGCAGGCGCCGGGTTTGACGGATATCGAAACGATACCGCTTGGAGCGAGACGCCTGTTTGTAGAGTACTCAACAAAGAGGCGTCTTGATCCCGTGTTTTCAGCGTGGAGGAGAGCCCCATGAACTCTTTGTAGCTGTCGAGAAACAGAGCACTTTCGTGAAAGCGAGCCAACTCATCCACCAGACTGCGCACAGCTTGCACGCCTCTGAGCATCGCCTGGTAGAAAATGACGACGCTACCCAGGCTGATCAAGCCGGCGGCGGCGCGTAGCGTCACAACCGCCAGCGACCCGAAAACCACCAACGCCGCCCCACCCTCTGCAAGCAACTCCAGCCGGGTACGATACCCCGACAACCGCAGCTTTTTCTTGCGAACCTCCTGGCGCAAGTGTTGGTAATGACGGCTGAAGTATTCACCCATGTTGTACAAACGGATTTCAGGAGCGAATCGCGGAGCAGTAAGCAACCAGTTCAGATAGCCGGCGCGGCGAGTGGATTCCATGGTATCGCGTTGTAAGTTATACAATGAACCAGCCAACCTGAAACGCACCAGCACTGCAGGAATACTGGCGGCCAGCAGAATCAAACCGATCCAGCCACCCACATCCAGAAGCACCATCGACATGGCGGACAAACTGACCACCTGGAGAACCAAACCGCCGAAAGCGTTGACCAGCGAACTGATCCGGTGACGCCCCTCG
>CAZYOC010000151.1:0-10928 GCA_964648415.1 uncultured bacterium | reverse complement strand
AGAATTACTATATCCTGTATAACACCATATGTCACCCTGAAAATTGGTACAGCTACCTTTTCCGCGACTCCATGCGCAGCTTCAGCATTGAAACCAACATTTTATTGACGATTTCTATTCATACTATCCCCAACTACGGAAAAGAGTAGCAGTCCCATTTTCAGGGTTACTTCCCGTAAATCGCCGCCGCCTGCTGAGCCACCCGGTTCTTCAGCTCCAGCGTGAACATCGCCACCTGCTCTTCCGTAAGATGCAATTCACGGAAACATCGGTAATCAAATTGCTTCCGGTAGGTATTGATGCCGTTCGTAAAGTCGAGCACGCCGCAGTAGGAGTTCACCACATTGATCACCCGGCTCACCGGCGGCACCTCGAACCCCCCGTTCAGGGGCACATGATGCTGCTTGACCGCCTCCACGATCTCTTCGTTCAGCTCCCACCACGTCTCAATGAACGCCGCCCCCAGCTCGGGATGATCCACACCGAAGCGGTCCCATTCCTGGGCGTGGAGGCTGAGCTGATTCTTACGGTTCTCTTCGCTGACCGCCTCTTTCAGAAACAAAGCGTAGTCGGTGGGAATGACGTAGCCGAACACCAGGATGCCCACATCGTGCAGCAGGCCAGCCATGTAGGCGATTTCCTGGTCGGTCATACCCGCGCCCAGAATCGCCGCCAGTTTCTGCGCACCGATGCCCACCGCGATGGAATGAGTCCAGAATTGACGCTCGTCAATATCGAGGGAGAGCTTGAATATCTGGTGGACATGCATGGCGAATACGACGTTCTTGATCTCACGCAACCCCAACCGCGCCACGGCCATGTTCAAGTCCTTGACCTCATGACGCCCCCCTGCGTAAAACGCGGAGTTCGCCAGCCGGCTGATCCGTCCCGCCAACGCCGGGTCGGTCTTGATGACCTCCGCGATCTCTTCCATCGAAGAGTTCGGATCGTGGATCTTCTTGTTGAGTTTGACCAGCAGCTCCGGCAACGCCGGCAGATCGCCGCGCGCCTTCATCGCTTCGATGATGTCCGTCATGACTGTACTCTCCAGCAGGCAAATGATTGCGTCAGATTCAAACTAACCCCAACGCTGTGCACAGAAGATGACCCGCGTCAACTTCGTCTCGCCAGGCTATCCTTTGGTTTCTCCGACGCAACATCAGCCAGGATGGTCGCCACAATCCCCTCAACATCATGCGGCTCCGCCTGCAGATCCACCTGGAACCCAAGCTCCCGCACCACGTTGCTGGTCATCGGACCGATCGAGACTACCTTGGCCCCGTCCACCAGCTCCCGCCCTTCGTCGCCCCACTGCTCCACAAACGAGGTCGCGGTGGAGCCGCTGGTGAAAGTGACATAATCCAGCGGCGCCTCGCGTACCCACGCCCGGACACCGTCATCCAACGGCGCGGTTTCGGTAACGTACACCTGCAAGGGCAGCACTTTCGCACCCGCCTGATCGAGCAAAGTTTCCACCACGGGCTCGCCCAGGTTGCCGCGTACCCGGACCACGTTGTCGCCGCGGATGATATGCTTCCCCAGCTCCTCGCCGAGTGTTTTGCCGGTGAACGTGCTCGGGACGAAATCCGCCTGCACACCCATCTCGCCGAGGGCGCGCTTTGTGCCGGCCCCGATCACCGCGATGCGGAACATGCCCAGAATCCGGATATCGCCGCCAATCCGAAACAGGTTACGCATAAAGAACCGGACCCCGTTTTCGCTGGTAAATACCAGCCAGCCCGGCTTCTCCAGCAGGTTGTTGAACGATTCCCAGCCTTTCAGGTCAAGGTGGTTCTGAGTCCGGATCGCCGGCGCCGGTACAACCCAGGCGCCCAACTTCTTGAGGGCGTTGTACATCGGCCCCGCCTGATCCGCCGGACGTGTCACCAGCACACGCTTCCCCGCCAAAGGGCCGGGCCGGTACCACTGAAGACCCTCGCTCATAGCCACCGTCTTGCCCACGACAATCAACGCCGGCGGCTTAAGGCCGGCCTTCTCGACTTCGGCCGGAAGATCCTTCAGCGGAGCCTTCACCATGCGCTGAGCCGGAGTCGCACCGCGTTCGATCACCGCCGCCGGCGTCTCGGGATCTCTGCCCCCGGTGATCAACAGCTCCACCACTTGCGGAAGCCGCGCGATCCCCATGTACCCCGCCAGGGTTCCGTCAAGCTCGGCCAGACGGTGGTAATTCAACCGCTTCGCTTCATCCTTGTCGGGATCTTCATGCGCGGTAAACAAAGAGGCGACGGTCACTTCGCCACGGCAGGTCAGGGGAATCCCGCAATACGCGGTCGCCGCCGATGCAGCGGTTACACCCGGCACAATCTCAAAGGGAATCCCGGCTTTCACCAGCTCCCGAGCCTCTTCCCCACCGCGGCCGAAGATGAAGGGATCGCCCCCTTTTAAACGGGCCACAGTACGCCCCTCCGACGCCAGCTTCACCAGGAGCTGCGTGATCTCGTCCTGGGGCTTGGAATGCTGGCCGGCGCGTTTGCCCACATAGATCCGTTCGATGGTCGGCGGTAGCGTAACCACCAGCGTGGGGTCCACCAAAGCGTCGAAGCAGACTACATCCGCCGTCGCCAGCAGTTCCAGCCCGCGCCAGGTGATCAGTTCCGCCACTCCCGGCCCCGCCCCGATCAAGTATACTTTGCCCTTGGTTTCCTCGCTCATGCGTTGCCCCAGAAATCTTCCTCGTCGTCGTTCATAAACAGCAATCCGGCCCCGTTTTTTAACAGGTTGGAGGCCATATCCTTGCCGAACTGGAACAGGTCGGCGTTGGTGGACGCGGAGGCCATGGCTTCCACAGCCGTGCTCCCGTCGGGCGACAACACCCGCACCCGCATGGTGAGCAGGCCATTGCTTCTCACTCGCGCCCAGCCTCCCACCGCCGCGCTGCAGCCCGCTTTCAGCTTGTACAGGAACCCCCGCTCGGCATGGAACTCATAACTGGTGTTGATGTCCCGCTCCGCATGGAGCTTGCCGAACAGTTCATCATCGCTGGAACGCACCTGAAGAGCGACAATACCCTGCCCGGGTGACGGAATGATCGCCACCGGGTCCAGGATCTCGGTGATGTGCTCCACCATCCCGAGCCGCACCAGGGCCGCGCGCGCCATCACAATGGCATCGTACCGCCCTTCCTCCATCTTCCGGATACGGGTGTCGATGTTGCCACGGAGGGGTTTGAACTGCAAATCCTCGCGAATTGCCAGCAGCTGGGTCCGTCGGCGTGGGCTGGAGGTGCCGACCAACGCGCCCTCTTTCAGGTCGCGCAACCTATCGGCTTCCCGGCACAGGATCACGTCTTCCACCGGCCCACGCGGCAGCACCGCCGCCGTCTCCAGCCCATCGGGCATGCGAGCCGGCAAGTCCTTCGCGCTGTGCACCGCCACATCAATCCGGTCGTCCATCAGCGCCGATTCCAGCTCCTTGACAAACACACCGACCCCGCCCATCTCGGCGAGCGGAGTATTCTGGTCACGGTCGCCGGTGGTTTTTATCTCCACGATTTCCGTGTCAACTTCCGGCCACGCCCGCTGCACCAGCTTTTCCGCCTGCAATGCCTGCCAGATCGCCAGCTTGCTGCCGCGAGTTCCAATGCGAATCACACGTTCAGCCACAGGTTACTCCTTAGTCCCGGTTGGCTTCGTCGTCGGTCACTGTCCATTCCCGCCAAAGCTCCTCCGGCGGACGCTCAAAATCCCATTGTCGAATCGCATCAAGCGGCTCGTCCATGAAACGCCGGAACAGACATTCGCGCTGCTCGACGTCTTTCGTCAACCGCAAGGCGAATTTCCGGATCACCGCCGCCCATTGCGCGCGCAGATCCCAACCCTTCTCATCGATCCAGGACTCCAGCTCCTTACGGAACTCGCGAGCGAAGAACGGCGCCGCGCCGCCGGTGGACACCGCCAGCAGCAGAGGATCGTGCTTGGCGATGGCCGCGAAATACACTGTGCAAAGTTCCGGCTGATCCACGACATTGATGGGAATGCCCATGTCCCGCGCTTCCAGGTAGACCGCCATGTTCAGCACGGCGTCATCGGTCGCCACCACCAGCAGGTTGTGCCCCATAATGTCGCTGGCGTAGAAAATGCGCTGTGTCCATTTGAGCTTGCGCTCGTCGATGATCTGCTGCAACTCGGGATGAATCTCCGGCGACACGCCCTCGACCTTCGCGCCCGCCTCGAGCAGGTCCCGCACCTTGCGCAACGCCACTTCCCCGCCCCCGACGACCAGCGCTTTGAGACGGTCTCCTCGATGAATCAGCGGTAAGAAATCCATGGTTGCTCCCACGCCGACACCCTCCTACAGATGAGGACAACATACGCGGCCTGCCGGCGCGGGACAAGGCGAGAATGCAACCGCAGACTTTCCGTGATACGAACCGTCACCGTTAAGCTGGAAGGGACGCATTTCCTTTTTCACGTTTATGCGTTTTCCACGTATTACTTATCTTCCAGAGGGATTTTCGCCCCAAACAGGACTATGAGAACAATCCCGGCAACCGTTACCTTCAAGCAAGACCATGACACAAACGGGAGGAGCCATGACCACACGCATCGGCATTATCGGGTATGGCGGTTTCGGCAAATTTCTCGACGAGAGCTGGAGCGCCGACGAAACCCTGAGCGTAGACCGGATCGCGGAGAGTGACCCGGTCCGGCATGTTGAGGACGATGACCGTTTCACCGACGACTGGCAGAAAGTGGTGGCGGACCCGGAGCTGGATGTGATCGCCATTGTCACGCCGCCGTCGAGCCATGCCACCATCGCGGTCGCCGCCATGGAGAAGGGCAAGCATGTCCTGATCGAAAAACCGGTCGCCCTGACCGAAGAGGATATGAACCGCATCCGTGACACCCGGGACCAGACCATCAAGAACGCCGCGGTGAATCACATGCTGCGGTTCAACCCGTTGGTGGAGCGACTCGCCGCCTGGACAAAGGATGGCCTGCTGGGCGACCTGCGGCACGCGTCGGTGGAGAACTTCGCCCAGGACGAGGACCTGCCGGTGGAGCACTGGTTCTGGAATCCGGACCAGTCCGGCGGCATTCTGGTCGAGCACGCGGTGCATTTCATTGACCTGGTAGAGTCGCTGACCGACGCCCGGCCGTTGTCGGTAAAGGGGTTGCGCCGGATGCGCAACGACCGCCAGGAGGACCAGGTGCTGGCGACCATCGCCTACGACAGCAACCTGATCGCCACGCATTACCATGAGTTTTCCACGCTGAAAAGCTTTGAAACCACCACCGTGCGGTTGCATTTTGAACGAGCGCGGGTGATCCTGAAAGGCTGGATTCCTCTGGGCGGGCACGTGGAGGCGCTGGCGGATGACCGTCTGGCCGACGCGCTCGCCACCCTGCCCGGCTGGAAGCAGACCGGCGAAGAGCCGCTGGTCCATGGCGATGAAGAGATCCGGCTCGCCGAACGCGCCCATCGCGCCGACCGGATCCTGCACGGCGAGTTCCGGCTGGCGGAGGACAAGCAGACGGTTTACGCCAATTGCGTTCGCAGCATGATGCGCGATGTGGCCCGGGGCGTAGAGGACCCGTCGCACACCCTGCGCGCGCCGCTGGAGATCGGCATTCGCGCGGTGAAGACAGCGCTGACGGCGACAGAGGACGCCCGCAACGAAGCGTAGAGGATCGGTTCACTAAGGAGACCCCATGAGTACGCCCGGAGTGTTGCTGCGGTTCATCGGCCCGGAGGTGGAGGGCCTGGATGTGTACAACCCCACCGCCCCGTTTTCTGACCGGGGCGAGCTGGTGCTGGCGGCGCGGGTGGAGTCGCGAGGCAGTGAAACGGACTCGCAGGTCCGCTTTTTCAACCCAAGCGGCCAGGCGTGGGAGTGCATCCCCGACACCCCGGAGTTGCCCCTGCAGGATCCCTTCTATACCCGCATCCACGGCGAGCTGATCCTGGGCGGAGTCCGCTATCCCGTGGGTGAAGGCCAGTGGGAAACCTGGTTCTACCGGGGTGAGGATATTTACTCGCTGACCCGTTTTGCCGCCGGCCCGCGTGGCATGAAGGATGTCCGCCCGGTGGAGTTGTCCGATGGCCGTATCGGCGTGCTGACACGGCCCCAGGGCGAGGTCGGCGGGCGGGGCAAGATCGGGTTCCTCACCCTCGATACGCTGGACGACCTGGAGGAGGCGGACCTGTACCACGCGCCGCTGATCGAAGGACAGTTCAGCGAGGCTGCCTGGGGCGGTGTGAACGAGCCGCAGCTCCTCGATGACGGCCGCATCGGTTGCCTGGGCCACGCCGCGGAGTTTCGCAGGTTGCCTGGTGGGGAAGAAGTCAAGCACTATCGTTCGGTGAGCTTCATCTACGACCCGGCGACACACTCCGCCACGCCCTTGCAAACCCTGGCAGAGCGGGGCGACTTTCCCAAGGGGGAGGCGAAGCGGTCGCCTGAGCTGGACGATATCGTGATCAGCGGCGGGCTGCTGCGTCATCCCGACGGTTACGCCGATCTGTACGTGGGCCTGTCCGATGCGCAGTGCGGGCGGATTCATATAAAAGATCCGTTTGTCGTTTGAGAGGAGCCTCATGCTCTGGTTCCGGCGTAAAGAACCGGTCAAGTTCCACTGGCCCATGGTGTTGATCGCCATCGGGTTGTCGATTATCGTCGCTCTGGTGCTGTTCACCACGTTGCCCCACTCGCCCATGCTGATTACCGGCGCGATGGAGCGCGGCCCCTGGCTGGCGGCGCTGGACGGCGACACCGTGTTCACCCACGAATTCAAGCAGCGCTACGAAACCAGCCCCCATGTGGGGCAGGGACGTCCGGCGCGGCTGGATTTCCTGGAAGCGCTGATCCTGGAACGCCTTTTCGCTGATGCAGCTCAAAGGCAGCAGCTCGACACGCTGCGCAAGGTCGAGGTCATGCAACAGCAGCTTGCCGCTGAAGCGCGGGTGGAGCAGTACCTGCGCGACAAACTCGAGCTCCGCGTGCGGATTGATTCCGCCGAAGTCCGGACCCATTTCCTCCGCGCCATTCGTGACCTGAAGCTGGACGCCTGGATCTGCCGCGATTCGTCCACCGCGGCACTGGTTTATCAGCGAGCACAAAAGGGCGTACCGTTTCACCAGGCCGGACGTTCCCCGGAGCTGGGGCAGGCGGTGTTTGTCGATGGGCAGACGTTGAAATGGAATACGACGGCTCCCGAATTCGAGGACGTCGCCTACAGCCTGCAGCAGGGCGAGGTGGGCGGACCGGTGGAGGGCGAGGGCGGCTGGTATGTGATCCGTGTGACCGGCTTCCAGGTGAAGCGCATCCCCAGCGAGGCGGCGTTCGCCGAGATCGGACCGTGGGTGAAGGACGTGCTGGAGGGACGGGTGGCGCGCGACGAGCAGGCGACCTTGATTCAAGAGCAGATGCAGGGGATGACCATGCGCATCGAGCCGGAACCGTTTGAGGCGGTCGCCCGTTCGCTGCATGAATCCCTGCCGCGTGACAACCGGATCGCCGACCTCGCCCCGCCGATGTTCGCCGGCATGAACGACGCCATTCAGCCTGGAAACATCCTGCGCCGGTTGCCCATGTTGCACGCGAACCAGCCGATGGTAAGGCTTACCGAATCTCTGGGCGAACCGTCAACATGGACAGTGAAGGAGACGCTGGAAAAGCTTCAGACCTCCCCAAAACCGCTCGCGTGGGAGAAGAACCCGGCGGCGTTCGCGAAAAACTTGCGAGACGCGATCCAGTGGCGCATCGAATTTGACCGGTTGAACCAACTGGCTGAGCAGGCCGGGTACACCACGAATCCAAAGGTGCTCGAAGACAGGGAAATGTGGTCACGGCATGTGCTGGCGCTGGAAGCGGTGCAGCGTGTGAGCGAGGTGGTCGGCTTCGCAGAGTCGGCTGGCGCGCCGGACACGGGGATTACGTTCGCAAAAACCGACAGCCTTGTCCTCAATTGGATTGATGAGCAGGTACGGGAGCGCGGCGGTCTGAGCATCAACCGGGAAGCTGTTGACGCGCTTGATGTTACCGACATGGCGGTATTCTACCGGAAACGCCACTTCCCCAACCGCCCGGCGACTCCTTCGCCCGCACCCTACACCTGGGCGTTGAAGTGGGAACCTGTTGTTACAAACTCAGAGTCGGATTCATCGCCTATAGAGTGAGTCAGGCGCCTTTTCCCCGGCTTGCTCTAATACTATCGCCACTGCGGATACGGCGTGATCCATTGGCGCCGTTGAATGCAGATCGCACTGAAGCGCTTAGCAAACCGGGCCATGCCGTCTGTTTCGTGTAAGATTCTGGCTGACGATTCTTATGGAGCTGGATTCACGGTCCAGGCGTGAAGCCCATTACATTCTGTCGGCTCGCCGGTGCGGCAATCCAGAGCTAACACAACGCGCTCCTCGCCGGGCAGCAAATCAAACGCGTTATCCGTCAGCATCACATCCGGATTCTCAGGGTCTCCCAGCCACAGGCCGAACGACGGCTTGTCGGTGCGGACAAGAAAGCCGAGTCGACCCTCATGTGAGGTCTGCTCTACAGATGTTTTCGTTGCTTCCAGCTTCACATGCTTGAACGGTTTCGGCAGCCACACAGACCGCTGATCAAACCCCGTGTGTCCCGACACGTCCGCGACCAGAAAATCCGCCTCAGCATTCTCCAACCGGTTCTCGATGAGCAGATCTTCGATACGGTTGGCAGTGTGGGGCTTGAAGGTGGTCTCGAAGCGCTTCGCGTGTTTCCTCGCGCCGGAGAACGTCCAAGCGGATACCTCAAACTGTGCTTCCCATGCTTTGTCGGTATCGTTGACCGCCCACAGTTCCGGCGTGTCCTTGCCGGTCAGGAAGGCGGTCCGGGGTGCAAACGCCCGCCGGACCTGATACCACGCCGCCTTGGGACGGTAGCGGTAGTCAATCAAACTCCAGGAAATTACCGGCCAGCAATCGTTGAGCTGCCAGATCAGCGTCCCCATGGTACGCGGCAAGCGTCGCCGCCAATGCTCGATCGCCGGCCGGAGCGCGCGTCCCTGGAGATCCTGGGATTGCCGCAGGAAACGGTCATAGTCTGCCGTCACCGGGTACGTGGCGGACTGGTAACGGTGGTGCCGCGCAGGACCGTCGATCTGCTTATTGTGTCCTTCCACCTGCTCGTCCTGGATACTCAACCGGCCGGGATGGACCACGTCACGAAGCGTTTCCGGATGCGGGAAGCCGTGGAACCCGAACTCCGACACAAACCGGGCCTCCTGGTCCAGATACGTCTTTACATCCCCCCAGCCGTTCCAGACCTCCCAGACATGCCGGTCGCCTTCGCGCGGATCGTTCGCGAAGCTGCCGCCGGTGGGGCTGGACTGGATGTAGAAGGCGTTTGGATCGTTGGTTTCGAGGGCATTCCGGACAACGACATCCCAAAAAGACCGGTCCATCACCTTGATGCTGTCCTCTTTCGCCAATACGGTCTCATCTCGCTGGATCTCGTTGTTACCGCACCAGATCACGATGGAGGGGTGGCGCGCCAATTGTTGCACCGCCGCATGTGCTTCCTGCTCGGCGTTGGCCAGGAACTCCGGGTCGTCGGGGTACAGCGAACAGGCGTAGGGGAAATCCTGCCAGATCATCAGACCCATTTCATCGGCCAGACGGTAGAACCAGGGCGGTTCGTACTGCCCGCCGCCCCAGATGCGCAGCATGTTCATGCCGGCGTCGAGCGCCATCTGGAACAGGCGACGCACCTGCTCTTCGGTCACACGCGGGGTAAACGAGTCGCCGGGAACCCAGTTGGCGCCTTTGCAGAACACGTCGCGGCCGTTGACCCGGATCTTGAAACTCCGGCCCCACTCGTCGGGCTCCTCGACCCACTCCACATTTCGCACCCCCAGCGGCTCGCGCACTTCATGCACCGTGCGCCGGTTCCGGATCAGTTCCAGCGCCAGCTCGTAGCGGTGAGGCTCTCCCTGTCCCGCCGGCTGCCACAGGTCGGGATCGGACACGGTGAACACCAGTTCCACGGTATTCTCGCCGGGTTCGGCATAGAAAGTCGTCTGATCCACAAACTTGCGGGTGTTGCGCGCCAGGGATCCCAGCAGACGGTATTCGCCGCTCTCCTCGACTTGCACCGTGGCCTGTACGTGGACTTTCCTGCACCCTTTGCCCGGTTCGCAATGCGAGCGCCACCAGGCCACCCGGCCATCGTACCAGCGCTGGAGGAAAATCGGTCGCATGAGTCCCGACGAGGGCAGCACCGGCCCCCAGTCCCAGCCGTAGGAGTACTGCGGTTTGCGCGCCCAGGAGCGCGGGCCGCCGTCAAACGCCGGAGCGTGGCCGCGCTGGTCGGCCAGTTCCCGGATCGTACGCACCGGCGACCGGAACAGGATCTCCAGCGTGTGCTCTCCCGGCGGCAGCGACTCGGGGAGGTCGAAACGGTGGGGGAAGAAGGCGTTGGCGGTTTCACCCAGCAGCTCGCCGTCGAGGCGGAGCTCGGCGAAGGTGTCCAGAGTTTCACAGACCAGTTGCCTCCGTCCGGTTCGTTCCCCCTCCGACCAATCCTCTTTCAGGGTGAAGGCGAGCGTGTAGCACCAGTCTTCGTCCGCCACCCAGGCAACCTCTTTTTCGTTTAATCCGACAAAGGGGTCCGGAATCAGGTCGGCCCGCAAGAGGTCCAGGTGGACACAGCCGGGAACCCGCGCCGGGATGTTCTTCCAGGCGGGATCGTCAGCCGGGTTGTGCGCCCGTGACAGGGTCCAGCAATTCTGCAACAGCACTGTATCGTGGCTGTCGTATGCAAACAGGGATAACGCCATCTTGCCTCCCGTAAGTACAAAACTGATGCTTGAAAAATGTTTCAGCGTGTCATCTCTCGCGGCGTAGATGTACCACAATAGGAAACACTCTCATCCCTGCGAAGCAGACTGTCGCAGAATCAAACCCACTCTCATTCCCGCGAAGCAGACTGT
>CAZYOC010000150.1:0-10959 GCA_964648415.1 uncultured bacterium | reverse complement strand
CAGAATTCGTGCAACAGGCCCTATAGTGGTTCTTGCAAAGAATCGAACATACTAAGATTCTTAAGTACTTGTTTATTCTGGATTCGCGACTGCCTTGGACTGCGGGACACCGCCGGTTTCGCAACGCTTTAGTTCCCGCTATCACAGGAATGCCACGACGAGACATTTTTCCGAACCACTGTCACGAAATCACCAAATAAAAACCGGGAGCGTTACATCAGCTCCCGGGCATAAAAACAGTCCGTTGATCGTTCCTTTACCTGCGCCGTCGTCCCCCCGAGGAGCTCTTCTTCCGGGGTGGTCGTTTTTTCGGATCTCGGAGTCCTTTATTAGAAGACGAGGGCGGTTCAATCTGCTCCGGTGGGTTGTGCAACCACTGCTGATACATGTCGTCCAGCACCATCGCCACCAATTCCTGCCCTTCTTTGCTTTCCATCAGTTCCTGGGCCAGGGGGATGAACCGCTGCATCCGTTCGACTTTCAGGTTGTCCCGTTCGCGCCCCTTCGCCTCCAGGCGGCCAATCAACCGCTGCGCTACCACGCGGGCCACTTCCTCTTCCGTCGGCGGCATTTTGTCCTGCACCGGGATGTCGAACTTGCGGGCGATCTTGCTCATCATCAGCTTTTCCATGTCAGCCGCGAGGGTAATCACGGTCCCTACCGCGCCCGCCCGCCCGGTGCGCCCGCTCCGGTGGACGTACACTTCCGGGTCGTCCGGCGGTTCGTACTGGATCACGTAGGGCAGATCCGGAATGTCGATCCCTCTCTCAGCGACGTCCGTCGCCACCAGGAAACGCAACTTCCCCTGCTTGATGCGGTCCATGACCTCTTCGCGCATATTCTGGCTGAGATCGCTGCTGAGCTCGTCGGCGTCGTAGCCGAAGCGACGCAATACCGTGGCCACGTAATGCACCTTGTCCCGCGTGTTGCAGAAGATCAGCGCGCCATCCGGGTGCTCTTTTTCGATGATGCGCACCAGGATACGGTCTTTTTCGAGGGGCGGCACGGTGTATACGTGATGTTCCGTTCCCTCGACCAGAACGTTGTCGCTGCTGAGGCTCAGGAAGTGCGGACTGGTCATGAACTGGTCCGCCAGGCTCTTGACCCGGTGCGGGAAGGTGGCGGAGAACATGTATGCGTTGTATTTCCTGCGTGGCATGTATTTCTGGATTTCCCGCATGTCCGGGAAGAAGCCCATGGAAAGCATGCGGTCGGCCTCGTCGAACACCAGGATGGACAGGTTGTCCAGCATCAGGTTGCGGTTCATCAGGTGATCGAGGATGCGCCCGGGGGTGCCGGCGATGATGGGTACGCCTCGCCGGAAGGCGTCGCGCTGGGGACCGTACCCCACCCCGCCGTAAACCGATGCTGCTTCCAGGTTCAGCTCCTTGCCCAGCAGCTCGATCTGCCCGGTGACTTGCTTGGCCAGCTCGCGAGTGGGGACCAGGATCAACGCCTGGCAGCCCTTTTTCTCCGGGTCCAGCAGCTCCAGCATGGGCAGCACATACGCCCCGGTCTTGCCCGACCCGGTGCGTGACTGTACCTTCAGGTCTTTTTTGTTCAGCAGGTAGGGGATGGCCTTCTGCTGCACCGGCATGAGCTTGGCCCAGCCGGCGTTGGTGCAGGCCTTCTGCAGGCGCTGCGGCAATTGCTCCAGAGACACCTCCGGATACAGTTCCGGCATGCTTGTATTCTCTGCTTCTGTTGCTTGCGGTTTCTGTGATGGTCCGCTTTTTCTCGAATCCACGTTCGCCTCCGTTTGAATCCCTATAGGTTATTACTCCGGCTGCGGGTATGCAAGACGATTGAGGGACTCCTGGATGATGAGAGTGAAGCGAGGCGGCCTGGGTTGGCAAGTGTTTTTCCGATGATAGATCGGACTCTCCATGTGATGCTCCAATCCCACCTCTTTACGGAATCAATCCTGCGCGCCTGTCAGGTTTTTCACCGCCTTCTCGCGTCGTATATTCAGTGCAGCCGGACAGATAACCGAAGTCGTGCTGGGGAGCGCCATGAAGAAGGTGATCGCAGGGTTGCTGGCAGGGGTGTTGTGGATCGGGTGTGCGAAAACGCCCGCACCATACATGGAGGACGGCCGGGTGGTGTTCACTTACCGCAATGCCGAGGCGGAGACCGTCGCGTTGGCTGGGCCGTTCAACGGCTGGTCGGACGGCGCTACGCCCATGACCAGGAACGACCGCGGCGTCTGGACCGCCCGAGTCGGCCTGTCGGTGGGCTACCATGAGTACCGGTTCGTAGTCGACGGCGAATGGACCCACGACCCCGCCAACCCGGCCACGGTGACCAACAACTATGGCGAACCGAACAGCGTCCTTTACGTCACTCCCACCGGCGAGATCGAGCTGAAGGTTCCGCAGACCGGCGCGGACGGCCTCGTGAAGATGCCCGGCGGCGAAGGCTTCATCTACCTCGCCCTGATCTGGCACCAGCACCAGCCGAACTATTACAACGCCGCCAACGATCAACTGATCGCCCCCTGGGTCCGCACCCACACCACCAAGGACTACTACGACATGACCGCGATGCTCAAAAAGCATCCGAACATCCATGTCACCGTGAACCTGACGCCCGTGCTGGTCGAGCAGATCAACCTGTACACGCAACGGCTGGGCGAGTTTTATGACAGTAAGACCAAACGTCTGGACGCGGACAAATTCCTCGCCAAATTCAAGGGCCGCACAGACCCCTGGATCGACCTCATGCTGACCGACACTGAAAATTTCGGGCCGGAGGAAGATCAGTACCTGGTCCGCAACGAATGGTCCTGCTTCAGCGTGTCGCGTGTGATAATAAACCGGTTTCCCGAATATGCGGCCTTACGTGAGAAGAGTCCGGAAGAGTTTACCGTACAAGACAAGCGGAACTTGAAATGCTTTTTCTGGCTTGCGTTATTCGATCCTGATTTCCTGCGCGGACCGGTGAAGCTGTCGGAAACTGTCACCGTGGATCTGAGCGACTTGATAACCGAAGGGCCGGACGAGACCTGGACCCTGAAGCGGCCCTTCACCGAGGCCGACGCCCTGCGGCTGGTCTCCGACTTTTATCTGATCGCTTACCGGCTCCGCTTCCTGCATCGCGACATGCGTTACGACGCGGACAGCCACACCGGCCAGATCGAGATGATCACCACCCCGTACGCCCATCCGATCCTCCCGTTGATCTATGATGTGCATGCGGGCAAGAGCCCAAACGATCAGGCCCCGGACAGTGTTCGTTTCGCCCGGCCCCACGACGCCCGCTGGCATGTGAAACAGGCCAACCTGGCCTATTTCGACTGGTACAACACCTTCCCACAGGGGATGTGGCCGGCGGAAGGGTCGGTGTCGCAGGACGTGATCAAACTGTTCACCGGGGAGAACCTGGACTGGATCGCCACGGGCGACGGCGTGCTGGCGAAATCCACGCCGGAAGGACTGAGAGCGACTACCCCCTACCGTGTCAGCGACGGCATCGGCGGCGAACTGGCGGTGTTCTTCCGTGATACACACCTGTCCGACCTGATCGGCTTCCGGTATCAACGCTGGAGCCCGGAGCAGGCGTCGGAAGACCTGATCCGCCAGATACTGTCACACGCTCCCGACGCGGCCGAGGACACGGTGGTGATCACCATCCTGCTGGATGGAGAAAACGCCTGGGAGTGGTACGAGCAGGACGCCGACGCCAAACAGTTCCTGCACCAGTTCTACGCGAAGCTGAGCGAAAAACAGGCGGTGGGACGACTGAAAACCGTCACACCGAGCGAGTACATCGAGGGCAATCCGAAGCGCGGGATCGCGCCGCACCCGGTGAATCAGCTTCCCGTCATTGACGAGCTGTGGCCCGGCTCCTGGATCTACGCCGATTTCAGCACGTGGGTCGGCGAGAATGAGGAGAACCGGGCGTGGTGGTGGTTGAACAAGGTGCGGCAGGATTACGAACGCGCCACCGCCGGACTGAGCAAGACGGAATACCGCGCCCGCAAGGACGCGCTGGACGCCGCCTGGGCCGCCATGGCCGCCGCCGAGGGCTCCGACTGGTTCTGGTGGTACGGGACCGACCAGAATACAGGCGAAGGAGACACCCGCTGGGATCAGTTGTTCCGTGCGCATCTCGAAACCGTCTACCGTGAATTGCAACGTGGCGGCTTTGAGGTGGAGATGCCGGACATCCCACCCCTGATGGATGCCGGCTCGGATGGCGCCGGTAAGGGCGGTGCGATGGCGAGAGGGGAATTAAGCGCCGATTGAACGAACTACCCGAAAAGCACATTCACCCGCACGAAAGGGCGGGTGAATGTTGTAGGTGCTCGATCAACAGTCGGTTGGTTTCGTCATAGTTATTTCAGCGCCTTCGCCGTCTCCACCAGCCGGATGAACTCCGCACGGAAGCCGCCGTCGTCCTCGCCACGGCCTTCGCGCGCAAGTGTCAGCACCTCTTCGTAGGAAGCTTCCGCCTTGTGCTCGCTGTCGCGCAGCAGCATCCCGAACTCCGCCACCGCCGCGCTGAACCGGAACGCGCTGCTGGTCTTGCTCAGCTTCACCGGGCGGCCGGTCACCGGCTGCTCGATCAGCTTGCTGCGGTCGCCGTCGGGCTCCTTGTAACGCAGTTTCACCGTCAGCCAGTCACCGCTGACATCGTGCAGCGCCTGGGTGGTCTGGTAGCGCAAATCATCACCCGTGGGAACCTCTTCCTTCGAGTCGGCGGGGATCAGCTCGTACAGGGCGGTCACAGTATGGCCGCTGCCCAGTTCGCCCGCGTCCTTCTTGTCATCGGTGAAGTCCTCGTGCGCCAGGGTGCGGTTTTCGTACCCCACCAGCCGGTAGCCCTTCACCCTGGCCGGGTTGAACTCGATCTGGATCTTGACATCCTTGGCGATGGTGAACAGTGTCCCGGCCATCTGGTTGACCAGCACCCGCTCGGCCTCCATCGCGTTGTCGAGGTAGTTGTAGTTGCCGTTGCCGTTGCCGTGGTCGGCCAGGGACTCCATCAGGTGGTCGTTGAGGTTGCCGCGTCCCACACCCAGCACGCTCAGGAACACGCCGCTGTCGCGCTTCTTTTCAATCATACGGGTCAGGTCGCCGGTGTTGGACACGCCCACGTTGAAATCGCCGTCGGTAGCCAGGATCACCCGGTTGTTGCCGCCACGGATGTAGTTCTGCTCGGCGATTTTGTACGCCAGGTTGATGCCCTCGCCGCCTGCCGTAGAGCCGCCCGCCTGCAAACGGCCCAGCGCCTCCAGGATCTCTTCCTTGTCACGGCCTTCCGTGCTCTCCAGCACCAGCCCGCTGCTGCCGGCATAGACCACAATCGCCACACGGTCATTGGGACGCAGCTGGTCCACCAGCATCTGGAAGCCGGTCTTGACCAGGCCGAGCTTGTCCTCCGACGCCATGGAGCCGGACACATCGATCAGGAACACGAGATTGCCGGCCGGAGCTTTTGAAAGGTCCACCTGCTCTCCTTGCAGGCCGACATGCAGCAGCAACCGATGCTCGTTCCAGGGGCATACAGACAGTTCGGTGACCACTTCGAACGGATCCTTGCCCGTGGGTTGGGGATAGTCGTAGGAGAAGTAGTTGATCATCTCCTCGATGCGCACTGCGCTGGGCGGCGGCATGCTGCCATGGGTGATGAAGCGCCGCAGGTTGGCGTAGGAAGCGGCGTCCACGTCAATGGAAAACGTCGAGGTCGGGTGCAGCGCCACCGCTTTGACCGTGTTTTCCTCGATGTTGGCGTACTCTTCCGTGTTGAAGTCCGCCCCCATCATCATCCCGCCCGATCCGCCACGGACATTGGCGACGCCTATGGATCGAGTAGCGAACAAACGCTCCGATCCGTAGCTCTGGCTTTGGTAGGTTTGCATCGCTCTTGCAGCGGCTTTATTGCGCGCTGCCATCTGAGCGCTTCCCGCCGGTCCCTGTGCCTCGGCAGAGAAAATCACGTGCTCGTACGACACGTCCACTTCGCTGTCTGTAGCGGATGCTGGAGGTGTAGATCCAGGTGAGAGCGACCGTAAGGTTTGAGATCCGTTTGGAGGGTTCGCGCCCGAGAGCCGCGCCACAGGTGTGCCGGGCGTCTCTGGTTCCGGTTGTGTTGCCTGCGGAGTTACCGGTGTCTCGGTGACCGGTTTGTGTTGCACCGGGTGCGAGGTGACGGGCCGGTGTTCCGTGATCCGGGGGCCGCTGTCATCCGTCAGCAGGACCATCGCGACCATGCCGGTCAGGAACAGGGCCAGCGTGACCGCAATGGCCGCGTACATGAGATACGAGTTGCCGGACAGTTGCAGCGCGCCGGTGCGCGTCTGCCGGGATTGGGTGTCGTTGTGTTGCATGGCTGCCTCCGTGTGTGGGTTGTAAGCACTGCGCTTTGCTGTCCCGGAGTAACACAAGAGGCGGGCCAACTGTGATAACAGTTTGTTAATTATTGTTTATTATGGACTAACATCAGATTCGCGCCGGGTTTGATATTGCCTGTCACATGTCAACCGTTGACAGGGTGTCAACCACCTGCAGGGCGGTGTGTGTCCCTTTGCGTTGACCAGGTATATCATCTCACATCTGGATTGGTCTATGGAATGAGTGCAAAGGCTGGCCCCGCGTCCCTGGAAACTCCCGCCACCACTTGGACGAAATCGATGGAAACCGGGCGCTTCGCTTGCGAATCACGGGAAAGGTGAATACTTTGTCTGGGGGTTCTAAACTGATTCTTGAAACCCTGTCTTATCAGAACCGGCGCCGGTGTCGATCCCGCCCCCGATGGCGCCGTTCAAGGGCAGGGGCTGACATCAGAGGACATTGCTTACGAGAAGCGGCGCTACAAGGCGCTGTTTTCAGGCTTGCAGCGGCATTACGAACATTTTATCCCGGGACAAGATGAAGAAAGCTCTGCTTACCGGTATAACCGGCCAGGACGGCAGCTACCTCGCGGAATTGCTGCTTCAGAAGGGGTACGAGGTGCACGGGATCATCCGTCGCGCTTCCACGTTCAGCACAGGCCGCATCGACCATATCTATCAAGACCCTCACGCCGACAAGCAGCGCCTGGTGCTGCATTACGGCGATTTGACGGACAGCACCGGGTTACGCCAGATTCTGGACAGTGTCCAGCCGGACGAGGTGTACAACCTGGCGGCGCAGTCGCACGTGAGGGTGAGCTTCGACCAGCCGGAATACACGGCGGATGTGGTGGCGTTGGGAGCGTTACGCCTGATCGAGGCGGTGCGGGAGGTGGAGCTGGAACGGAAACGCCGCGACGGGAGCATCAAGGTGTACCAGGCAGGCTCGTCGGAGATGTTTGGCTCGTCCGCCCCGCCGCAGAGCGAGGCGACACCGTTTCATCCCCGCAGCCCTTACGCGGTGGGCAAGGTGGCGGCGTACCATTTCGGCGTCAACTACCGGGAAGCCTACGGCCTGTTTATCGCCAACGGCATTCTGTTCAATCACGAATCACCGCGCCGGGGCGGGACATTCGTCACTCGCAAGATCACGCGTGCGCTCACCCGCATCAAGCTGGGCTTGCAGGAAAAGCTCTACCTCGGCAACCTGGAGGCCAAGCGTGACTGGGGATTCGCCGGGGATTACGTGGAAGCCATGTGGCGTATGTTGCAGCATGATGTGCCGGACGATTTCGTCGTTGCGACCAGCGAAACCCATTCCGTACGCGAGTTCCTGGCCCGGGCGGCGGACTACCTGGAAATGGATTACGAGAAGGTGGTCAAGATCGATCCCCGTTATTTCCGTCCCACGGAAGTGGATATCCTGCAAGGCGATTGCAGCAAAATCCGTAAGACACTGGACTGGGAAGCAAAGGTCTCGTTCGATGAACTGGTCAAGATGATGGTGGATAACGACCTGGAGCACGCCAGCCGTGAAAAAACCCTGAAGGACAGCGGGCAGCTCAGGGTACGGCCCTCCAGTGGAGACGAGTGATGGAACCAGGCGCACGCATTTACGTCGCCGGGCATCGGGGGATGGTCGGCTCGGCCATCCAACGCAGGCTGGAGGCCGAAGGCTACACACACCTGCTGAGCCGTACGCGTAACGAGCTGGATCTGCAGGACCAGGCGGCTGTGGACCGCTTCTTCCAAAACGAGCGGCCGGAGTACGTTATCCTGGCCGCCGCGAAAGTGGGCGGTGTGCATGCCAACCGGACCTATCCGGCCGAGTTCATCCACAACAATCTGCGCATTCAGACCAATGTCATTGATGCGGCGTACCGTTTCGGAGCCGCGCGACTGCTGTTCCTGGGATCGTCTTGCATCTACCCGAAACACGCTCCGCAGCCCATGCGGGAAGAGCACCTGCTGACCGGCGATCTGGAGCCTACAAACCGCGCGTATGCGGTTGCGAAAATCGCCGGGTTGACCATGTGTCGGGCCTACCGGGAACAGTATGGGATGGACACGGTCAGCCTGATGCCGACCAACTTGTACGGTCCCAACGACAATTTCGATCTGGAGACGGCGCATGTGCTGCCCGCCCTCCTCCGCAAGATTCACGAGGCGCGGGAACAGAACGCCCCCACGGTGGAAATCTGGGGCACGGGCAATCCGCGACGGGAGTTTCTGCACGCGGACGATCTTGCCAACGCGGCGCTTACGGTGCTCCGAGCTTCGCGCGAACAAATCGACGCCACCGCGTTTGACAGTCTCTACAACGTGGGTTGCGGCGAAGACCTCAGCATTGGAGAGCTGGCGGAGCTGATCTGTTCGGTTGTTGGGTACAAAGGCGAGCTGGTGTTCGATCCTTCCATGCCGGACGGTACACCTCGAAAACTGCTGGACATCTCGCGGATTCGAGAGTTGGGTTGGCAACCCTCTATTTCACTTGAGGATGGGCTTCGCGACACGTATGCATGGTACGTGAATCATCCTGCCTGATCGCACCCGGATGGCCCGCTGGCGCCGGCCCTTCGTCAGGCGTCATCGCGCGGCGGGACCTCCTCCCGCTCCACATCCTCCTTGTCACCGCTGCCGTCCGAAGGTTGCTTCTCCAACTGTTTTTGCCACAAATCGACCATGGAAACACCATCGACGTAATCCTTGACCTTCAGCTCGGTGACATTCAGCAGCCGTTCCACCAGCTCTTCCATACGCTGCACCAGCTTGGGGATACGGTCCAGTTGTTTGGGGGCAGCGTCGGAATCACTTCCCTGCATGTTTACCAGGTCGGCAATGGTTTGCAGGCCTGACAAGGGTTGTCGGAATTCATGGGCGACCGCCCGGCTTAACTGCTGAACCGATTCAAGCTGTTGTTGCTGCAACTCGGCATTGCGGCGCATCATCAGAGTGCGGGCAGTGATGAGAGAGAACATGAAATGGATAAAGAGCAGAATGCCCAGGCCGATCCCCAGCCGGCCGGTAAACCGGTTCGCCTTGGCGTACAGGTTGTAGTCCGGGATGTGCGAGATCAGCGTCCAGGAATGGCTGGTCAGAGTGTCCGGTTGCTGCAAATGAAGCTGGGGAAACGCCTGCTCCGGGGGGCCTGTCGGGAAGGGATCGAATGTTATGAACACGTCCAGCCCGTCGTCATCCAGGTGATGGCCGGCGATGCTGGGCTTTTCAATGGCGAGCCAGAGCGCCGAGTCCTGATTTGCTACTGTGAAATCCTGCATATTGGGGAACATGAAGCCGAAGGTGTGTTGCGGGTTTTTGGCCTGGACCCAATACCCCTCGGCGTTGACCATTTCGTAGTATCCCAGGGTGTCGGTCCTTGATTCGGTGAGTTTATCCAACAACACGCGGGCTTTCAGGTTGAGGATGACGAGGCCCCGGCGGTTTCCGGTCCGGTCAAAAATCGGTGTGGCGAACCGGATCACGGGCCGCAACGGGCGTTCGATCTCGCCGTGTTCCATGTTGAGATCCAGCGACGAGTGATAGACCATCCCGCGCGGAAGCTGCATGACCTCCCGGACGTAATAGCGGTCGGTTTTGTCTCGTTTGGCGCGGTCCGGTGCAACCTGCGGGCCGTCTTCTTCCAGCTCGACACACACCAGTTCCCGCCCGTCGGTGCGAATGAAGCGAGCCTGGAAAAAGGAGGGTTTTGAACCCAGCAGATCGATGAAAAACTGTTCCAGGTTCTGCTGGTTGGTGGATGTGGGTTGTTCGGACAGGGCGAACACTTCCGGGCTGTTGGCCACCAGCAGCAGGTCGGTGATGTAGAGAGTCAGCTCCGCCTGCATTTGCTGCTGGACAGAGAGGACCCGTTGCTTATGCTCCACGACAAACGCGTCCACAACCTCATCCCGTTTGCTGACATGCAGCAACACGCCGGCGAGGATGACAAACACGGCCACCGGGGTGAACAGGAAGGCGAAGCGTCTCCAGAATTCCTGATTATGAGTGCGGAAGCGGGGTTTTTCGGTCATGCGGTACGTGCTCTTTGTTGTGGTTAGCTGACAGCCTCGGCGCTACTGGGCTGTCGGCCTTCGCAATATAAGGCGGAAGGGACAGGAAATGCGATGCGCGTTTTGCCCGTCGCATCCATATCAGATCTCGGGAGTCGGTCCCTGTCGCGGATGGATCAGAAGGTATGGTGCGCTGTGAAAAGTGGTACAGTTACCTTTTCGGAGACAGGATTGCGAGTGTTGGCTGGTAGCGCGGCTTGAAAAGGTGCGCGCCAAACTGACGGCGCGTACTCTGGACTATGTCGGTGAACCACTGCCGCGGTTCGTTCATAGAATATCCGGGCCAGAAACCCCGCCGGAAAAACACTTTTTACAAAATGCCGACCAAATCTCGGTTCTCATATACAGGCTGTTGCACAATAGGAACCGATCTCATTCCAGCGAAGCAGACTGTCGCAGAATCAAACCCACTCTCATTCCCGCGAAGGCGGGAATCCAGGCAAGGTGCAAGAATACAATAAGTTAGCAATCTAGTGCTCCATTGCACCAGCTATGAATCGTTCTGAGCTGCGTCATTTGTCTCAGGACAAGGCGCATCTTTGCAGACATAACGGG